>NZ_JBUZNP010000004.1:0-325854 GCF_055326215.1 Tessaracoccus pujii | reverse complement strand
GAGGGAGAAGCCACCTCCGGACAGGGGGGAGGGGGGGGGGGGGGGCCCTTTGGTCCCCCCCCGCCCGTCTTTCTATGTCAGCCGGCGATCACGGCCAGGGCCAGGGCCACGATGCCACCCACGGCGACCACCATCGCCAGCACGGCGGGGAGGAGACCGTCTGCCAGGCGGGTACCGCCGGCCGTGAGCGTGCGGTGCGTGTAGCCGTAGCGGCGGCGCGACCAGACGCCGATGAGCACCGCCGAGGCCAGGCCCGCGCCGGCGAAGGCCCAGGACCAGACGCCGAGGACAGTCGCCTCGACCCTGGCGAAGATCAGGGCGCCCATGCCGATCGACAGGGAGGTGCGCTGCCACGCCAGGACCGTGCGCTCGGGCTGGAGACCGGGGTCGTAGGGGCGTTGGGTCATCGCAGGAGAAAGCCGACGAACACCAGAAGGCCGCTCACGGCGACGGCCGCGGCGATGGGAAGGGCGAACATCGAGGCGGGCAACGGTGTGTTGTTGCGCAGGGCCCGCTCGTAGCGGGCCCACCCCCACCAGGCGACGGGGGCGGCCGCGATCCCCGTGCCCATGAGGACCACTGAGGCGGCCATGCGGAAGAACTCGTCGATGCCCAGCCCGAGCACCTCCAGGGCGATCCCTCCGGCCAACAGCGCCAATGACGTGCGGATCCAGGCCAGGTAGGTGCGCTCGTTGGCCAGGGTGAATCGGGCGTCCGGCTCGTCGCCGGTGCCGTACACGGACTGGGGGAATCTGTCGCGGGCCACCGGTTCACCGTAGCGTCAACCCGTCCGGGGGCGGACAGTGAGCCCCAGGTGGCCTCCCGACCGTGGACGGGGATCGGCTCGGTAGGCTGGGGAGGTGCTCTCCTTCCTCCGCGGTGCCTACGGGCGCGCCTTGACCCCGTTGGCCCTTCTCCTGCTCCGGCTGGGGATCTCCCCGACGGCGGTCACCGTGGCCGGCACGGTGGGGGTCGCGGCCGCAGCGCTGTGGTTTCTTCCCAGGGGTGAACTGGTGACCGGGGTGGTCGTGCTGACCGTCTTCCTCCTGGCTGACGGCCTGGACGGCACCATGGCGAGGAAGGGCGGACGGGTGACGAGGTTCGGCGCGTTCCTGGACTCGACTCTGGACCGCCTGGCCGACGGCGCCGCGTTCGCCGGCCTGGCACTCTGGGCCGCGAGCCGCGACCAGGTCGTCCTGGGGCTGGCCCTGGCCTGCATGGTGCTGGGGTTCGCGGTGTCCTACGCGCGGGCCCGTGCCGAGGCCGAGGGCTGGGACGCCTCCGCCGGCCTGTTCGAACGGTCGGACCGGCTCGCCGTCGCAGCCGTCGGGACCCTCGCCGTCGGCCTGGGCGGGCCGACGCTCATTCTGACCGTCGCGCTCGCCGTGGTGGCCGTCGGCAGCGCCGTCACGGTGGGGCAGCGCATCCGCGCGGCCTGGAAAGGGTCCCTCACGCGGGTGTGACGGCCCCCCCGACGAGCCGTATACGCACCGTCGGACCCTCCACCCGCTCGGGAGAGGCCACCGTGGCCCGCTGCCCGTCCGGCAGGCGCACGCCGATCTCCACGTGGTCGACGGTGTAGCCCTGGTCCACGACGGCCACCTCCACGCCCGCGTCGTCGAGCACCAGCGAGCTCTGGCCCACGCCGAGGACCGCTCCCACGGGCAGGGCACCGTGCCAGCCCAGCGCCCTTGCCTGGTGCTCCGTGAGGAACGCTCTGCTTCCCAGGAATGCGGCCACCTGCTTCGAGGCCGGCGCACGCCGCAGGGCCTCGGGATCGTCCATCTGCAGGAGGGCGCCGTCGTGCAGGACCGCCACCGAATCGGCGATGGTGTAGGCCTCCTGGTGGTCATGGGTGACGTAGACCGCCGTGGTGTGGGTCTCGCGCAGGATCCTGGCCAGGTCGTCGGCGAGGCGACGGCGCAGGCCGGTGTCGAGTGCGGAGAGTGGCTCGTCGAGCAGGAGGGCCCGGGGCGAGGGGGCCAGGGAGCGCGCCAATGCCACGCGCTGCGCCTGTCCGCCCGAGAGCTCTGTGGTTCGCCGCTGCTCGTAGCCCGGCAACCCGACGAGCTCGAGCATCTCCGCCACCCTGGCGCGCTGGCCCTCGCGGCTCAGCCTGCCCAGCCCGTAGGCGATGTTCCTGCCCACCGTCATGGTCGGGAAGAGCTGCGCGTCCTGGAAGACGAGGCCGAAGTTGCGTTGGTGGACCTTGACGCCGGCGAGGTCCACGCCGTCCCAGGCGATGGACCCGGCAACCAGCGGCTCAAGGCCCGCGATGGCGCGCAGCAGCGTGGACTTGCCGGAGCCGGAGGGCCCGAGAAGGCCCACGACGCTGCCCCGCGGCACGGCCAACGAGACCTGATCGACGGCGGTGGTGCGGCCGTAACGCACGACAGCGTCGTGCACGGTCAGACCGGCTACCACGTGGCTACCTCCTTCGGGCGCGCGCGTTCAGCGACGGCCATGGTGACTCCGGCCAATCCTGCCAGGATGACGGACGCGGCCAGGGCGAGGCCGTAGTTCTCGGCGCCGGGGCGACCGAACGCACGGAAGATCAGCACGGGCAAAGTGGGGTTGTCCGGCCGTGCGAGGAACGACGTGGCGCCGAACTCGCCGAGCGACGTCGCGAAGGCGAATCCCGCGGCCAGTCCCACGCCGCGCGCCAGGTGGGGGAGCTCGATGCGCCGCAGGACCTGGCCGGGGGTGGATCCGAGTGTGGCGGCGGCCTCCAGCTGTCGGGGGTCGATGGCACGCAGCGTGGGCAGCAGCGTCCGGACCACCAGCGGGAGCGCGACCACCGCCTGCGCGATGGGGATCAGCACGATGCTGGAGCGCAGATCCAGCGGCGGCCGGTTCAGGGTGATGAGGTAGCCGAAGCCGACGGTGACCGCCGAGACGCCCAGCGGGAGCAGGAACAGGCCCTCGAGCACGGCGAGGGCCTGCCTGCCGCGTCGGCGCCGCGGCCGCCGCGACGCGACCAGCGCCACCAGGACGCCCAGCGTGAGGGCCACGGCGGTGGCGGCCAGAGCGGTCACCAGCGTCGTGCGGAGCGCCTCCCAGACGGTCGCCCCGAGGCTGTCGGCGGTGGCCAGGCGGAGGTAGTTGGCGAGGCCGAACTCCCCCTGGACGGTCAGGGAGCGCCAGAGGAGGTTGGCCAGGGGCAGCGCCAGCAGCCCGACGACGACCGCGACGGTCGCTGCGATCGCGGGCCAGTCGCGGACCAGGGAGAGGGGCCGCGCCCCTGCACTCTCGGGATGCAGGCGCAGCGCGCGGGTCATCCGCGCCTGGGCGTGGCCACTGACCCACAGGGTGGCGGTGACGATCACCAGTTGGGCGACGGACAGCGCCGCCGCGGCCGGCAGATCCAGAAGCTGCGTGGTGAGGAACCAGATCTCGGTCTCGACGGTCTGGAACCGCGTCTCGCCCAGCACCATCACGATGCCGTAGGACGAGGCGCTGAAGAGGAACACCAGGGAGGCTGACGACAGGAGCGCCGGCGCCAGCGTCGGGATGGTCACCGTCGCGAGGACACGCGCCGGGGAGGCCCCCAGGGTCGCGGCGGCCTGACCCAGCCGAGGGTCCAGACGCGCCCAGAAGGTGCCGACGGCGCGCACCACCACCGAATAGTTGAAGAACACCATCGCGGCGAGAATGGCGGCCACCGAGCCTCCCAGGCCGAGCCATCCGAGGAGGCCGTCCTCGCGCAGCAGGGAGCCGAACGCCACACCCGCCACCACCGTCGGCAGCACGAACGGAACCGCCACCAGCGCGCGCAGGGTGTCGCGGCCGCGGAAGCTGCACCGGTACAGCACGTACGCGCCCGGGAGACCCAGCGCAAGGCAGGCCGCCGTCGTGGCGAGGGCCGAGCCCAGGGTGAACCGGACGGCCCGCCAGGTGCGGGGGGAGTTGTAGACCGCGGTGAACCCGTCCAGCGTCCAGGCGGCACCGTCGTGGAAGCCGCGCGCGATGAGAGCGGCCGCCGGCCAGGCGAAGAACACCGCGAGGAAGGCGGCGGGGATCGCCGCGGCGACCACCCACCCGCCCCGCCACAGTGCCCGGGTCAACTGGTGGCGTCGGTCCACGCCCGGATCCACTCGTCGCGGGAGGCGCCGATCTCCTCCTGCGGCACCTCGATGGGCGCGTCGGGCAGCGCGGCGAACCTCTCCCACTGCTCAGGAAGGGGGGTCCCGGGGACGACGGGGAACATGTAGAGGTTCTCCGGGATGGCCGCCTGGACCTCAGGCGTGAGCATGAAGTCGATGAACTTCCGGGCCCCCACCTCGTTCTCGGCGCCCGCGATCACGCCCGCGTACTCGACCTGCCGGAAACAGGTCTCCAAGAGGGCCACGGTCGTGGACTCGTCGCCGGAGACGGTGAAGGCCGGCGAGGTCGCGTAGGACAGGACGAGCGGCCGGGGGCCCTTGCCGTCGGCGCCGGAGAAGTCGGTGTAGTAGGCGTCCGTCCAGCCCGAGGCGATCTTGGTGCCGTTGTCCATCAGCGAGCGCCAGTACTCCAGGTAGCCCTCGCCCTTGGCGCCGACGGTGGCGATGAGGAACGCCAACCCCGGCGACGACGACGCCGGGTTGGTGACCACCAGGAGGTCCTTGTACTCGGGCTCAGCCAGGTCGTCGAGGGTGACCGGCACGGGCAGGGCGTGGTCCTCGAACCAGGCCTTGTCCGCGTTGATGCAGACGTCGCCGTAGTCGACGGGGGTGAGATCCGGGGCCTGGAACTCCTCGGGCACCGTGGCCGCGGCCGGCGAGGTGTACGGCGCCAGGACGCCTTCGTCCGAGGCACGGGACGCGAAGGTGTTGTCGATACCGAACACCACGTCGCCGAGCGGGGAGTCCTTGGTGAGGATCAGCTGGTTGACCAGCGCGCCCGCGTCCCCCGGCGTCGTATAGGTCACGTCGTAGCCCGTCTGCTCGGCGAACGAGGCCTTCAGCTCGTCCGGCAGCGTGAACGCGTCGTGGGTGAAGACGGTGAGGGTGCTGGTCTCTGTGGGCCCGGCTGCCGAGGACGGGCCGGTGGTCGTCGTGGACTGCGGCGAGCCCGCGCAGGCGACGAGGGCGAGCGCCGCGACCGAGGCGGCAAGGGTCCTGGTGGTGGACGTCCTGGACATACGTGTCTCCTTTCGGAGGCTCGGCGAGGCCGAGGAGATTCTCACTCCCTACGCCGGTGCTAACCGGATCAGGTTGAGGGTCTGCGGCTTCCCGCACTCTCAGCGCCCCAGTGGCGCTCCCCTGTGTGTGCGCCCAGGCTATACCGTCGCGACGCCGGCGGAAGACGGGTCCGCGTCAGGTGATCTCTGCGATCCGCAGCATCGCGTCGCGAATCTGGCGCGCGCGGAGCTGTCCGATGCCCTCCACCTCGAGCAGGGAGCTCACCGGGGCCCCGGACAGCTCCTGGAGGGTGAACCGGTCCACGAGCTTGGCCACCAGAGGCGACGGCAGGCGGCCGACCATGGTGAGGAGCCTGACGCCGCGGGTGGTCAGCAGCTGTTCCATGGGCGGGTTCGAGCCGAAACCGAGGCGCTGGGCCACCAGCTGGCCGCTGAACAGTTCCTCGGTGGAGAAATTGTGCAGGCGCGCCAGGTCGAACTCCGCCGGCTCGTCGAGGTTGTGCGCGTAGTCCTCTGTCAGGAGCCCCGCGACACCGTCGAAACTCGTGGCGAGTTCAGCGTGCTGCATGGCCACCATGCGTCCCTCGACGCCGAGGACGTCGGCGTGGAACTGCATCTCGGAGGACAACCTGCGCGTGAGCTCCAGGCGGTGCACCACGTGAGTGAGGTCCCGTAGCGTCACCTGCTCGCCGATCTCGAGGGCGGTGAACTGATCCATCAGGTCACCCAGCCGCGTGACCACCCGTGCCAGGGTGGCCAGGGTCTGGTTGGCCCGGCTGATCACCTGGGGGGCGGTCTCGACGACGTGGCGCCGGCCCTCGAGGAAGAGCGAGACGGTGGACATGGAGGCCGACACCGTCACCACGGGCACACCGGAGGCCTGGGCCGTCCGGTCGGCCGAGCGGTGGCGGGTTCCGGTCTCCGCGGTGGGGAGGTCACCGGCCGGCACCAGGTGCACGCCGGCCGCGATGATGGTGGAGAGATCCGTCGACAGGATGATGGCACCGTCCAGCTTGGCGAGCTCGCGCAGTGCCTGCTCGGTGCACTCGACCCCGATCTGGAAGCCTCCCGAGCACACCTGGTGCACCTTCGCGTTGTTGCCCAGCACGATCAGGGCGCCGGTTCCCCCGAGCAGAATCCGGTCCAGGCCCGCGCGGAGCGGGGTGCCGGGCGCGAGCAGTTTCAGATAGCGACGGACCGTGGACTTGGGCAACGCACCTCCCCGTGGTGATCCGCCCAGTGTAGGGGCCGCTAGGAGCGTCCGGGGTCGTCCGAGAGCCGGGCCTTTCGGTCCGTGCGCTTGACGTTGCGGCGGACAGGGCGGTCGTGCCAGAGGATGGTGGCCACCATCACCAGGCCGCCGACGGCCGCGAGCAGGAAGAAGACGGTGCCCAGCGCCGGATAGCCCAGGAGGCGGGGACCGACGTCGGCGAACATCAGCAGGGCCGCCGCGATGGTGATGGCCGCGAGGATCAGGGCGGTCGACAGGCGGTTGGCCACCTGCTGCAGCACCATCAGCATCCGGCTCTCATCGAACGCGTCGATCTTGAACGCCAGTTCGCCCTCGGTGAGCGCGTCCATGAGGCGGTTGGCGCGTCTGGGCAGGCGCTCCAGAAACTCCTTGCCCTCGATGGTGCCCAGCAGGGTCTGCCCGGCGCCGGGCTTCAGGCCCGCGGTGAGGATGGTGGGCAGGTTGGCCCGGATGGCCTCGATGGGTGTGAACTTCGGGTCCAGGTGCTGGGTGGCCTGGTCGAGGTTGAGCAGCGCCTTGGCCACGAGCGTCATCTCCGCCGGCGGGCGCAGGCCGTGCACGCCGGAGACCCGCGCCAGCTGCATCAGCACACTGCCGGCCTGCAGGTCCGCGCCCATGGAGAGGGTGGAGGAGACCAGGTGCGACACGTCGTCGCGGAAGGCGGCCGCGTCGTAGTCCGCCGTGGGGTGGCCCATGTCGGCCAGGATGGTCGCGGCCCCCTCGCCGTCGCCGTCGCCGATCGACACCAGCAGCTTCACCATGGCGCTACGCAGCCGGCCGGGCAGCCGCACCACCATGCCGACGTCCAGGATGGCGATTCTGTGTTCGGGGGTGAGGAACAGGTTGCCGGGATGGGGGTCGGCGTGCAGGATGCCGTCGATCAGCATGGCGCTGAGCATGAAGCGGAACAAGGCTGCGGCCAGGCGGGCGCCGTCCACGTCCAGCATGGCCAGTGGTCCCACGTCGGTGATCTTCTTGCCGGGCATGAACTCCAGCGTCAGCACGTCGTCGGCGGAGTAGTCCGGGACATAGCCGGGCACCACCAGGTCCGGCTCGTCCTGCACGAGGCGGCGGAACAGGTCGAGGTTGGCCGCCTCCTTGCGGTAGTCGAGCTCGTCGGCCATGGAGCGCCGGAACTGCGCCAGCATCCGGGCCGCGCCTAGCCTGGGCCCGATGGCCGTGTTGGCGTCGGCGAAGTCAGCGAGTTCGGCCAGCGACGCCAGATCCCTGCGAACGCGCTCCCGCACGCCCGGGCGCAGGACCTTCACCACCACCTCACGGCCGGTCCGGGTGACCGCGCGATGGGCCTGGGCCAGGGACGCCGATGCCAGCGGCACGTCGTCGAACTCGGTGAAGAGCGTCGAGATGGGGGCACCGATCGAGCTCTCGATCCGCTCCCGGACCTCCTCGACGGGAACCGGCGACACGTCGTCCTGGAGCCGCGACAGCGCGTCGGTGTAGACGGCAGGGAGCAGGTCCTGGCGCGTGGAAAGCAGCTGGCCGAACTTGATGAAGGTGGGTCCCAACTTCTCCAGCGCGGCCGTGAAGCTCTCCGCGTCCTCACGCTCGGCGTCGTCGGCGGGTTCCCCCGGCAGCGGTGAGGCATCCGTGTTGAACGCCTTGAGGTGCCGGATGAGCAGTCCGCCGAGCTGGGTCATCATGGCAACGTCTGGCATGTCTCTCCTGTGGTCGCACGCACTGGTCCTGCCCCCACGCAAGTGCAGCCAGGGCGTGTTCGCTGAGGGACGACGGCCGGGGTCAGCGCCTGGCTTGACCTTGACGCGGCGTCAAGGTTTACCGTCGAGCGCATGACCGAACTGCAGAGCATCATCTCGTCCCTCGCCGACCACGACGGCACCGTGCGCCGGCATGCGGCGCTCACCCTCGGCGCGACGAAGGATCCCTCCGCCGCCCCCGCCCTCGTGGAGCGGATGCGCGTCGAGCCGGATCCGCGCGTCCGCGAGGACCTCACCTGGGCACTTGTCCAGCACGCCGCGGAGGTGGAGCCGGACCTTCTCGACATGCTGATCAGCGACGAGCCCGCGCAGCGGCGCACCGCCGCCCACGTATTCAGCAAGATCGGCGACCCCAGGCACTTCGAGCACCTGCGCCCCCTGGTGGACGACGAGCACCCCGACGTGGCGATCAAGGCCTACCGGGCCGTCGCCAACACGAGGCGCCCCGAAGCCGCGGAGGCGTTGACGCAGCGCCTGGGCCACGGGGCGGCGCTGCAGCGCGACGCGCTCACCACGGCGCTGCACCGTCTCGGCGAGGCCGCGGTCCCGGCGCTCACCTCGGCACTGGGCGATCCCGACGCCGAGGTGCGCGCCCATGCGGCCGAGGCGCTGGGCCACCTTGGAGGCCCCGACGCCGATCCCGCCGCGGCCGCTCTTGAGGCTGCCGCCCTCGACACGGACGCCGACGTGCGGCTGGCTGCGGTCTCCGCGCTGGGGCAGCTGACCGGGGCCGCGGACGGCGCCCTCGAGCGCCTCGCCGGCGGGGAGGATGCCCTGATCGCTCAGGTGGCCAGGCGCTTCCGCTCCGATCGGGACGCGGCGGCCGGGGCGACCGCCTGACGGTCCGCCACCAGACGGCGGGCCAGGAGCCGCGCGCGGTCGTCGGGCGAGTCGATCTCACCCTCGACGGCGCGCGCGGCACCCTCGTCGTCCAGCTGCCCGAGCGCCAACAGGGCCGCGAAACGTACCTCGGGCTGCGTATCGGAGAGCAGAGCCGTGAGCGCGGCGACGGTGGTGGGCTCCCGCGACAACCCCAGCGCCTCCGCCGCGAGCGCCCGGACCGCCGGCTGGGGGTCCGACAGCGCCGCGACGAGCGGCTCCACCGCCCCGTCCAGCGCCGCCAGCGCCGCCGCCACCTCGTCGCGCACACCAGGCCGCTGGTCGCCGAGCGCGGCGACCAGCGCGGCCACGGCACCCGGCCCGCCCACCTGACCCAGGCTGAAGGCGGCCTTGGCGGCCACATCGGCCTCGTCGTCGCGTAGCAGCTCTCCGAGCAGCGGCACCGCGGACGGGTCGCGCAGCTTGCCCAGCACGTGCGCCAACGCGTGGCGGGCCCGCGCGTCGCCTGAGGCAAGCGCGTCGCCGAGCCTGGCCGCGGCCCCGGCGGGGCGTTGGGTGATGGCCCAGGTGGCCGCCTCCCGGACCCCCGGCTCCGGGTCGCTGCGCAGCACCTCGACGAGGTCCTCGAACGGCGCGGACGCGTGCCCGGTGAGCGCCGCGCGGAGCCGTACCTCGGCATGCGGATGGCGCAGCCGCTCGCTCAGCGCGATGGCGTCCAGCACGTCGTCCCATCCCGCCTCCGCGGCGGACTGGAGCGCCCGGAGCCTCCCGAGCAGATCCTGCTCCGCGGCGATCCGTCGCTCCACGGCGGCGGCGTGCTGCCCCAGCATGGCGGGCGCGTCCACGGCCGGGTCATCCAGCGCGCTGCGCACCTCCCCCAGGGACAGACCCAGCGACTTGAGGTGCTGGATGGCGAGGAGCCGCACAAGATCCTCGTGGGAATAGAGCCGGTAGTCCGCCGACGAGCGACCGCTCGGCACCAGGAGGCCCAGCTCGTCGTAGTGGCGCAACGTGCGCTGCGACAGGCCCGTGCGGCGGGCCACCTCACCGATCCGCAACGCCCCCACCGCCCTACTCCTTGGCCCCGCGACGGAGGTCCAGCACGCCCAGAGCGTCCGCCAACGTGGTCACCTCCACCACCTTCAGGCTTCCAAGGCGGGGCACCTTCACGGTCACGTCCCGCGACCCGGTGGGCACGATGGCCAGTTCGAACCCCAGCCGGGCCGCCTCCGCGAGGCGACGCTCAACCCCCGGGACGCGGCGGAGGTCTCCGGCGAGCCCCACCTCTCCCAGCGCCAGGAACCGGCGGGGGTGCTGCCGGTCCACGGCGGCCGATGCGATCGCGATGGCCGTGGCGAGGTCCACCGACGGGTCCGTGACCCTGGCCCCGCCCACCGTCGAGACGTACACGTCGTGCTGTGACAGCGGCAGCCGTGCCTTCCGCTCGAGGACGGCCAGCACCATCGCGATCCTCGAGGCGTCCAGCCCGTGTGTGGTCCGGCGGGGCGAGGACTGGTACGGGGAGGGCGCCACCAGCGCCTGGATCTCCGCCAGCAGCGGGCGCCTGCCCTCCAGCGTGACGGTCACGCAGGTCCCCGGCGTGGGCTCGGCATGCGTGGTGGTGAACAGCCCTGAGGGGTCCGGCACCTCCACGATCCCCGTCTCGCTCATCTCGAAGCATCCCACCTCGTCCGCGGGGCCGAAGCGGTTCTTCGTGGCGCGCACCATGCGAAAACCGGAGTGCCGGTCCCCCTCGAACGTGAGCACCACGTCGACGAGGTGCTCCAGCGTGCGGGGCCCCGCGATGGAGCCGTCCTTGGTGACGTGCCCGACGATGATCACCGCCATGTCCTCGCGCTTGGCCACCTTGGCGAGCGCCCCCGTCACCTCCCGGACCTGCGCCGGCCCGCCGGGCGCGCCCTCGGCCTCCGCGGTGGCGATGGTCTGCACCGAGTCCAGCACGAGCAGCGAGGGGCGCACGGTCTCGATGTGGCCGAGCACCGTCCCCAGGTCGTTCTCCGAGGCCAGGTAGAGCGACTCGGCCACGGCGCCGGTGCGCTCGGCCCGCAGCCGCACCTGCGACGCGGATTCCTCTCCGGAGATGTAGAGCGTGGTCTGGCCCGAACGGGCCCACTTCGCTGCGACGTCCAGCAGCAGGGTGGACTTTCCGACGCCAGGCTCACCGGCCAGGAGGACGACGGCGCCCGGCACGAGCCCGGCGCCCAGGACGCGGTCCAGCTCCGCGATGGTGGTGAGCCGGCGCTGCGCGGTGTCCGTGGGGACCTGGGTGATGGGGACTGCTGCGTCCACGGGAACCGAGGAGGACACCTGCCTGAGTTTCGGGGCGCCGCGCTCGGCGACGGTGCCCCAGGCCTGACACTCGCCGCACCTGCCCACCCACCGCACCGTCGTCCAGCCGCACTCGGTGCAGTGGTAGATGTCTTGTTTCTTCGCCACACGAATGAGCTTAGGTGCGCCCACCGACAAAGCCGCAGCCGAGCGAGCGGCAGAAGGTGGTCGCGGTGCTGAGAGCTGCCCACCTGTGGGGAGCCGGGCCTGCGGTTGCGCCTGCAGCAGGGGTCTCAGATGGTGACGGTGCCCTTCGGCGTCTCAAAGGTCACGTTGGAGATGCCGGGTGTGCCGTGGGGGGCCACGAGATCGAGGCGGATGCCGTCGAGCTCGTCCGCCACCGGCATGGCCAGCCACTCTGACAGGCGGTCCGCCGAGCCGGAGATCTGCATCGACGTGAGGCGGACCTCGCCGCGCAGGGCGGCCGGGCGCAACGAGTCGTCGCTCTTCCACTCCAGGAAGTAGGGCAGTTGCGGGTCCGCGATCAGCCCTCTGATGCCGATCTGGACCCATTCAAGCCGACGGCCGTCGGGGAAGTGACGCAGGCCGGTGACGGCCGAACGCTCCAGCCGCTGCTCGAACGGGGCGATGTCGGGCACGCTGACCACCCATCCCATCCAGCCGCCGCCCATCTCGGAGCGGGCGCGGACGGCCTGCCCGAAGGCGGCCTTCTCGGCTGCCGGGTGATCGAGCACCTCGACCACCTCGATGTAGCGGGCGTCCGCGAGCGGGATGATGTGGTTGCGGGTGCCGAACCTTGGATGGAAGCCACCGTCCTTGTAGTCGGTGCCCAGCGCATCAGCGAGCCGTGATGCCTCAGCCTTGAGGCCGTCGGGGCCGGTCGCAAAGATCAGATGGTCGACGTGCATGGCCCCATTCTTGCCCTGAGCAGCGCTAAACAACTAATCGGCCCTCGCCGGTCCTCCCTCATCGCTAGTAGGGTGGCGATGTGTCCACGTCGAAGGTTCTTCTGTCGACCACGTCGGTGTTCCCGGAGGCCTCGGCCAGCGCGTTCGAGCTGGCCGCCTCCCTGGGGTACGACGGCATCGAGCTGATGGTCGGTGTCGACGCGCTCTCCACGGACATCGACGCCATCGAGAAGCTCGCCTCCTATCACGGTGTGCCCGTGCTCTCGGTGCACGCACCCACGCTGCTCGTCACGCAGAGCACCTGGGGCTCCGAGCCGTGGGACAAGCTGCGGCGATCAGGCGAGGCCGTGCAGCGGTTCGGGGGCGACACCGTCGTGGTACATCCCCCATTCCGCTGGCAGCGCGAGTACGGGGCGGGCTTCGTGGCCGGCATCAAGCGGCTCAACGCGGAGATGGACGTGCAGTTCGCCGTCGAGAACATGTATCCCTGGCGCACGCCCGCCGGTCACTTCCAGGCGTACCTGCCCGGCTGGGACCCCACTCCGTACGACTACGACCACCTCACGCTGGACCTCAGCCACGCGTCCACGTCCCAGCGGCAGTCGCTGGATCTGGTGCGCGCCTGGGGGGACAGGCTGGCGCACGTCCACCTGACCGACGGTCGCGGCTCCCTCAAGGATGAACACCTCATGCCCGGCGAGGGGGACCAGGCGGCCTGGACGGTGGTCGAGGAGATCGCCGCCTCAGGGTTCGAGGGGCACATGGTGCTGGAGGTCTCCTCCAGGAGGGCGCGGTCGCGGCATGAGCGGGAGGAACTGCTGGGCGAATCGCTGGCCTCCATCCGGTCCGTGCTGGCCAAGGGCACGGCGAGGAGGGTGGATGTCGCGTCTTAACAGCGCGGTCCGCGGGGTGATCAGGTCGCGGCGGGTGCAGACCTCGGCGCTGGCCTCGGGCGCGGCGGAGGAGTTCGCCAAGGCCTACGTGGCGGGAGAGACCATCGACGACGCGGTGGCCGTGACGCGCACGCTGGTGCGACAGGGGTTGCTCGTGTCGTTGGCCTACCTGCCCAGCTCGGACAGCGAGGCGGAGACCCCCGCGATGTTGTGCCGCGCGCTGGAGGCGCTTGGTGCCGACGCGGCCGGCGTGGACATCTCGGTCAAGCCTTCGTCGCTGGGGCTCAGGGACAGCCCCTCCAGTGCCAGGGACCGGCTCGGTGAACTCTGCCGCGTGAGCAATGCGGCCGGCGCCGTCGTGACGCTGGAGATGCAGGGCACCGAGGAGTACGACGAGACCCTCGCGCTCTGGCAGCAGGCCCGGGACGAGTGCGACACCATCGGGCTGACCCTCCCGATGGACATCCGGCGCGCCGAACGCGACGCCTCGAGGGTCGCGGCGGAGGGCGCCCGGGTGCGGCTCTGCGTCGGCTCCTATCCGGTGCCCAGAAGCGCCGGCTACCGCGATGAGCAGGAGAAGTCCCTGGCGCTCGTGCGCGGCGTGCGCCGCGTCATGGAGGACGGCGGCTACGCGATGGTCGCCTCGCACGACCCCACGATCATCGCCATCGCGCAGGATCTCGCGCGGCGTAACGCCGTCGGCCGTGACGGCTTCGAGTTCCAGATGTTCTACGGCGTGCGCCCGTTGGAGCAGCGCCGGCTGACGGACATCGGCTACCGCTCCCGCACCTATGTGCCGTTCGGCCCCGCATGGTTCGAGTACCTGACCACGAGGATCGCCGCGCGCCCGCGCACGCTGTACAGCTACCTGCGGGCCATCTCGGACAAGCGATGACGGCGGCCCCGCTGGCGGTGTCATCGACGGTGGGCGGCGCCTCCCGGCGCCTGCTGCGCACCGAGATCGCCATCGTGCTGCTGTTGTCCTTGGGACAGTCGGCCATCTACGCCGTGTTGTCCATCATCGAGAAGCTCACCCGGCCGATCCCGCTCAATCAGCAGACCACGTCGATCAACACCAGCGCCACGCCTGACCGGCCGTGGCTGGACCTCGCCTACCAGGTGGCGTGGATGACGTTCCCGCTGATCCCCGTGGTGCTGGCGCTCTATCTCCTCGCCACGCAGCGCCGCCCGGCGGAGGGGCCGTGGCGCGTGATGGGCTTCGACCTGCGCAGGCCGGGCCACGATCTGTCCTGGGGTTTCGGCGTGTTCGCCATGATCGGGGTGGCGGGCCTCGCCTTCTACCTCTTCGCCGTGGAGATCGGCATCAACACGCAGGTCAGTACCGCCAACCTGGCCGCCAACTGGTGGACGGTGCCCGTCCTGCTGCTGCGCGCGGTGATGAACGGCGTGCTGGAGGAGGTGCTGATGATCGGCTATCTCTTCTCCCGGTGGGCGCAGACCGGCGGCCGGATGTGGGCCGTCGTCGTCGTCAGCGCGCTCATCCGCGGCGGCTATCACCTCTATCAGGGGTTCGGCGGATTCGTCGGCAACCTCGTCATGGGGCTGGCCTTCGGCTGGCTGTACATGAAGATCAAGCGCGTCATGCCGCTGGTGATCACCCACTCGCTGCTGGACATCGCGGCCTTCGTCGGGGCGCCCCTGCTGCCGGTGCTGCTGGCCTGGCTCGGGCGCTGATCCGGCTCAGGGGAGCACAGGCCCGACGGCCAGTCCCGCGCCGGCGGCGGCCAGGCTGAGCGCGAGCATCGCCACCGCGAGCCCCGCGGCCGCCACCGGCCGGCCGGCTCGCGCCAGCCGCACCAGTTCGACGCTCGCGGTGCTGAAGGTGGTGAACCCGCCGAGGAACCCGACCCCGGCGATGAGCTGCAGGGTGGGAGCGGCTCCGTCGGCGACCCGTCCGGTGACCAGTCCCAGGAGGAACGAGCCGAGCACGTTGATGATCAGGGTCGCGGCAGGGAGGGTTCGGCGGCTGCGGGAGGTGAGCGCGCCGTCGAGGGTGAATCGGGCAGCGGCCCCGAGGCCCCCGGCCAGGGCCACCCAGATCGGCGTCATATCGGCCTTGCTGCGCGGACGATCCGCCTGAGCGCTGTCATCGCCGCGAGGGCGGCGATGAAGCCGGCCAGAAGTGAGGCGGCGGCGTAGGTCGCGGCGAGTGCCACGTCGCCGGCCCGCCCCAGAGTCAGGGTCTCGAGCACGAAGGTGCTGT
This sequence comes from Tessaracoccus pujii, assembly GCF_055326215.1. Classification (NCBI taxonomy): domain Bacteria; kingdom Bacillati; phylum Actinomycetota; class Actinomycetes; order Propionibacteriales; family Propionibacteriaceae; genus Tessaracoccus; species Tessaracoccus pujii. The sequence goes on along the minus strand of NZ_JBUZNP010000004.1, from coordinate 310,569 downwards.
AGGTGGTGTAGCCGCCGAGCAGTCCCGTGCCCAGCGTCAGCTGCAGCACCCGGCGGCGGCCACCCTCGGCCCGCACCAGCGCCAAGGACTCCAGCAATGCGCCAAGGATCATGGCCCCGGTGACGTTGATCGCGAACGTGGCCCAGGGGAACTCGCCTGCCGAGGCGCCGAACGCGGACTCGATCGCGTGCCGCAGCGCGGTCCCGGCGGCGCCCCCCAGCGCGACGAGGCCGATCAGCGAGGGGCGCAGGTAAGCCGGCCCCGGAGTGGTGGTCACCGCCATTCCAGTGGCGTCTTCCAGTCGACCACAGAGGTGGGGACCGTGAGCACGGGCCGATGCTGATGGTGGACCAGGTGGGTGCCGACGGCGGCGTCGAGCAACCCGTGGAATCTCCCGCTACGCCCGGGCCGCCCCGTACCGACGACGATCACCGCGGCGTCGACGGCACGCGCCAGATGGGTCAGCGCCCGGTCCGGTCGCCCCGCCAGGTAGCGAAACTCCCACGACACGCCCGAGCCGGCCAGCGCCTCCTCGATCGCCGCGACGATCCTCGCCTGCCGCTGCCGCCACTCCTCGTCGTCGGACATGTCCGGGTCCATGTCGCTGTGCTCGACGTTGCCGTCGGGGAACTCGCGGTCGACGACGCGACCCGGGTCGGCGTAGGCGCAGAACAGGGCGCCCCCCTGTGCGCGGGCGAGTTCCGCCGCGGTCAGCAGGACGAGATCCGGCTGCTCCGGGGTGACGCCCACCACGACCGCGTGGCCCGCGAAGGGCGTGATGCGGGACGGATGGGGCTGGGGAACCTGCGGCATCATCGGACCTCTCTCGCGAACTCCTCGAGGCGAACACTACCCAGCGCCGGCTGGGGGAGCGGCGATCGGTGACGGCGTCGTAGACTTCAGCCCATGCGTGTAGGAGTTTTCGGAGCGACCGGGCAGGTGGGTGGCGTGATGCGTCGTCTCCTGGCGGAGCGCGATGTCCCGGTTGAGCAGATCCGCTACTTCGCCTCGGCGCGGTCGGCCGGCAGGGTGTTGCCCTGGGGTGCCGGTGAGGTGGTGGTCGAGGACATCGGGACCGCGGACTTCTCCGGCCTCGACGTGGCGCTCTTCTCCGCCGGCGGAGCCACCTCGACGACGTGGGCGCCGCGGGTGGCCGAGGCCGGCGCCATCGTGGTGGACAACTCCTCCGCCTGGCGCATGGACGATCGCGTCCCGTTGGTGGTCTCCGAGGTCAACCCTGAGGACATCGCCCTGGCCGGGCTCGGCATCATCGCCAATCCCAACTGCACCACCATGGCGGCCATGCCGGTGCTCAAGGCGCTGCACGACGCGGCGGGCCTCGAGGCGCTGCAGGTCACCACCTTCCAGGCCGTCTCCGGCTCGGGCGTCAAGGGTGTGGAGGCGCTGGCGGGCCAGCTCGGCCTGATGGAGGACCCGCGCGTCCTGGCTCAGGACGGGTCCGCGTTCCAGCCCGCGGACATCGCGCCCTACGTCGCCCCCATCGCCTACAACGTCGTGCCGCTCGCGGGCAGCCTCGTCGACGACGGTGAGGGAGAGACGGACGAGGAGAAGAAGCTGCGCAACGAGTCGCGCAAGATCCTCCACCTGCCCGACCTGAGGGTGGCCGGAACCTGCGTTCGGGTGCCGGTCTTCACGGGTCACTCCCTGTCCGTCCACGCGACCTTCGGGCGCGAGATCACACCCGATCAGGCACGCGCGCTGCTGGCCGACGCCCCCGGCGTGCAACTCGTCGACGTCCCCACGCCGCTCCAGGCCGCCGGCGCAGACGCGTCGCTGGTGGGACGGATCCGCCAGGACCGCAGCGTCGAGGGAAACCACGGTCTCGTGCTGTTCATCAGCAACGACAATCTGCGCAAGGGCGCCGCCCTCAACGCCATCCAGATCGCCGAGCTGCTCGCCCGATGAAGCTCACGCTGATCGGCGCCGGCGCCATGGGCGAGGCGTTGCTGGCCGGGTGGCTCGCCGCGGGGCGCCTGCCGGAGGAGCTGAGCATCGTCGAGCCGGCCGAGGAACGCGCCGCCGCCATCCAGGCACGCCACGGCGTGCGTGCGGTGGCCTTGCAGGACGCCGCGGCGGCGGACGTGGTGGTCCTCGCGGTCAAGCCCCACCAGATTCCGGACGTCCTCGCGGCGCTCACCCCTCAGTTGGAGGGCGGGCAGTTGTCACCGCTGGTCGTCTCCATTGCCGCCGGCACCCCCGTCGCCCAGCTCGAGGCCGGGCTGCCGGATGGGACCGCGGTGGTGCGGGTCATGCCGAACACCCCCGCGCTGGTGGGCCAGGGGATGGCCGGTGTGGTGTCCGGGACCTGGGCCACCGCCGAACAGCTGGACCTGGTCGCATCCCTGATGGACGCCGTCGGGCGCAGCATGGTCATCCCGGAGAGCCAGATCGACGCCCTCACGGCGGTCTCCGGCTCCGGCCCCGCCTACCTGTTCTATGTGGCTGACGCCATGATCGAGGCCGGGGTGCACCAAGGGCTGACCCGCGCCCAGGCCACGGATCTGGTGGTGCAGACGTTCGTGGGGTCGGCCTCCCTGCTCGCCACCGGGACCCGGCCGGGCGAACTGCGGGAGCAGGTGACGTCCCCGGCCGGCACGACGGCGGCCGCGTTGAGAGTGCTCGACGAGCGGGCCGTGCGCGCCGCGTTCCTCGCCGCGATGGAGGCGTGCGCCGACCGCGGCCGGGCGATGGCCCGCTGAGATTGGTCGATCACCGTCCCTAACAGCTAAGATTCACTGTCTGGCCCAGTGTGGCCAGGCACATTGAACCACCCGGATCATCCGGTAATGAAAGGCACACAGTGGGTTCTGTCATCAAGAAGCGACGCAAGCGCATGGCCAAGAAGAAGCACCGCAAGCTTCTGAAGAAGACGCGCATCCAGCGTCGTCGCGCCGGCAAGTAGTGGCACCACCCTCGCGGGTCCTGCTGCTGACCCGCTCCGGCTGTCACCTCTGTGTGGAGGCCGAAGCGGTGGTCAGGAGCGCCTGCGAGGACCTCGGTGTGCGGTGGCGCGCCGTCGACGTCGACACCGACGCGGCGCTGCGGGCCAGGTACACCGATCACGTGCCTGTCACTTTCGTGGATCAGCGGCAGTTCGGCTACTGGTTCGTCGACGATGACGCACTCCGCGCGGCCTTGGCCGTCCCGTCCCTGTGGGACACGCCGGCCGATTGGATCCCGTCCCTCGCCGACCAGCCCTGAACGGAATAGATCGAAGTGACCGATTCCATGGAACCGACCTCACCGGCCACTCCGCCGGAGTTCGAGCCGACCGGTGGGTCGGTCACGTTTGTCGGTTCCGGCCCCGCGGATCTTGGGCTCCTCACCCTGTCCGGATCCCGGGCCATACGCTTCGCGGATCTCATCATCGTCGACCCGTCCGCGGATGTGGAGCAGGTCCGCGCCCTCGCGCCCGCCCACGCCGAGGTCCGCTTCGCCGGGGGCGATGACGAGGTGTCGGAGATCCTCAGCGCAGTGGCACGCGGACGACGGGTGGTCCGGCTCCACTCAGGTGACTACTTCACCGATGCCGACGCGGGGGGCGTGCTGCCGGAGGTCCTGGCTGCCGCGGGCATCCGCGCGAACGTGGTCCCCGGGATCAACCGGTGGAGCGCCGCACTGTCCTTCGGCGGCGTGAAGGCGACGGCCGCGTTCGCGGCGCTCGACGCCATGCTCGAGGTGCCCCCCATCGACGAGTGGCCCAGCGCCAACACCCTCGTGGTGCGCACCGCCGGCACCCGGGCCCGTCAGTTGGCGCGGGAGGCGGAGGCGCGGTTCGGCCGCTCCGGCCAGTGCCTGAGCCTTATGGGCGTCGGGACGACGGCGCAGGTCAGCGAGGTGCTCACCTGGGGCGAGATCGAGGACGTGGACGCCGACGAGTGCTACTTCATCGTCGGCCCGGGCATCGAGGAAGTCCGACGGCAGCGCTACGCCTGGTTCGAGGGCAAGCCCCTGTTCGACTGGCGCGTCATCACACCGCGCACCAAGGACGACCTCGCCTCCCTGACCGAGGAGCTGGCGCACTACGGGGCGAGCACGGAACTGGTGGCCACCATGTCCATCGAGCCTCCCCGTACCGAGCAGGGTATGGAGAAGGCCGTCCGGGGCCTCGTCGACGGTCGCTACCTGTGGCTGGTGTTCACCTCACCCCACGCGGTCACCGCCATCGCCGAGCGTCTCGCGGAGTACGGCCTGGACTCACGGGCGCTGTCCGGGATCAGCCTCGCCGCCGTGGGCCGCGGCACGGTAGAGGCGCTCGCCCGCCTCGGGCTCGTCGCGGACCTCACGCCGGTGGTGGAGAACACCACCGGAGCGCTGGCCAACGAGTTCCCTGCCTACGACGACCTCATCGACCCGCTCAACCGGGTACTCGTGCCCTCCGCGGACGTCTCGGTCGAGCCGCTCCTCGTCGGCCTCAGCCGCCTCGGTTGGGAGGTCGAGGAGGTGACCGCCTACCGGACCGTGCGCGCCGCGCCACCGCCCGCCGAGGTCCGCGACGACATCAAGACTGGCATGTTCGACGCCGTGGTCTTCACCTCGGCCACCGCCGTGCGCAACATGATCGGCATCGCCGGCAAGCCGCACTCCGCCACGGTCGTCGCCGCCATCGGGCCGGCTACCGCCGCCGCGTGCGAGATGCACGGGCTCCGGGTGGACGTGGTCGCAGATGTGCCCACCTTCGAGTCCCTCGCCGAGTCGCTGGCCCGTTTCGCGGATCGCCGGCGCGCCGACCAGGTGGCGGCGGGTCTCCCCGTCGCCAAGCCCTCGCAGCGCAAGCGCCGGAAGCGTCGCAAGGCCGTTTCCCCGGCGGACTAGGGTGATGGCGTGACGGACGCAACCATCGTGCACGTGATGCGGCACGGACAAGTGGAGAACCCTGGCGGTGTGCTGTACGGCCGCCTGCCGGGCTTCGGGCTCTCGGACCTGGGCCGGCAGATGGCCGAACGCATGTCGCAGCACTGGCGCGACGTGCCCCTCACCCATCTGCGCTGCTCGCCGCTGCAACGCGCCCAGGAGACGCTGGCCCCCACCGCCGCGCTCTTCCCGGCGCTGGAGATCACCACCGACGAGCGCATCATCGAGGCGGACAACCGGTTCGAGGGCATGGTGTTCGGCAAGAACAACAGGGCGCTGCGGGATCCACGCATGTTCTGGCACATGCGCAACCCGCTGGAGCCCAGCTGGGGGGAGCCCTACAAGAAGGTGGCCGCCCGCATGCGCGCCGCCATCGCCGACGCAGCAGCGGCCGCCGGCCCGGGTGGACAGGCCCTGGTGGTGAGCCATCAGCTGCCCATCTGGATCGCCCGGAGTGACGCGGAGGGACGCCCGCTCGTCCACGATCCGCGCCGGCGGCAGTGCACCCTGTGCTCCGTCACCAGCTTCACCCTCCGCGACGGCGTGGTCACCGCGGTGGATTACGTCGAGCCGGTCGCGGACCTGCTGCCCGGGGTGCAGAGCCGGCGGTTCAAGGTCGGGACGTGAGGGCCCTCCTCGCGGGCGTGGCCGCGGCGGGGTTGCTGACCGGCTGCGGCACTCAGGCCGGGGCGGACGGCGTGGGCTTCCAGGGCGGTGACGGGACGGTCTCCATCATCCCCGCGGACCAACGCCCCGCGGCCCCCATCCTGGCCGGGACCACTCTGTCGGGCGAGGAGGTGTCCACCGCGGACTTCGCCGGCCGCACCGTCGTGGTCAACGTGTGGGGCTCGTGGTGCGCTCCATGCCGCGCAGAGGCCCCCGAGCTGGTCGAGGCCCACCGCGCGCTGGGTGGCGAGGTGGAGTTCCTGGGCGTCAACACGCGGGACCTCGACGCCGCACCGGCCCTGGCGTTCGAACGGGCGTTCGGCCTCACCTACCCCAGCATCTTCGACCCCGACGGGGAGCTGCTGCTGGGATTCGGCCAGCTTCCCCCCAAGGCCATTCCCAGCACGGTCGTCATCGACGCCGACGGTCGCGTCGCGGCGCGAGTCCTCGGCGAGGTGGACGCCACCACGTTGAGCGGCATCGTCGAGGACGTTGAGGCCGGGCCATGATCCTGCTGGAGTCCTGGGCGCGTGAGGCGCTCACCTCCTCCATGCTGGTGGCCGTTCCGGTGGCGATGCTGGCCGGGCTGGTGTCCTTCCTGTCGCCCTGCGTGCTGCCTCTGCTCCCCGGCTACCTGTCCTATGCCTCCGGACTGGGCTCGGCCCAGATCATGGCGGGTACCGGGTCTAGGCGGCACCTGGTGGGCGGCACGCTGGGCTTCATTCTCGGCTTCTCGGTGGTGTTCGTCCTCACGGGCGCCCTCCTCGGGGGCCTCGGCGCCGTGCTGCTCACCAACATGCGTCTCATCACGGTGCTGCTCGGCGTCGTCATCATGGTGCTCGGCGCCGGGTTCGCCGGATGGCTGCCGGTGCCGTCGGGATGGCGCCCCAGCGTGACGCCGCGGGTAGGGGTGTGGGCCTCGCCGCTGCTTGGCATGGTGTTCGGCCTGGGGTGGACGCCCTGCATCGGGCCCGCGTTGTCGGTGGTGCTCACCCTGGCCCTCAACGAGGGATCGGCCACCCGTGGGGGCATCCTGGCGTTCGCCTACGCGCTGGGGCTCGGCCTTCCGTTCCTGCTGTTCGCCGTCGCGTTCACGGCCCTGGCCCCGCGGTTCGAGTGGATGAGGCGCCACGGGCTCCTGCTGCAGCGCGTCGGCGGGGTGGCGATGATGCTGGTGGGCCTCGCCATGGTGGTGGGGTGGTGGGATGTGCTCGTCGGGGTGCTCCGCCAGTGGGCCGCCAGCTTCGGGACCATCCTGTGACGCAGCCGGACGGCCGGGCCCTCGCGCCGTCGGCGCTCCTGCGCTGGGTGTGGGGGCAGCTCACCTCCATGCGCACCGCCCTGCTGCTGCTGTTCCTGCTGGCCCTGGCGGCCATCCCGGGCTCGATGATTCCGCAGCAGAGCGCCTCACCCATCTCGGTGATGGACTTCAAGCGCGACAACCCCTTCTGGGACGCCATCTTCGAGCCGCTGGGCTTCTACGACGTCTACACCTCGCCGGCGTTCTCCGCGGTCTACCTGCTGCTGTTCGTGTCCCTGATCGGCTGCATCCTGCCTCGCATCGCCAGGTACTGGACGGCTGTGCGCACACCTCCGCCGGCGCTGCCGTCGCGGATCGAGAGGTTGCCCGCGTCAGCCTCCGGCGCGCTGCGCGGGGCCCCCGAGGAGGCGCTGGGGGCCGCGGAGGCATGGCTGAGGGGCAGGAGGTACCGCACCAGGAGGCTCGCCGACGGCGTCTCCGCCGAGCGCGGCTACACGCGTGAGGCCGGCAACCTGATCTTCCATATCTCTCTGGTGGCGATGCTGCTCGGCATGGCCTGGTCCAACCTGTGGGGATTCCACGGCACCGTCGTGGTGGTGGAGGGGCGCGGCTTCGCCAACGTGATCACCCAGTACGACGACTTCACCTCCGGTTCCCTCGTGGACACCGACGGGCTCGAGGGGTTCTCCGTCCAGGTCGAGGAGTTCCGGGCGTCGTTCGAGACGGGGGCCGTCCAGCGCGGCGCGGCGCGGCAGTTCGACGCCGACGTCAGCCTCACGGACGCCGCCGGCACCCGAGAAGCGCTGCTCACCGTCAACGAGCCGCTGATCACCGCGGGCGGCACCCAGGTCAACCTCATCGGCCACGGCTACGCACCGAACTTCACCGTCACCGACGGCAACGGCGACGTGGCGTTCAGCGGTCCGGTGGTGTTCCTCCCGCAGGACGGCAACTTCGCCTCCGTCGGCGTGGTGAAGGTGCCCGACGCCAGCCCGCAGCGGCTGGCATTCGAGGCGTTCTTCTTCCCGACGGCGGTGCTGGACGAGACGGGACCGCACTCCGTCTTCCCCGACGCACTCAACCCCGAGGTGTATCTCAACGCCTGGTCCGGTCCCCGCGCCCAGGAGACCGGCATCCCTGAGAGCGTCTACACCCTCAACACCGCCGGCCTCACGCCGGTGCCCGGTGACGGGGGAGAGGTGCTGCGCGCCCGGATGCTGCCCGGGGCGGGGTTCGCCCTGCCGGACGGCCTGGGATCCATCAGCTTCGACGGCTGGGACCGGTGGGTGAAGCTGCAGGTCAGCGAGACCCCGGGCAACACCATGACGTTGGTGTCCCTCCTCGTTGGCGTCACCGGACTGAGCGTGTCGCTGTTCGTGCGCCCCCGTCGGCTCTTCGTGCGAGTGGCCGGCGGTATGGCCCTCGTGGGGGGCTTGGACCGGGCAGACGCGGCGAGCGGCCTCGACGAGGACGTGGCGGCTCTGTTGGCCACGGTGGCACATCCTGTGCACAATGGGGGCGCGCCGCCCGAGGAAACCAAGGAGGAGGCATCGGTATGACTCTGTCCGAGTGGTCCTACACCGCCATGGTCTACGCGGCCGTCGGCTACCTGCTCGCCTTCGCGCTGCATGCGCTCGAGTGGTCTGCCGCCCGAGGCCTCGCCCCGCTGCGCCCATCGGACGGCTCCGAGGACTCCCAGCGCATCAGGGTGGACCTGTGGGGGCGCTTCGCGGTCGCCGCCACCGTGCTGTCGGCAGTCCTGCACGTGGGCGCCGTGGTCCTGCGCGGGGTGGCGGCCGATCGGCCGCCGTGGGGCAACATGTACGAGTTCATCACCTCGGCTCTCGCGTTCGCGGTGATCATCTACCTGTTCTGCGTGGCGAAGTTCGGCATGCGGTGGCTCGGGCTCGGCCTGACCCTGCTGTTCACGATCGGACTGGGGTTGTCGGTGACGCAGTTCTACGTGGAGGTCTCACCGCTGGTGCCGGCCCTGCACAGCGTCTGGTTCATCATCCACATCGTGGCGGCCGCCATCTCCGGGGCGGCCTTCAACGTGGGCGCGGTGGCGTCGGCGCTGTTCCTCATCCGGGACGCTGCCGAGCGTCGCTCCGCCGAGCGGGGCGTCCCCGTCAGCGGATACCTGGCCAAGGTGCCGTCCGCGCAGAAGCTGGACCTCATCTCGTACCGGCTGCACGCGTTCGCCGTCCCGTTGTGGACTTTCACGATCGCGGCCGGGGCCATCTGGGCGCAGTACGCCTGGGGCCGGTTCTGGAATTGGGACCCGAAGGAGACCTGGTCCTTCATCACGTGGATCGTCTACGTCGCCTACCTCCATGCCCGCGCGACCGCAGGATGGCGTGGGCGCCCGGTGGCGATCGTCGCGCTCGTGGGGCTGGCGACGTTCTGGTTCAATTTCATCGGCGTCAATCTGCTCTTCAGCGGGCTCCACTCGTACGCGGGCATCTGAGCGGTGGCGTCGGACGAGGCACCGGACTGGTTGGTCCGGCTGTACGAGGAGCAGGGGGCCACTCTGCACCGGCTCGCCGTGCTGCTCGACGCCGAGGCCCAGTCCGGGCGCATCCTCCGCAGCGCGCTGCTCGCGCTGCACCGCCGTGGCCACCGGCTGATCGACCCGGCTGAACGCATCGAGTTCCTGCAGGAGCACGTGGTGCACCTCGCCCGAGGCGTCCGCGGCGCCACGGACCCCATCCGGCTTCCGGAGGTGGCCGAGGGACGCCAGCGGGAGATCCTCCGGGCGGTGTCATCGCTCCCGCCCCGGGCCGCGGAACTGGTGATCGTCAGCCACTACCTCGCCGTCTTCGGCCCGGAGTTGGCCGGCATCATGCGCATGTCTGTGCGGGGCTGCAACCAGAGGCTCGAGTCGGCCCTGGAAGCCCTGCGCTCCCGCGTGGGTGACCCCACGCCAGGCAGTCAACCCGGCGTCATCGAGTCCCTGTCGCAGGAAGCCACCGCGGCGCTGCGCTCGGCCGCGCGCATGGTTCAGGCCCCCGGGACGGAGACCCTGGAGGGCGAGCTGCTCCAGCTCGCCTCGCAACGGCACAGGAGCTTCGGCCCGCGGATGGTGGCGTCCGTGACGGTCGTGGCCGTGGTCGCCGGACTGCTGCTTGCCGCGCTCACCCGACCGACGCTCGCCACGCCAGAGCCCTCGCAATCCGGCCCCACGGTCTCCGCGACAGCCGTGGCCTCGCGCTCCCTTCCCGCCCAGGTGCGCGGGGTGCCGCTGTACTACGTCGGCAGGCAGGACGGGAAGCTGTACCGGGAACTCCGCGACCTCCCGGCCACGGCCAACCTGGTCCGCGGTGCCCTGGACGCCCTGCTCACGCTAGCTCCGCTGGACCCGGACTACGAGTCCGCGTGGGGGCCAGGCACCCTGGTGGGCACGGAGCTGGCCGGCGACACGCTCACGGTGGACCTGACCTCCGACGCGTACGTCGATCTGTCCTCGCCGGTACTGGCCGCCCGGGCGCGCGACCAGATCGTCTACACAGCCTCCGAGCTGATGGGTGACCCCCAGCTGCGGGTCAAGTTCCTCGCCGACGGGGCTCCGCCCCCGGCCGGGTTCGTCAGCGGCACCGGCTTCACGCGGACGGGGCTCACGCCGATGCCGCTGCTGTGGATCAACTCGCCGAGGAACGCCGCCCGGCTGGCGCCGGGCCAGGTCGTGATCATCGGCACCGTGAAGCCTGATGTGGGGGTGCCCATCGTGCGGATCACCGACATCGACACCAGCCGAGTGGTGGCGGAGACGTCCGCGCAGACCTCCACAGGCATCAACGCCGACGGGTGGCGAGTGTGGTCGGTCAGCGTGCGGCTGGGCGAGGGCAGCTACGACGTCGAGGCCACCGTGCGGGGCGGCAACCCGCCGGCGACCTCGTCGGAGAACAAGTCCGTGCGCGTCGGGTAACTCAGTTCGTCGTGACCAGGCGGGCGATGCGGGCCTGAAGGTGCATCGGTACCAGGCGAGTGGCCAGCGCCAACGCAACGTTGGTGGGGCCGTCCACCACCACGGGCCGGTGCGCGCGCAGACCCACGAACGTGGTGTCCACCACCTGGGCAACCGTGCGGCGGCGGCGCATCACCGTGTCGTCGCCTGCCGTGGCGAAGAAGTCCGTGTCGGTGGGGCCCGGGCAGATGACGATGGCGCGGACGCCTGTGGCGTACAGCTCCTCCCACAGCGCGACGGTCAGCCGCATCACGTAGGCCTTCGACGCGGCATAGACCGCCATCGTCGGCGTGGGCTGGAACGCGGCCGTCGACGCAACGTTGATCACCGCGCCGGCCCTGCGCTCCACCATGGCGGGAAGGACGGCCCGGGTCAGCTCGGTCAGCGCCACCATGTTGAGCTCCATCTCGTCGCGCACCAGGTCCGGTGACACCTCGTGGAACTCGCCCATGGCCCAGAAGCCGGCGTTGTTGACCAGGTGGCTGACGTCCAGCTGCGCCATCCGGGCAGCGAGCCGCGCGCGTTCCTTCCGGTCCGTGAGATCCGCCGGCCACACCTCGACCTCCACGCCTGTCGTGGACCGGATCCGGTCCGCCACGGACTGGAGCAGATCCTGCCGCCTGGCCACCAGCAGCACGTTGTATCCGTCGGCGGAGAGCCGCTCCGCGAAGCCGACCCCCAGCCCGCTCGACGCGCCGGTGACCACTGCCCACGAGTTGCTCATGGGGGCCAGCTTACGGGCAGGCGGACGACGCCCCGCGGAGGCGACGGTCGAGCTGGGCCGTCCATGGAAGAATGGCCACATGCAGCATTTTGATCTGGCGGTCATCGGGTCCGGATCGGGGAACTCGCTGATCGACGAGCGGTTCGCCTCCTGGAATGTCGCGCTCATCGAGCGCGACGAGACGTTCGGCGGCACGTGCCTGAACCGTGGCTGCATCCCCACCAAGATGTTCGTCCTCCCCGCGGGCCACGCCGCCTCGCCGGCTGAGGCGAAGCGGCTGGGGGTGGATCTGCAGTACCGCGGATCGGACTGGAGGGGGATCCGGGACCGGATCTTCGGCCGGATCGATCCGATCTCCGCCGGGGGCCTGGCATGGCGCGAGCAGTCCGGCAACGTCACCGTCTTCCACGGCGAGGGGCGGTTCGTCGGCCCGCGGACGCTGCAGGTGGGCGAGGACCAGATCAGTGCGGACCACGTCGTCATCGCCACCGGTTCACGCCCGCGCATGGTCGACGTGCCTGGCCTCGACGAGGTGGCGGACCGCGTCCACACGTCGGACACCATCATGCGGATCGACGAGCGGCCCAGGCGGCTCGTCATCGTGGGCGGCGGGTATATCGCGGCGGAGTTCGCCCACGTGTTCTCCGCTCTGGGCACCGATGTGACCCTGATCAACCGTTCGGACGTGCTGCTGCGCCACCATGATCGCGAGGTCGCCGAGCACTTCGCAGACCGCTTGTCCCGCAGGGTCCACATCCGGCTCAACCAGCAGCTCAGCGCCGTCGAGAACGGTCCCGGCGGCGGGCTGACGGTGATCACCAAGGACCGCAACGGGGTCGAGTACGAATACTTCGCCGACGCGCTGCTGCTCGCGGTGGGGCGGGACCGCAATGCGGACTCGCTCAACCTCACGGCCGCCGGTGTCGAGGTGCGGGCGGCCGGCCAGATCCGCGTGGACGCGCAGCAGCGCACCAACGTCCCCGGCGTCTGGGCCATGGGCGACGCATCGTCGGACTTCCTGCTCAAGCACGTGGCCAACGCGGAGATGCGCACCGTGCAGCACAATCTGCTTCATCCCGACGCCCTCGTCGAGACGGACCACCGCTACGTGCCCCACGCCGTGTTCAGCGATCCACAGATCGCCAGCGTGGGCGCCACGGAGGAGCAGCTCAAGGCGTGGGGGGTTCCGCACGTCGTGGCGCGGCAGCGCTACGCCGACGTTGCCTACGGGTGGGCCATGGAGGACGAGGGTCACTTCGTGAAGCTGCTGGCGGATCCGCACAGCTGGCACCTGCTGGGTGCCCACATCATGGGCCCCCAGGCTCCCACGCTCCTGCAGCCGCTCGTCCAGGCCATGAGCTTCGGGCTCCCGGTGACCCAGATGGCGCGCGGCCAGTACTGGATCCATCCGGCGCTGCCTGAGGTGGTGGAGAACGCTCTGCTGGGGCTGGTCGACGCGCACCACCCCGTCTACCTGGACCGCTGAGTGTTCCCCACCCGCGCTGCGTGCGCCGTCGCGTCCCTGGCCGCCCTCGCGGCGGTGGGCTGCGCGCCCGGCCCGGTGCTGCCCCCCACGCTGGCCACCGTCGATGCCTCCGCTCCCGGCGGTGATGCGGTTGAGGCGTCCAGTGCGTCCATCGCCCGCCACACGCCGACGGCGGCCAGCTGCCGCAGCATCGCGGAGGGCCTGGACGGCCCCACCAGGGTGGGCCAACTCTTCATGGTTGGGGTCACCACGTCGGGTCTGGACCAGAGCACCCGGGCGGCCATCTCGCTGGGCAGGGTGGGGTCGGTGGTGCTCCTGGGCAATACCTCCACCGGCATCGACGGGGTGCGGGCGCTCACCGCGGAGCTGGGGAGCCTCGGCACTGCCGCGCTGCCGCTCATGATTGCCGTGGACCAGGAGGGCGGCCAGGTTCAGCGCCTGCGGGGGGAGGGCTTCGACGTGATCCCGCCGGCGATCGACCAGGGGGTCATGCCCGAGGGCCAGCTGCGTGAGGCGAGCCGACGGTGGGGCGAGCAGTTGCGCCGCGCAGGGGTCCATTACGACCTTGCGCCCGTCGCTGACGTCGTGCCCGCCGAGAAGCAGACCAGCAATGCGCCCATCGGTGCCCTGTCCCGCAACTACGGCAACGCCCCGCAGGTGGTGGCGGCGGCCGTGGTGGAGTTCGTCGAGGGGATGACGGACGCGGGGATCGCCACCTCCCTCAAGCACTTCCCAGGACTGGGTGAGGTGGACGTCAACACCGACCAGGGTGCAGCGACCGACGACGACACCACCCGCGACGACACGTTCCTGGACTCCTTCCGGGCGGGGATCGAAGCCGGCGCGGGCTCGGTGATGGTGTCGTCGGCGGTGTTCTCCCAGATCGACCCGGCCTCGGAGGCGGTGTTCAGTCGCGTCATCGTCTCCGACCTCCTGCGCTCCGAGATGGGCTTCGACGGCGTCGTCATCGCGGATGATCTCGGCGTCGCGCGGTCGGTGGCCGGCATTCCCCCGGCGGAGCGCGCGGTGGGATTCCTCGACGCGGGAGGGGATCTGGTGATCAACGCGGACCCGGGCATCATGGGGGAGATGATCGAGGCGACGGTGGCCAAGGAGGCCTCGGACGGGGCCTTCTCCGCACGGGTGCTCGACTCCGCCACCCGCGTGCTGCGCCTCAAGGCGACGGTGGGCCTCGTCGACTGCGCCTGACAGGCTCTCTGGGTAGGCTGGCCATCATGTCGCGCTGCTCCGTGCTGTGGTCCGCCTCCGGTCTCCCGGCGTGGGGTACGGCTGCTCGCGCAGAATTCTGGGTGTGCCTCGAGACCCCCGGGCCCTGGGGCGCGAAGGCCGCCACGAGCGCGCGGGCGCTCGACCCGGCCCTCGGCGCGCGGCTGGAGGCCCTCATCGAGGAGATGGGCGGCCGGTTGCTGCTCATCCGGCACGCCTCGCGCAACACCGTCGGCGACGAGCCCCTCACGGTCCTGGTGTCGGGTGGTTTCGACGGCGGGGGGTGGGTGACCCGCTTCGAGGTGGGTGCAGCGGCCGAGGTCGAAGGATGGCTCGCCCAGTGGCGCGCGGCCGGTGCCCCGCCACCGGCGGACCCGGAGGCCGAGCCGGTGCTGCTGGTGTGCACGCACGCCAAACGCGACCAGTGTTGCGCGCTCGAGGGGCGCCCCGTCCTGGAGACGCTCACCGACGAGGTTGCCCCCGAATCGCTGTGGGAGTGCTCCCACCTGGGCGGCCACCGGTTCGCGCCCACGGCGCTGCTGCTGCCCACCGGCCAAGTGCTGGGGCGGCTGACGGTGGGTGAGGCGCTGGCCGCGCACCGCGACGCCGGTGTGGGGCTGCTGTGGCCCGGGGGGCAGCGCGCGGACCGCGGGCGCAGCCATCTTCCACCGGAGCGTCAGGCGGCCGAAGCTTGGGCAGTGGAGAGGTTCGGTGCCGCCCGGGCTGTGGACCTGGACAGCGCCACCGACGGCGACCTCGTCACGCTGCGGCACGGCCAGTGGCGCGGCACCGTGCGGGTGACCCGCATCGACACCGGAGACGAGGCGCCGCTGAGCTGCGGCAAGGCGGCCGAACCCGTCACGTTCTGGTCCGTCGAGGAGTCGTAGCGCCACCCCAGGGAAGCGGCGCCGCGAACCGGGGTGGCCGGCTCAGCCGAAGCGACCCGTGATGTAGTCCTCCGTGGCCTTCTGGTCCGGGTTGTGGAAGATCTTCTCCGTGGAGCCGTACTCGATCAACTCGCCTGGCTGACCGTGTGCCTTGAGGTTGAAGAACGCCGTGGAGTCCGAGACACGCGCCGCCTGCTGCATGTTGTGCGTGACGATCACCACCGTGTAGGTCTCCTTGAGATCCTTGATGAGGTCCTCGATGGCCAGGGTGGAGATGGGGTCCAGGGCGGAACAGGGCTCGTCCATGAGGAGCACGTCCGGGGACACGGCGATGGCGCGCGCGATGCACAGGCGCTGCTGCTGGCCGCCTGACAGGCCCGAGCCCGGCTTGTCAAGGCGGTCCTTGACCTCGTTCCAGAGGTTTGCCCCCTTGAGGGACTGTTCCACGAGGTCATCGGATTCGGATCGGGTCATCCGTGCGTTGTTGAGCCGTACGCCGGCGAGGATGTTCTCCCTGATCGACATGGTGGGGAACGGATTGGGCCGCTGGAACACCATGCCGATGTGGCGGCGGACACGTACGGGGTCCACGGTCTTGTCGTAGAGGTCCACTCCGTCGAGGAGGACGTGCCCGTCGACATAGGCCCCGTCGATCACCTCATGCATGCGGTTGATGGAGCGCAGGACGGTGGACTTCCCGCAGCCGGAGGAGCCGATGAACGCGGTGACGGCCCGGGGCTCGATGGTCATGTTGACCGACTTGACGGCGTGGAACTTGCCGTAGTAGATGTCGAGATCCTTGAGCTCAATTCGCTTGGACATGTCTAGATCTTCCTGATCAGCGGCCGGACTTGGGGGCGAACTTCCACGCGATGAGTCGACCGATCGCGTTGAGGCCCATGACGATGAGGATGAGGGTGAGGGCTCCGGCCCACGCGCGAGCGTAGAACGGGTCCTGCGGGATTCCTGGAGTCACGTACTGGTAGTACACGAACACCGGCAGGGTGGCCATCGGGTTGGAGAGCGGATTGGCGTTCATCGACGCCGTGATGCCGGCGGTGACCAGCAGCGGCGCGGTCTCGCCGATGACGCGGGCGACGGCCAGCACGACACCGGTGATGATGCCGGCCAGGGCCGTGGGCAGGACCACCTTGGCGATGGTGCGCCACTTCGGCACGCCCAGCGCGTAGGAAGCCTCGCGCAGCTCGTTGGGGACCAGCCGCAGCATCTCCTCCACGGATCGGACCACCGTCGGGATCATGAGGACCGACAGAGCCACGGCGCCCGACACGCCGTTGTTCGTCCCCGGACCGAACACGAGGCTGAACAGGGTGTAGGCGAACAGACCGGCGACGATGGAGGGGATGCCGGTCATCACGTCGACGAAGAAGCGAATGGCCGAGGCGAGCCTGCTGCCGGCGCTGTACTCCACGAGGTAGATGGCGGTGAACAGGCCGATCGGCACCGAGATGAGGGAGGCGATCCCCGTGACGATGAGCGTGCCCCAGATGGCGTGGATGGCCCCGCCGCCCTCACCGATGACGTTGCGCATCGAATAGCTGAAGAACTGCGGATCCATCCGCACGAGGCCCTTGACCACCGTCTGCCAGATCAGCGAGACCAGGGGGAGGAGCGCGATGAGGAAGAAGCCGGTCACCACGTAGCGGGCATTGCGGTCCTTCGCCTTGCGGATGCCCTCCACTGCCCACGACAACGCGAACATCGCACCGAGGAACACGATCACGCCGATGATGAGGACCGGCGCGACGGTTGCCGCGCTGAACAGGGCCAGGACCCCTGCGGTGACGACGAAGGCGACCACGAGCATCGCCAACGCGGTGAAGCGCGGGAGCCGGCCCGCGGTCAGTTCGCTGGATTGCCTGGTGAGGGTGGTGGCGGACATCAGTTGGCTCCCGAGAATTCCTTGCGCAGGGACAGGACCCAGCGCGCCGTCATGTTCACGGCCAGCGTGATCACGAACAGCACGAGGCCGGTGGCGATCAGTTGGTTGATCCCCAGGCCGAAGGCCTCCGGGAAGGCCAGCGCGATGTTGCCCGCGATGGTGTTGGGGTTGCTCGAGGTGAGGAGTTCGAAGTGGATCACCGCCGCGGGGGACAGCACCATGGCGATAGCCATGGTCTCGCCCAGTGCGCGGCCGAGGCCCAGCATGCAGGCGGACACGACTCCTGGGGTGCCGAACGGCAGCACCGCCTGGCGGATCATCTCCCAGCGGGTGGCACCCAGCGCCAGCGACGCCTCTTCGTGGAGGCGGGGCGTCTGGAGGAAGACCTCCCGGGAGATGGCCGTGATGATGGGCAGCACCATGACGGCCAGCACGATGGCGGCCGTCAGCACGGTGCGCCCGGTGCCGGAGACCGGCCCCGCGAAGAACCACCCGAGGACGGGGAGTTCACCGAAATTCTCCGCCAGCCACACGTAGATGGGGCGCATGAGCGGGGCCAGCGTATTGATGCCCCACAGGCCGAAGACCACCGAGGGGACAGCCGCGAGCAGGTCGATGATGTAGCCAAGGCCCTGAGCGAGCCGTCGGGGGGCGTAGTGGCTGATGAACAGCGCGATGCCGATGGCCACCGGTACGGCGAAGACCATGGCCAGCGAGGCAGCCCACACGGTGCCGAACGCGAACGGCAATGCGTAGCTGAGGAACTCGCCGTACTGCAGGTCCGCGGCGTCAGCGGTGAAGGCCGGGATGGACAATCCGACGAGGAATGTCGCCACGGCCGCCAGGATGACGAGGATGAGGATGCCGGAGCCGGTGGAGATGCCCTTGTAGAGCTTGTCTCCGAAGCGCTTGCTGCTGTGCCGGAGGGCGTGGCTGTCATCGTCGCGATGTGGGAGGGAGTCGTTAGGCTGCGGCGTGGGTGTCGCCTCCGCGTCGATCGTCGACATGGGTCTCCTGGTTGTGAGCCGGGGGTGGGCCGGGCTGGCGCCCAACCCCAGAGTCGCGCCTCCCGCATGCGAGAGGCGCGACTCTGGGGTTACTGCGATCTTACGGTCACTTGATGGAATCGATGGCGGCGAGCACCTTATCGCGGAGGCCGGCGGCCAGCGGAGCGGAGCCGGCGCCCTCGGCAGCGTCAGCCTGACCCTGCTCGGAGGCGACGTAACCCAGGTAGGCCTTCACGAGCTCGGCCTTGGCCGGGTCCGCGTACTCGGCGCACGCCATGGCGTAGGCGACCAGCACGATGCCGTAGCCCTCGGCGCTGCGGTCCAGGTTGATGGCGAGGTCGTTGGCGTCGCGGCCCTCCTCCATGGGGGAGACGTCGACCGCGGCGGCGGCGGCCTCGGCCGTGGGGCCGTAGAACTCGTCGTCGCCGATCATGGCCACCGAGAGCTCACCGGCCTGCGAGGCGTCGGCGTAGCCGATGGTGCCGGTGCCGTTGGTGACCGCTGCCACCACGCCGGAGGTGCCCTTGGCAGCCTCGCCGCCCTCGTAGGTCCATTCGCCGTCGGCCTCGTTCGTCCACACGCTGGGGGCGGTCTTGTTGAGGTAGTCGGTGAAGTTCTCGGTGGTGCCCGAGTCATCCGAGCGGTGGACGGGGGTGATGTCCATGTCCGGCAGCTCGACGCCCTCGTTGGTGGCGGCGATGGCCGGGTCGTTCCACTTGGTGATGGAACCGTTGAAGATGCCGGCCAGCGTGTCGGGGTTGAGGTTGAGTTCGGTGACGCCCTCGAGGTTGAAGATCACCGCGATGGGGGAGACGTAGATCGGGAGGTCGTAGGCGATCGAGTCGTCGGCGCACAGCGACGAGGCGCCCGCCACGTTCTCATCCAGCTTGAACGCGCGGTCCGAGCCGGCGAAGTCCACGCCGGCGCCCATGAAGGCCTCACGGCCGGCGCCGGAGCCGTCGGGCGCGTAGTTGACGGTGACGCCGGGGTTGGCCTCCTGGAACTTGGCGATCCAGGTGGTCTGGGCGGAGTTCATGGCGGAGGAGCCCTTGCCGGCGAGGGTGCCCTCGAGCTCCGAGGCGGGGGCGCTGGCGTCGCCCGATGCGGCGGCCGATGCGGAGGCCGAGCCGGTGGTGTCCGGGGTGGTGACCTCGTTGGCGGCGCAGGCCGACAGGAGGAGAGCGGCGGAGAGACCGAGTGCAGCGGTCAGACGGATCTTCATACTTCGGGTGCCTTCCAAGACGGGTGGTGGCCCTCGCGGGGCCCGGAACCGGGGTGTTCGAGCGTTCCTGCTCTGGACGGTAGAGAAGCGAAGTAACGTGATCGGGCCTGTTGGGTGAACAGAAGGTGAACGGAAGCCGAGTTTTCGCCTGCGCGGGCGTGAAATCGGGTACTTAAGGCAGATTCAGAAAAACTCATGCCGTGGGTTTGTGGACCTCCACCGACACCTTCTCGCCATCGTCGTCGCGGTGCACCACGATCACCTCGCCCACCACCATCGGCCGGGCAGGGAGGTCCAGGCCCTCGAACATTGCCGGCAGCACGGGGCGGTGCCCGCACACCGCCGTCGGGTCGTTGATGCTGAGGAACAGGTCGGCGGTGTAGGAGGTCACCACATCGGGGTGCACCGTGCCCTCCTCCTCGGTGAGCACGTCCTCGGTCTCCACGGGCAGCCCGCGCTGTCGGGCGTAGGGCAGGAGCGTGTCGGCGCACCGGGTCGACGACGAGGACACGAGCCGTTCCACCCCGTAGGCGGCGAACAGCTGCGACAGTTCACGCGCCTGGCGTCTGCCCCGACCCGAGAGCCTCCGCTCCTGGTCAGGCCCGCTCCAGTCCTTGCGCAGCATCGCCTTGGCGTGGCGCACCAGCAGGAGGGGCGTGGTGCGGGGGGTCAGGAGGGCAGCCGACAGCACTCGACGCTCGTCTGCATAGGTGAGGCGCCGCATGGCCTCGTCGATGGTGAACCATCGCACCCGATCCACCTCCGCGTCGGGTTCGCGCGGGTGCTGCTCCAGCACTTCGGCGCGCCAGTACTCCACGGTCTTGGGCCCCTTGGCCAGCTCGTACCGGATCGACGGCAGCCTCAGCCCGAGCCGGACCACGGCACCGGTCTCCTCCCGCACTTCGCGGACCGCGGTGCGGGGTGCCAGCTCGTCCGCCGCGCCCTTGCCCTTCGGCAGCGACCAGTCGTCGTAGGCGGGCCGGTGGATCATCAGCACTTCCATGTCGTCGCCGGTGCCGCGGAGCACCACCGCGCCCGCCGCCCGGATCTTCGCCCTCTTGCTCATCGGGAGGAGCGGCGGGCAGCTGTCTGCTGGATGAGAATCTCCTGAAGGTCGGTCAGGGGGGAACCGTCGGCGTGTGTGGTGTGGGCCCTCCAGGTGTCGTCCGTCAGCGTCCAGTGCACCGTGGTGGGGTTGAAGGCCATCTCGAACAACTCCTCGACCTGCCGGACGTGCGCGGGGTTGCTGATCCCCACGATGGCCTCGACCCGCCGGTCGAGGTTGCGGTGCATCATGTCCGCGGACCCCAGCCCGACGATGGGGCGCCCACCGCCGGCGAACCAGAACACCCGGGAGTGCTCCAGGAAGCGGCCCAGGATGGAGCGGACGCGGATGTTGTCGCTGAGGCCGGGGACCCCCGGGCGGATGGTGCAGATGCCGCGCACCCAGATGTCGACGGGGACACCCGCCTGCGAGGCGCGATACAGCGCGTCGGTGAGGGACTCGTCCACCACGGAGTTGACCTTGAACTTGATGCCGGCCGGCTTGCCGGCCCGGTGGTTGGCGATCTCGTCCTCGACGTACTCCAGCAGGCCCCTGCGGATGCCGTGCGGGGCGACGAGGAGCCGGCGGTAGTGGGTCTCCTGCGTCATGCCGGACAGGTGGTTGAACAGCCGGGCCACGTCGTCGGTGATGATGGGGTTGGACGTGAGCAGGCCCATGTCCTCGTACTGGCGGGCCGTCTTCGGGTTGTAGTTACCGGTGCCGATGTGCGCGTAGCGGCGCAGCCCGTCAGCTTCCTCCCGCACCACCATGGACAGCTTGCAGTGGGTCTTGAGCCCGAGCATGCCGTAGACGACGTGCACCCCGGACTTCTCCAGCTTGCGGGCCCAGCCGATGTTGGCCTGCTCATCGAAGCGCGCCTTGATCTCGACGACGGCGAGCACCTGCTTGCCCGCCTGGGCAGCCTCGATGAGGGCGTCGACGATGGGCGAATCTCCCGAGGTGCGGTACAGCGTCTGCTTGATGGCCAGGACGGCGGGGTCCGCGGCCGACTGCTCGATGAACCGCTGCACGGACGTGGCGAAGGAATCATAGGGGTGCTGCACCAGGACGTCGCGCAGCTTGAGCGCCTTGAACATGTCAGCAGGGCTGGCGCTCTCCACCTCCGCGAGGTCAGGGTGCGTGATGGGGAGGAAGTTGGGGTACTTCAGGTCCTCCCGTTGGGAGTCTGCGAGCGCGAACAGCGCGGTGAGGTCCAGCGGCGCGGTGAGGCGGAAGACCTCGCTGTCGCGGACGTCCAGCTCGGCCATGAGCATGGTGAGCATGTGCTCGTCGATGCCCTCCTCCACCTCGAGGCGCACCGGCGGGCGGCCCACCTTGCTGCGGAGCAGTTCCTTCTCCAGGGCGAACAGCAGGTTCTCCGCGTCGTCCTCCTCCACCTCGATGTCCTCGTTGCGGGTCACCCGGAAGGTTGTGTAGGACACCACCTGCATGCCGGTGAACAGCTGGCCCAGGTGGCGGGCGATGATCTCCTCGAGCGTCACGAAGCGGCCCTCGGCCAGCTTGACGAGACGCGACAGCACCGACGGAACCTTCACCCGCGCGAACTGGCGGGCCCCGGACTGCGGGCTCTTCAGCAGCACCGCCAGGTTGATCGACAGGCCTGAGATATAGGGGAAGGGGTGTGAGGGGTCCACCGCCAACGGCGTGAGGACCGGGAAGATCCGCTCCGCGAACAGTGCCCGCATGCGGTCCTTCTCCGTGGCGGTGAGCTGATCCCAGCGCAGGATCTCGATCCCCTCCGCAGCGAGAGCCGGCCGGATCTCGTCCTGGAAAACCCGCGACTGCTCCTTGACCAGGGCTCTGATGTTCTCCAGCAACTCGCCGTGCAGTTCTCCGGGCATCTTGCCGGTGACGGTGGGGACCGCGACCCCCGCGGCGATCCGCCGCTTGAGTCCGGCGATGCGCACCATGAAGAACTCGTCGAGGTTGGAGGAGAAGATAGCCAGGAACTTCGCCCGCTCGATCAGCGGGATCCGCGTGGTGTCGCGGGCCAGATCCAGCACCCGCTCGTTGAACTGGAGCCAGGAGATCTCCCGATCCAGGTAACGGTTCGCCGGTAGCGGCGTCTCACTCAATGTCTCTTACCTCTCGAGGCGGTAGCTGGTGTCGGTCTGCATGATCTGGAAACCGGCACGTTGGTACATCGTGACGACCCTTTTCTGATCGCCCTCCACGTAGAGCTGGACCCGTTCGTCTCCCACGGCCTCCAGGTGGGCCAGACCCCGGGCCAGCAGGGCGCGGCCCAGCCCCCGGCCCTCGTGCTCGGCGGCGACGGCGATGAGATACACCTCGCCCAAGCCGCCGCCGTGGCGCTTGGTCCAGTGGAATCCGGCCACCTCGTCGCCGGCGAGCGCCACGAAGAAGCCCGACGGGTCGAACCAGGGGAGGCGCGTCAGGTCGTCGAACTCCCTGCGGGTCAGGCGGCCCTGCTCAGGGTGGCTCGCGAACGCCCTCGCGTTGACCGCGACGATCCGATCCGCCAGGTCCGGGGTGTAGGTGACGATCCGATAGCCGTCCGCGGGGTCCACGGCGGCTTCCGCCGCACCCGCGAGCGGGCGTTCCATGCGCAGGAGCGTCCTGACTGGGTAGAACCCCAGCCGGTTGGCCAGGGCGTCGCCGCCCGGCAGCGTGCCGAACGCCCACACCGCGAAGTCCGGGTGGGCGCGCATGGCCTCCTCCAACAGCTTGGTGCCCACGCCCTCGCCCCGGTGAGCCGGGTGCACGCCGAGCAGCAGCGTGCCGTCGCGTTCGTCACACACCACGAAGCCGTAGGGGTCCGAGCGCAGTCCCATGAAGAAGAACTCCGCCTCGCGCAGCCCTTCGATGCCGAGCGACGCAGACTCGTTGATCGGCGAGACGCCGTCGTGCTCGGTGATGGCGGCCACGAGGCGGCGCAGCGCATCCTGCATGGTCGGAGTGAGCGTGGTCAGATTAACCAGCACGGTGTCCCTCCCTGGAGTTGGCGAACCTGTACCCCACGTTACGCACCGTGCCGATGTAGTAGTCGAATTGCCCGAGCTTCGCGCGGAGGCGGCGCACGTGCACGTCCACCGTCCGGGTGCCGCCGTAGTAGTCGTAACCCCAGACCTGGCTGACGAGGGTCTCGCGGGACAGCACCCGCCCTGGATGCTGCATGAGGTATCGCAGCAGCTCGAACTCCGTGTAGGTGAGGTCCAGCGGGGCGCCGTCGAGGCTCGCGCTGTACGCGGCGCCGTCGATGCGGATGGGTCCGGCCGTGAGTACATCCGGGTCCACGTTGGTCTTGGCCAGGATGCGGAGCCGGGCGTCCAACTCGGCCGGCTCGCTCCCGGCCGCGACGAAGTCCGAGAACCCCCAGTCCGGCGACAGGACCGCCAGCCCCGAGGTGGCCACGAGGAGCAGGACCGGGGTGCCGCCGCTCTTGGCCAGCGTCTGACACGCGGACCGGGCACCGGCCAGGTCCGAGCGGCCGTCAACCACCACCACGTCCATGGTCTCCGCGTCCACCAGCGCCTGGGCCGCGGACGTCACCGCCGTCACCTGATGGCTGAGGAGCGTCAGCTCCACGGGCGGTTCGCCGTCGGAGACGAAGAGGATGCTGCTCACACGTGGTCCTCCTTCCGTCGACTGGCCTGGCTCATCGTATCGTCGTAGGTCCCCGAGCGACATCCGCAACGACTTGTAGCATGGCGCACATGGACCAGCGGGTTCCGGACGAATACTTCCGGCCGGCCGCCGAATCCGACGACGTGCGGGGCGCCGAGGCGCACGACCGGCTGCCGGACAAGGCGGCCGTGAAGGCCGTCGCCGCCACCGATGTGCGCGACGGTTGGGCACCCCGCGCCGTGGTGACCCTGGCCGCCGTGACTCTCGGGCTGGCGTTCACCGTCGGCCGGATGTGGATCTTCCCGCCGGAGCCGCAGCCGCGTCCCAACGAGTCCTCGACGGTCTCCGCCTCGGCCACCGCGTCCATTCCGCCCGACGCCTTCGCGCCGTACGACGGCCCGGTGGCCACGGTTCAGGCCATCGGGGCGGACGGGGACTGCCTCGAGGGTGGCAGCGTGGACGGCGCCTATTCGCTCCTGGACAGCAAACCCGACACCATCTGGCGGTGTCGCGGCAGGGGGGTGGACGAGACTGTCACGGTCACGTTTCCGGGTCCTCGGGCGCTGGTGGGGTTGCGGGTCGTCAACGGCAACACGGCCTGGACGGACCGCTACCTGTCCGAGCGTCGCATCCTCACCCTCCGCTGGACCTTCTCGGACGGCTCGTTCTTCGAGCAGGGCCTGGCGGCCAACAACCGCCATCCGCAGGAGGTCCGGTTCCCGGAAATGGTCACCGAGTCCATGACCTTCACGGTCCTGGAGGCCACCCCGCCAGGCGACGACGGCATCTCCACCGACGCGGTGTCCGTCAGCTCGCTGGAGTTCCTGGGCCCCGCCTGACCGCCCTCGCTGGGGGGTCATTCCCAGGTTCGCGTGTCCATGATGATCGTGACGGGCCCGTCGTTGACCGACGCCACGCGCATGTGGGCGCCGAATCGGCCCCGCGCCACCGTCGCGCCCAGCACCTCCAGTTGGCGGCACAGCTCCTCGACGAGGGGCCCGCTCACCTCACCGGGCGCGGCGAGGCTCCAGGAGGGACGGCGGCCCTTCCGGGTGGAGGCGTACAGCGTGAACTGGCTGACCACGAGGAGCGGGGCGCCGGTGTCGCTCGCAGAGGACTCGCCGTCCAGGATCCGCAGGCCCCAGATCTTGCGCGCAAGGGCCGCCGCGTCCGAGGCGTCGTCGTCACGGCCCACGCCCGCCAGGACCAGCAACCCCGGGCCGTCGAGCCGGGCGGTCACCTCGCCGTCGACCTCGACGGACGCCTCGAGCACCTTCGTCACCACCACGCGCATGGGCCCATTGTGGCCCGTTCGTATACTGGCCCGCATGGCCGCGGTTCTGGTGTGGGTGCTGATTGTCGCCACCGTCGCGCTGGGCGCCGGTGCGCTCGTCGCGCTCGGTTTCACACTGAGGGGTCTGTGGCGTGAGTTGCGAGGAGATCAGACGTGAACATTGACATCGAGGTACCCGAGGGCCTCAACCCTGCGCTGACGGCGCTGGGATGGCTGGTCGGCCGGTGGGAGGGCACCGGCAGCGGCACGGACCATGAGGGCGAAGGCTTCGAGTTCGAGCAGCGCGTCGAGTTCAATCACAACGGTGGCGACTACCTGTACTACGCCTCGCAGACGTTCCTGCTCAGCGACGAGGGCGCGGACCAGGTGCCGCTCAGCATGGAAACCGGCTTCTGGCGCCCCAAGGCGGACGCTTCCCTCGAGGTGGTGCTGACCAGCGCCGACGGCTGGACCGAGGTCCTCGTCGGCAAGATCCAGGTGACCCGGATCGACCTGCTGACGGACGCCGTCGTACGAACGGAGTCGGCCAGCGTCTCGCATTCCGCGGGTCAGCGGCTCTACGGCAAGGTGGAGGGCGACCTCATGTACGCGCTGGACCGCGCCACCACCGACCACGAGCTGCGCCCGCACATGTGGGCCCGGCTGAAGCGGGTCTGACATGCCGGTGACGGTGGAGAACGGCCTTGACGCCGGGCTGGCGTGGCACTACGGCAACCCGGTGACGGAGGCGCGCGCCCTCGCGGCCGGTGAGGGCGTCGTGGACCTGCGCAACCGCGAGATCGTCGAGGTGAGCGGAGCCGACAGGCTCGGCTGGCTCCACTCGATCACCACCCAGCACCTGAGCGGGCTGCGGCCCGGCGAGGCCACCACGGCGCTGATCCTGTCGCCCACCGGCCACATCGAGCACGTGATGCACGGCGTCGACGACGGCGCCTCCTTCCTGGCGTGGACCGAGCCGGGCCGGGCCGGCGCGCTGGTGGAGTTCCTCCAGCGGATGCGTTTCGCGATGCGTGTCGAGGTGTCGATCCGCCCGGACCTGAGGCTCGCCTGGATGGGGCACCGGGTGCCGGTCGACGGCTCGTGGCGCGTCCGCGACTCGGAGCTGGGTGGACTGGAGGTGTTCCTGCCCCATGACGCGGCGGTGGAGGGCACCGCCGGCACGTGGGCGTTCGACGCCATGCGGATCGCCGCGGGGGTGCCGCGGATCTTCGTCGACACGGACCACAAGACCATCCCTAACGAGATCGGACTGGTGGGCACGCACCTGGACAAGGGCTGCTATCGCGGGCAGGAGACGGTTGCCCGGGTGCACACGCTGGGGCGCCCGCCCCGACGGCTCGTCCAGTTGCACCTCGACGGCACCATGTCGGCGCTGCCCGCGGAGGGGGCGGCCATCGAGTTCGGCGGCCGGACCGTCGGCGTCGTCGGCTCGTCGTCGCGCCATCACGAACTGGGCCCCATCGCGCTCGGGCTGATCAAGCGGTCGGTTCCCGTCGACGCCGAACTGCTGGCCGACGGCATCCCCGCAGCCCAGGAGGCGCTCGTCGACCCGGACGTCGGGCTGCACGTGCGCCCCGTCCTCGGATAGCGCGCCGGACTGGCATCATGTCCCCGTGCAGACCGAGCCGCGGCGCAACCACACCATCGACGTGGCCCGCGCCCTGTCGGTCCTCGTGGTGGTCGTCTTCCACGGCTTCATCTACAAGGCGTCCCTGAAGCCGGACGGCACGCTGGAGGCCGGGCTCTGGACGCCGCCCACCTGGGTGTGGGCCCTGTCGTGGCTGCTGATGTCCATGCCGCTGTTCTTCGCCTGCGGCGGATTCTCCAACGCGCTGATCGTGGACAAGATGCAGCGGCGGGGCACCGGCTTCTCCCACTACCTCGCCAACCGGGGTCGGCGACTGACCGGTGGGTTGACGCTGTTCGTGACGTTCTTCGCGGTCATCGCGACGGTCGCGGCGTGGGCGGGCTACGGGCTGCTGGCGGCCGAGCTCAGCCGTTCGCTCATGTTCCTGCTCTGGTTCATCTCGGTGTACCTGGTGATCGTGCTGTTCGCGCCGCTGATGGTGGTTCTGCACGACCGGTTCGGGGCGTGGGTGATCGTCGTGATGCTGCTCGGCATCGTGGTGGTCGACAGGGCATGGCTGGGGTTCGGGCGCAACGACATCGGCCAGATCAACATGTTTCTCGTGTGGCCGCTGTGCCATCAGCTGGGCATCGGGTACCAGCGCGGCTGGTTCCGCGAGGGACCCGTGCGGCGGACGTGGGCCGTCCTGTTCGCGGCCGCGGCCGCGATCGCGGTCCTGATCCTCTTCTTCGGGTACCCGGCGTCGGCCGTCGGGTTCGCCAACGCCCCGCTGGCCAACCACATGCCGCCGACGTTGGCGATGGCCCTGCTCGGGGTGGGGCAGACCGCGGTCATGGGCCTGGTCGAACGAGCAGGCGTGTTCGACGCCTTGTCCGGGAGGGCCGAGGCGGGACTGTCGCGGCTGAGCGCCCTGGCCATGACGGTCTACCTGTGGCATGTGCCGTGCCTGCTGGTGGGGGGCGCGGGCCTCATCCTCCTCGCACGGTTGATGCCGGCTGCCGCGCCCGTGTTGCTCTCGCAGGTCACCGTGCTCGCCGTCGGCATGGTGCTCATCTCGGTGCTGGTGCCACTGATCGGTCTGGTGGAGTACCGCCTGATCCCTCCGCTGGGAACGGTGCAGGACCGCTATCTCGCCCTGTTGAGCTTTGTGTTGATGATCGCCGGCGCGATGCTGGTGTGGACCCACGGCACCGTCGTGCACCCACTGCAGCTGGGGTCGTCCTTGGGGGTGCTCACGGTGTGGGCGGGAGCTTGGACGATGGTTCGCGCGTCGCGCCCCGCGGGCGTGGCCCGCGTCGCCGATGATGCGCTGAAGCCGGCCCGGGTGTCGCGGCGGTCGCGGGGGCGGCGTTCCGATGAGGGTTGAGCCGGACACGGCACTCGTGGGAGGGGGTTGAGCCGGACACGGCACTCGTGGGAGGGGGTTGAGCCGGACACAGCACTCGGAAGCTCAGGCCGGCGATGGCAACGCTGCCACGCCGACGAGTCTCGGCTCAGGCTCGTGGCCGTCTTGGGCGCGTTCAACTGGCGTTCACCCGGAGGTGATGAACTATTCCCATGAGCCAGAACCTCCGTGAGTACATCGACAAGTTGCGCGACGAGGGGTACGCCGTCGCCGATGTCCACGGGGAGGATCCCTACCTGATCGACCCGATGGGCCAGGCCGTCGAGACCTGGCGGGACCGCCACCCCTACGACGAACTCCTCGACAGGAACGAGTACGAGGCGGAGAAGCGGGAACTGCAGATCGAACTGCTCAAGTTCCAGTACGCCGCGCAGGACGCCGGCACGAAACACGTGATCATCTTCGAAGGCCGCGACGCCGCGGGCAAGGGTGGCGCGATCAAGCGCTTCACCGAGCATCTCAACCCCAGGACCGCGCGCGTCGTGGCGCTGGCCGCGCCGACGGAGCGGGAGAGGGGGCAGTGGTACTTCCAGCGTTACGTGCAGCACCTGCCGACGGCGGGTGAGATCGTGCTCTTCGACCGGTCCTGGTACAACCGGGCCGGGGTCGAGCGGGTCATGGGGTTCTGCACCGACGAGGAGTATGAGATCTTCATCCGGCAGGCGCCCCTGTTCGAAGAGATGCTGATCCAATCGGGCATCACGGTCACGAAGCTGTGGTTCTCCGTGGCGCAACGCGAACAGCGCACGCGGTTCGCGATCCGGCAGATCGACCCGGTTCGCCAGTGGAAGCTGTCGCCGATGGACCTGGAGTCGCTCGGCCGCTGGGAGGACTACACAGCGGCGAAGACGGCGATGCTCAAGCACACAGACACCGAGATCGCCCCGTGGTACCGGATCAAGTCCAACGACAAGAAGCGCGCGCGGCTCAATGCGATGCGCCTCTTCCTCGACCTGCATGAGTACGAGGGAAAGGACCCCTCCGCGATCAGGCCCACCGACCCCCTGATCGTCCAGCGCGGGCGCAAGAAGTGGATGAAGTCCGACGAAGAATCCGCCGATGACGCGGTGGTCCGCATCGATGACACCGACGCCAAGAACGACTCCGAGAAGGGAACACCTATGAAGCCGAGCGTCCTGTTCGTGTGCGTGAAGAACGGCGGCAAGAGCCAGATGGCCGCAGCGCTCGCGCGTTTGCACGCCGGCGACACCGTCGACGTCTACTCCGCAGGCACCAAACCGGCCGCCGCGCTCAATGAGGAGTCGCGCGCCAGCGTGGAGCAGGTGGGCGCCACGTTCGACGGCGAGGAGCCCAAGGCGATCGACCCGGAGATCCTGCGCCGCGTGGACAAGGTGGTGCTCGTCGGCGGCGAGGCGGTGGTGGAGCCCCTGGAGGGCATGCGCGGCACCATCGAGACGTGGCTGACGGACGAACCCTCGCTGCGGGGCATCGAGGGTGAGGAGCGCATGACGCTGCTGCGCGAAGACATCGATGCCCGGGTGCGCGCCCTCCTCGCCGAGTTGGTGCCGCCCACCGCGGTCTAGGGGAGCTGGCCCAGGGCGATGATGACGTCCATCAGCGGGCGAAGGTCGTTGTTGCGCACGCGCTGAGAGTTGGCCGACGCGCTGATGCCCTCGATGTCGGCGATCTCCGCGTTGTCCAGGCCCTCGAGCATGCCCCGGAGGGTGGAGAGGGCCCCCGGGCGTAGCCGGGTCAGGTGCACGTCCACAAGCCGCGACACCGCGTCGGCCGACGGGGTGGCTGCCGCCCGCTCGTCGCGGATCGCGGTCCGCACCGTCTCGTAGCCGGGTCTGGCCGCCTGCGCCTTCACCCAGTCGATCGCCTCGCGGGCCAGCCACCAGCCGGAGCCGTCCTGGATCCCGCGTGCCTCGTCGACGACGAC
This sequence comes from Tessaracoccus pujii, assembly GCF_055326215.1. NCBI lineage: Bacteria > Bacillati > Actinomycetota > Actinomycetes > Propionibacteriales > Propionibacteriaceae > Tessaracoccus > Tessaracoccus pujii. The sequence goes on along the minus strand of NZ_JBUZNP010000004.1, from coordinate 280,506 downwards.
CACCTCGCCGCCCCCGACCCCGCACCGCGCATCCCACCTGGGAGCGAGCGCGAGCCTGAGGCTCAACCCGGCCGTCAACGCGGCGCCCAGGGTGGGGTAGACGCCCTGGAGTTCGTCGCCGACGGTGGGGCGAAGTTCGTGCACCGATTCGACGGCGCCGTTCACGCCCTCAACCGCGCGGAGGACGTCCGCGTGCAGGGCAGCCCTGGGCGAGGAGCGTGACGCCACGATGTCCACGAGGAGCGCCACGGCCAGTCCGCCCTTCATTTCGCTCATATGTAGATACTACCTTCATATCGTCAGAATGTAGTAGCACGCTCCCTGCGGGGCTTGTCGGGGAGGCGGTGTAGCGTTCCGGGCATGGACTGGGGGCTGGTGCTGGAAGCCGCGACACTGGTGGCCGCGGGACTCGTCGCCACGCTCGGCAACCCCGTCGTCCGGGCCCTGCTCAGGCGGATCGACAAGGCGTCCGCGCCGTCGTCCGAGACCGAGGTGGCTCAGACCAGGGCCAGCCTCGGTCTGGAAGCCGCTCAGCGGGAGCTGCCCGGAGGCCGGTGGATCGGGATGCTGGAGCGCCTGGCGGTCTATGCGTGCATCGTGACGCAGTTCCCCGCGGGCATCGCGATGGTGCTCGCGGTCAAAGGGCTCGGACGCTACGCGGACCTGGCCACGGCGTCGGAGTCGGGCACGTCGCGCAAGGGTGAGCTGTTCATCATCGGCACGTTCGCCAGCATGCTGTGGGCAGGGCTCTGGGCGGGCGTGGCCTACTTCGCCGTGCGGGCGTGGTGAACGCCGACGGACTCCTGCCGGACCCCGTGGCGGCCGAACTGCTCGCCAGGTGGTCCGAGCCGCACCGTCGCTACCACTCGCGGACCCACCTGGGCGACGGGCTGGAGGCGCTCGACATCCTGCAGGCGGGCAGGCTGGAGCGTGTCGCATTCTGGTTCCATGACGCGGTCCATCGCAACGCCAGCCCGGACGACGAACTCGCCTCCGCCGCGTTGGCGCGCGACCTCCTGGCCCACCTGCCGATCGCGGAGGTCGACGAGGTGTGCCGGCTGATCCTGGTCACCGTCGATCACGCGCCTCGGGCCGACGACGCGGCCGGTGCGCGCATGGCCGACGCGGACCTGCACGGGCTGGGGCTTCCGTGGGAGCGCTACCGCGCCAATGTCGCGGCGATCCGGGCCGAGCTGCCAACGCTGGGGACGCCCGAGTGGGCGCAGCGCCGCCGGCGCTTCGTCGAGCGGATGCTCAAGCGCGGATCGGTGTTCAACACGCCGAAAGGCCTGGCGCTCTGGGAGCACCAGGCCCGGAACAACCTCCAGGCGGAGGCGGATCAGCTCTCGGCGAGCAGCTGGTAGAGGCGGAGCTTGAGCGGTCAGCCCTTCTTGGCGCCCTTGCGCTCCTTGGCCCGGTCGTTGGCGTTGAGCGCCACCTTCCGGATGCGCACCGCGGCAGGGGTGACCTCCAGGCACTCGTCGCCGGCGCAGAATTCCAGGGCCTGCTCCATCGACATGTTCTTGGCCGGGATCAGCCGCTCCAGCTCGTCGCCCGTGGAGGAGCGCACGTTGGTGAGCTTCTTCTCCTTGGTGGGGTTGACGTCCATGTCCTCGGCGCGGGGGTTCTCGCCGACGATCATGCCCTCGTACACCTCGGTTCCGGGAGCGACGAACATGGTGCCGCGCTCCTGCAGGTTGAACAGCGCGTAGGACGTGGCCACGCCCGTGCGGTCCGCCACCAGGGAGCCGGTGGGACGGGTGCGGAACTCGCCGGCCCACGGCTCGTAGCCCTCGCCCACGTGGTTCATGATGCCGGTGCCGCGGGTCTCGGTGAGGAACTCCGTGCGGAAGCCGATGAGGCCGCGGGCGGGCACGATGAACTCCATCCGGACCCATCCGGTGCCGTGGTTGACCATCATCTCCATGCGGCCGCGGCGCAGCCCCATGAGCTGGGTGACCACACCGACGAAGTCCTCGGGGATGTCGACGGTGAGGCGTTCGATGGGCTCGTGCACCTTGCCGTCGACGAGCTTGGTGACCACCTGGGGCTTACCGACGGTGAGCTCGAAGCTCTCGCGGCGCATCATCTCCACGAGGATGGCCAGCTGGAGCTCGCCGCGACCCTGCACCTCCCAGGTGTCCGGGCGCTCGGTGGTGTTGACCTTGATCGACACATTGCCGACCAGTTCCTGCTCCAGGCGACCCTTCAGCAGGCGCGCGGTGAGGTTCTTGCCGGACTGGCCGGCCAGGGGGGAGGTGTTGATGCCGATGGTCATGGAGATCGACGGTTCGTCGACGTGGATGAGCGGCAGCGGCTTGGGGGTCTCGGGATCCGAGAGCGTCTCGCCGATCATGATCTGCGGGATGCCCGCGATGGCGACGATGTCGCCTGGGCCGGCGATGTCGGCCTGGACGCGGTCCAGCGCCTGGGTCATGAACATCTCGGTCAGCTTCACCGTGGAGATGGTGCCGTCGGTCTTGCACCACGACACGAGCTGGCCGCGCTTCATCTCACCGGCGATGATGCGGCACAGGGCGAGGCGGCCCAGGTACGGTGAGGCGTCGAGGTTGGTGACGTGCGCCTGGAGGATCGCGCCCTCTTCGTAGACGGGGGCGGGGATGTGCTCCATCAACGTGTCGAACAGCGGCTCGAGATTGGGGCTGTCCGGCATGCCGCCGTCCTCGGGCTGCGTCAGCGAGGCGCGACCGGCCTTCGCGGAGGCATACACGATCGGGAAGTCGAGCACGTGGGCCGCGTCGTCGTCGATGAGGTCCATGAAGAGGTCGTAGGTTTCCTCGACGACGGCCGAGATGCGAGCGTCGCTGCGGTCCACCTTGTTGACCACCACCACGATCGGCAGGTTCTTCGCCAGCGCCTTGCGCAGCACGAACCGGGTCTGGGGGAGGGGGCCCTCGGACGCGTCGATCAGCAGGACCACGCCGTCGACCATTTCGAGGCCGCGCTCCACCTCGCCGCCGAAGTCGGCGTGGCCGGGGGTGTCGATGATGTTGATCGTCACCCCGGTGCCGTCGGGGCGGATGTGCCGCACGCCGGTGTTCTTCGCGAGGATGGTGATGCCCTTCTCGCGCTCGAGGTCCATCGAGTCCATGACGCGGTTGTTGACGTCGGAGCCCTCGCGGAAGGCACCGGACTGCCACAACATGGCGTCGACGAGCGTCGTCTTACCGTGGTCGACGTGGGCGACGATGGCGACGTTGCGCAGGTCTTCGCGTGTGGGCATGAGGCATCTCCGGGGGATCGACGGTGGGGGCCTCGGGAGAGTCTACGTGGCGGGAGCCTGGTGCCACGAACCGTGAGCCCCGGGAAGGTGTGTGGCCACGTGTGCGGCGCGTTGCAGCGAAGCGCGGTCCCGGAGCGTATAGAGGTGTGGGTGCGGGTCGTCCTGTCGACGGCGCCGCCCTCACCCGTGCCTTCGGGCACGGGAGTACACGTCGAACGAGGAGTCCAGATGAGCGACCGTTCAGATCAGGCATTCAGTGGCGCCATGGGCCAGCGGGCCCCGATGGGGCGGAAGGCGCCGCCACGCCTTGCGCACCTCGTGTGGGCGGTGGTGGCGACGGTGGCCCTCGTGGCGATGGTCGTCGCTGTGGCGGTGGTGCTGACCAGCCGCCCGGTCCAGGTGGCCACGCCTGCCGCTCCGACGAGCGTGAGTGGGCTGCCTGCTCCGGAGGACGGTTGGCGGTGGGTGTCTCGAGGGGATGTGGCGGCGCAGGTGCCCGAGGAGTGGGGATACAGCGACTACGCCTGGGTGCCGTGGTGCCTGGGCGCGACGCCGGAGCCCGTCCCGCCGGCCGGCCCGTTCGTCTCGACGCCCGCCGGTCCGGTCGCGGCGATCGCGTGCCCTGAGTTCCAGGCCGGCTGGGTGCAGACCTATCTGGGCTTCGCCGACCCGGCGCTGGAACCCTCGACCCTCACCCCCGTGCTGAGCCGTACCGTGGCAGACGTCGACGTCCGCGTGACGCTGAGGCAGGACGCCCCCGACGACGAGCGGGCCACGGCCCAGAAGATCCTCGACTCCGCCGTCGAGTTCGAGCGGGACGCAGCCGGGTGTACGCCGCACGCCCCGTTCTCGACCCTCGATGACAGGCCGGAGGCGTGGGATGTGTCGAGCGCGACCGGCGTCGTCGAGGTGGGTCTCTGCCGCCATCTCGACTCTGCGTCGGAGGGGGACCGCCCCAATCTGAGCGCGTCGCGAGTGGTGGCGGGGGAGGAGGCCGCGGGCCTTGTCGCGGCCATCGCGGCCGCGCCCGAAGGAGCTAGCGGGAACCCCGACGAATGCATCTCGGACTTCGACCAACGCTCCGGACTCGTTCTGCGCGTCCTCGATGCCACCGGACTCCACGACGTCTACCTCCGAGTCGACGGGTGCCGCAACCTCGGCTTCGACGACGGGACCGCGCACCGTGAACTGACCCGCGACGCGTGCACCCCTGTCTTCTCCGCAGACCCGATTCGGTTCGACGGCGGCCAGGAGGCGGCGATGGCCGCCTGCCACGTCGGGCGTTAGGGTCAGTCGATCCGGAGCTCGCCCATGGTGTCCCAGCCGTCTCCGTCGATCGTGCGCGAGATGATCTGCGGGGTGGCGAGGATGTGCGGGCGCATGGCGTCCAGTCCTCGAGGGAAGTGGGCGGAGTTGACGTGCGCCGAGCCGGCGTCGCCGTCGCGGAAGGCCTCGACGAGCACATACTCGTTGGGGTTCTCCATGCTGCGCGACCACTCGAACCACAGGTTCCCCGGCTCGGCTCGCGTGGCCTCGTTGAAGGGGCCGACGACATCCATCCACTGCTCGGCGGATTCAGGCTTGACCTGGTACTTGACGACGATGAAGATCATGCCGCCAGCCTAGCCAGGTCTCCCGGATCCACGGGAGCGGCAGAGCCGCCCACGCATTGTGCAATGCGGCGATCGGGCTGCATGTTGCGGGAAGTGTTCCTCCAGGCTGGATCTCGAAGGCAAAACAGGGCCCGACAACCAGCCTGGAGGAACACTAGCCGCGCGCTCCGGGTGATGAGGTTGAACCGATCTAGATGACAGGCTCCGCCAGCACCTGGTAGGCGGTCTCGGAGGAGTCGCGGAGGAACTGCGCACACCGTTCCTGCTCCTCGGTCTCGCCGATCCGCCCCGCCGCGACACTCAACGCCCACAAAGCACGCAGGAAGCCCTGGTTGGGTTCGTGTTCCCACGGCACCTGGCCGGATCCCTTCCAGCCGTTGCGCCGCAGCGTGTCCAGCCCGCGGTGGTAACCGGTGCGGGCGTAGGCATAGGCGGCCACGGCGCTGCCGAGATCCTCCTCGGTCAGGCAGGTCTCGGCGAGCAGTGCCCAGCACAGCGACGACGTGGGATGCTGCGCGACGATCTCGAGGAAGCGTTCCTTGCCGTGCTCGGCGATCGCCGCGAGAGCGGGGTCCTCCGGCAGGCGCACGACCACAGGGGAGGCCATCAGGTTGGGGTGCGTGTCGCTCATGCCGCTCAGCCTAGCGGCGCGCGCTCACTTCTCGCCGAAGCCGGCCGATATGAGGGTCACGAGCGCGTCGACGGCCTCGCGTGCCTGAGGGCCGGTGGCCGTCAGGCGGAGGACGTCACCCTTGCGGGCGTTGAGGGTGGCCAGCCCGATGCTGCTGGCCGCCTTGACCGGACCGATGTCCGCGTTGCTGATTCGGACGTCGGCGTCGAACCGGCGGGCCTCGGCGACGAACAGCGCCGCCGGCCGGGCGTGCAGGCCCGTCTCGTTGACCAGCACCGCCTCGCCGGAGGCGACGCCATCGGCCCCGTCTGGTCCGTCACCTGAGAGTTCCGGGGAGGCAGAGGCCGGTCCACCGGCCGCCTGCTCGTCGGGCGATGAGGCCCGGCCCAGCGCCATGAGCTTGGGCGTGAGCGCCGATTCGGCCTCCTCCGCGACGTCCGCCAGCGATGCGCCGCCCACGGCGCGCACCAGCCCCGCCGTGAGGCCCTCGACGAACGGCGCGGCGAGGATCCGGACGTTCTCCACGCCCGCGAACTCCACTCCCATCTCGGCGCTCATCAGCGCCGAGCCCATGTCGACGAAGATGACCACACCGTCGCCCCGGTCCACCTCGGCGACGGCCGCCGCGACCGCCGTGGCATCCGTCCCCAGCCCGCCGTCGGGCATGCCGGCGGCGATGGCCACGGGCGAGGGTGCCTCGTGGACCATCTGCATGGCCAACTCGACGGCGGCCTCGGCGAGCGCGCGACTGTGCGAGACGACGACGATGCCGACCGCCATCAGGCGCCGATCACGTCCGCCAGGGCGTCGAAGAGATAGGCCGACGACGTGGCACCGGGATCCTGGTGCCCGGCGGACCGCTCGCCCAGGTAGCTCGCCCTGCCCTTCTTCGCCACCATCGGCGTGGTGGCGTCGCGTCCCGCAGCCGCGGACTGCGTGGCGGCTGCCACTGCGTCGTGCAGCCCGGCGCCGTCCGCCACCGCGGCGTCGAAGGCGTCGATGGCGGGCGCCAGGGCGTCCACCATCGTCTTGTCGCCCAACTCCGTCTTACCCCGGGCGATCAACCCTTCGAGCCCGGCCCGGAACGCCTTTCCGAACTCCTCCGGCGAGAGCTCGACCACGGTCCCGCTGGCCATCCCCATCTTCATCAGCAGGGTGCCGTAGAGCGGGCCGGCGGTGCCGCCGACCGTGCTCACCAGCGTCATGCCAGCCTTCTTGAAGAGGCCATCGATCGTGGTGGCCTGATCAAGATGCAGCAACACGGCGGCTGTCCCACGGGCCATGTTGGCGCCGTGATCGGCGTCACCGATGGCGGAATCCAGGTCCGTCAGGAAGACCTTGTTCTCGTCGATGATCTGCGCGTAGCGGCGCAGCCAGTCCGCGAGGAGGTCCAGGGTGAGGTGTTGTTCGGTCACAGGCCCCACCGTAGACCCGCGGTCTGCACGGGCGCGTCCCACAGGCGAATCAGGTCCTCATCAGCTTTGAGCAGCGTGAGCGAGCAGCCGGCCATGTCCAGGCTGGTGATGTAGTTGCCCACCAGGTTCCGCGACACCTCCACGCCTGCCTCCTTGAGCAGCGCCACCACTTCGCCGTACATGAGGTAGAGCTCGATCAGCGGCGTGCCGCCCATGCCGTTGAGCATGGCGATCACGGGGGCTCCGGTGAAGTCCAGGTCATGCAGGATGGGATCCACCAGCTGCTTGGCCACGGACTTCGCGTCGGCGATGGGCTCGCGGTGGCGGCCGGGCTCACCGTGGATGCCGATCCCGATCTCGATCTGATCCTCGGGCAGGTCGAACGTGGGCTTCCCGGCCGACGGCACCGTGCACGAGGTGAGCGCCATGCCCATCGAGCGGCCGTTGTCCGCGACCTTCTGTGCGAGCGCCTTCACGGCAGCCAGGTCCTGGCCCTCCTCCGCGGCGGCCCCGACGATCTTCTCCAGCAGCACGGTGGTGCCCACGCCGCGGCGTCCTGCGGTGTACAGCGAGTCCTGCACCGCGACGTCGTCGGCCACGATGACCGTCTCCACGGGGATGCCGGAATCGCTGGCCATCTCAGCAGCCATCTCGAAGTTCATGATGTCGCCGGTGTAGTTCTTCACGATGTGCAGGACGCCACCGCCGGTGTCCACGACGGTGGTGGCCTCGATCATCTGGTCCGGTGTGGGGGAGGTGAACACCTGGCCCGCGCACGCCGCGTCGAGCATGCCGACGCCGACGAAGCCGCCGTGCATCGGCTCGTGGCCCGAGCCGCCGCCGGAGATGATGGCGACCTTGCCGGCCTCCTTCGGGGTGGCGCGGTAGATCACGCGGTTCTCGTGATCCACGCGCACGTTCTGGTCTGATGCCTCCACGCCTTTGAGTGCGTCGGCGATCACATCGTCGGGGGAATTGATGAGCTTCTTCACGGTCCCAACCTCCTGCGTCGTTGCGGGGAACACATCGATGCTGGTCCCCACAGTCGATGCTAGGCAAGAGCCCTGACCTTTCGTGCACTTTCCGATAACCCGATGCCACTGATGTGCGACGTGGGAGCCGGTTCGGGGCCGTGCGGTGGCGGCTTCGTGGATCATGGGAGCATGAGCATCGTCACATGTGTGTCCTGCGCCGCGCGCAACCGGGTGCCCGCGTCGGCCGCCGGCCTCCCCCGGTGCGCCAGGTGCAAGGCCGATCTGCCCTGGCTGGTGGACGGCTCCGACGCCGACTTCGACCAGGTGGCCGCCACGCGCGTGCCCGTCCTGGTGGACCTCTGGGCCCCCTGGTGCGGGCCATGCCGGATGGTGGCGCCCATCCTGGAGAAGCTCTCGCAGGAGCGCGCCGGGCGGCTCAAGGTGGTCAAGGTCAACGTCGACGACAACCGCGCCATCCAGTCCCGCTTCGGCGCCATGAGCATCCCCACCATGGTGTTGCTCCGCGACGGGACGGAAGTGTCGCGGCAGGTGGGCGCGCTGCCGAAGAGGGAGATTGAACGCTGGCTGGATCAACACGCGTCCTGACTGCGGACCCCAACGCCGCGCCGGTGCAGGGAGGGGGCGTCCGATAGACTCCAGCGGTAAGGCCCCAGCGAACCGCAGGGGCTTCATCCATGTGCGTGGAGGAGGGCGACATGCCGAGCGTTGTCGTGGTCGGGGCTCAATGGGGAGACGAAGGCAAGGGGAAGGCGACCGATCAGCTGGGTGATCGCGTCGACGTCTGCGTCCGTTACTCCGGCGGCAACAATGCCGGACACACCCTGGTGGTGGGCGGCGAGAAGTTCGTGCTCCACCTGTTGCCCTCCGGCATCCTCAACCCGAACACCACCACCGTGATCGGCAACGGCGTCGTCGTCGACCTCGACGTGCTGGCGGAGGAGCTCGCAGTGCTGGCGGAGCGCGGGGTAAGCGTGGCGCACCCCCTCCTGTCGGCCAACGCCCACATCATCACCGAGTACCACAAGGTGCTGGACAAGGTGACCGAGCGGTTCCTCGGGAAGCGGCGCATCGGCACCACGGGTCGCGGCGTGGGACCCTGCTACTCGGACAAGGTCAACCGCCTCGGCATCCGGATCCAGGACATCCTGGACGAGTCCATCCTGCGCCAGAAGGTGGACGCCGCGCTGGACCAGAAGAACCAGCTCCTGGTCAAGGTGTACAACCGGCGCCCGATCATCGCCGAGGAGATCGTCCAGTCGCTGCTCAAGCACGCGGACACCATCCGCCCCCACATCGTGGACTCCGGCCGCTATGTCAACGACGCGCTGGACGCCGGCAAGGTGGTGCTGTTCGAGGGCGCCCAGGCGCACCACCTCGACGTGGACCAGGGCACCTACCCGTACGTGACGTCGTCGAACCCGACCGCGGCGGGCGCCACCACCGGCGGCGGCGTCGGTCCCACCCGGATCGACCGCACCATCGGCATCGCGAAGGCCTACACCACCCGCGTCGGCGAGGGCCCGTTCCCCACCGAGCTGTTCGACCACGACGGCGAGGAGCTCCGCCGGATCGGCGCCGAGTTCGGCGCCACGACGGGGCGGCCTCGCCGCTGCGGCTGGTTCGACGCCGTCCTCGTGGAACAGGCGGTCAAGATCAACGGGTTCACCGACATCTTCCTCACGAAACTGGACATCCTCAGCGGCTGGGAGAAGATCCCGGTCTGCGTGGCCTACGAGGTCGACGGCGTCCGCCACGACGTGATGCCCATGACGCAGTCGGACTTCCACCACGCCAAGCCCATCTACGAGGAGCTCGACGGCTGGGCCGAGGACATCAGCGGCTGCCGCCGGTTCGAGGAACTGCCGGCCACGTGCCAGGCCTACGTCAAGCGGCTCGAGGAGCTCATCGGGTGCCGGATCAGCGGCATCGGCGTCGGTCCCGGGCGCGAGCAGTCTGTGGCGATCAACGACCTGATCTGATCGCCCGCGGCGGACCACTAGGCTGACGCGGGTGAAGATCCTCCTCCTCGGCTCGGGCGGGCGCGAGCACGCGCTGGCCCGCTCGCTGGCCGCCGATCCCTCCGTCACCGAGCTGCACGCCGCCCCTGGGAACCCCGGGATCGGGCGGATCGCCACGCTCCACTCGCTGGACCCGTCGTCACCGGTCGCCGTGGTCGAGGCGGCCCAACGGCTCGGGGTGGACCTCGTGGTGATCGGCCCGGAGGCTCCGCTGGTGGCCGGGGTCGCGGACGCCCTGCGGGAGGTGGGGATCGACGCGTTCGGGCCCGGTCGGGAGGCCGCCGTCCTCGAGGCGTCCAAGGCATTCGCCAAGGAGGTCATGCGGGCCGCCCTTGTGCCCACCGCGGACTCCCACGTCTGCGAGACCCCGGAGGAGGCCGCCGCCGCGCTGGACGAGTTCGGCGCCCCGTACGTGGTCAAGAATGACGGCCTGGCCGCGGGCAAGGGTGTGGTGGTCACTGATGACCGGGACGCCGCGCTGGCCCACGCCGCCGCCTGCGGGCGTGTGGTGATCGAGGACTTCCTCGACGGACCGGAGGTGTCGCTGTTCGCGATCTGCGACGGCGAGCGTGCGCTCCCGCTGTTGCCGGCGCAGGACTACAAGCGGGTCGGGGACGCCGACGCGGGCCCCAACACGGGCGGCATGGGCGCCTACAGCCCCCTGGTCTGGGCAGCTCCAGGGTTGACGGACCAGATCATGGCGGAGGTCATCGACCCCACGCTGGCCGAGATGCGCAGGCGCGGCACGCCGTTCATCGGGCTCCTGTATGCGGGGCTGGCGCTGACGTCGCGGGGTCTGCGCGTCGTGGAGTTCAACGTCCGCTTCGGCGACCCGGAGACCCAGGCCGTCCTGGCTCTCCTGGAGACGCCCTTGGCAGGCGTCCTCCGGGCGGCAGCGCGGGGGGAGTTGGACACGGTGGAGCACCTGTCATGGCGTGAGGGGGCCGCCGTCGTCGTGGTGTCGGCCGCCGCGGGCTATCCCGGGACGCCGGCCGCCGGCGGCACGATCGTGCTGCCGGACGACGAGGCCGACGCCTACGTCCTGCACGCGGGGACGCGCCTCGACGGCGACCGCCTCGTCTCGGCCGGGGGGCGGGTGCTGGGCATCGTGGGCCGGGGGGATGATGTGGATCAGGCGCGCGAGCGCGCCTACGCGCTGCTGGGCCGGGTGGATTACGCAGACGGCTTCCACCGCACCGACATCGGCGTTCCTCACTGAAATCCGGTCCAGTCAACGCTCTTCCTGGGGCCGGCGCGCGGAAAGTGTCCCCCAGTGGGGGTGTCTGCGCTCCGGGCGGAGCGGGGAGTGCGTCACTGGCGTCACAATGTCGCGGTCTGCCCACCGGTCCGCATGAGGATTTCAGGACCAGCGGGTGGGATGGCAGTCTTTCCGGATGATTGCACGACGCCTTGCGCTGCTGGGACTCGCCGCCGGCGCCGTCGCCGCCGCGGCCGGGTGCACCGGCTCCCCAGGCGACGGATCAGCCACGCGCTCCGGGGGCACGCAGAGCCCGTCTGCTGGCGCGTCGCCGATGGCCAACGGCCACCGCGTCGTGGCGAACGCGGACCTTGCGTCAGCCGTGCTGCCCTCCGATGACGCCGGCAGTCTGGCGGTCAGCCGGTTGGTGCTGGCGGAGGCCACCGCTGTGGTCGTCGTGCAGCCCGCGGGTACCGCTCCGAGCGCCTCACCTTCGGCGGGCGCCTCGACCCCCGCGCCATCGCCCAGCCCCACGTCCGGCGGAGATATGGCGGCCGCCGTCGCGACAGCGGCAGCGCTCGGTCTCCCACTACTCCTCGCGGGGCCGGAGCTCGCGGCGGAACTGGACCGGCTCCAGGCCCACACCGTCATCGCCTACCCGGCGGAGGGCCTGGACCTCGGCGACCGTGTCGTGATCGACGCGCCGGTCGACCCCGCTGACGTGGAGGTGGACGGGTTGCCCCTCGAGGCGTCGCCCGCCACTGCGGGGGCGCTGCGACGTGCGGGTCAGGCCGTCTCGGCTGCCACCACGGCCGTCCTGGCCTCCGCAGGGATCACCGTCACCGAGGTGGCCTTCGACGACCCCCGCGCCACGGCCGAGTCGGTCGCGCTGGTCAAGAGGATCCCGGGAGCGGTCCTGGGCATCGGAGCGTTCGGCGAGAGCGACCGGTTCGCGGCGCGTGTCGAGGCGGCCCGCAGCCTCGACGAACTCCCCGGCGGCGGTGTCGCACCGTTCCCTGGCCGCATGATGGTGGCGCTCTACGGGCACCCCTCCGGCGGGACGCTCGGCCTCCTCGGCGAGCAGGGTCCGGCCGCATCCGTCGCCCGGGTCCAGGATCTCGCCGCGCAGTACCAGGAGTTCAGCGACGTGCCCGTCGTCGGCGCGTTCGAGATCATCACGACGGTGGCCAGCGCGTCGGCCGGCGCCGACGGTGACTACTCCTTCGAGACCCCGCCCGAACAGCTTCTCGCGTACATCGAGGCGGCGGAGGCGGCCGGGATCTACTGCGTGCTCGACCTCCAGCCGGGACGCACCGACTTCCTCACCCAGGCCAGGCGCTACGAGGAACTGCTGAAGCGCCCCACCGTCGGACTCGCGATCGACCCCGAGTGGCGGCTGAGGCCGGGCCAGCGGCACATGACCATCATCGGCCAGGTGACCGTGGAAGAGGTCAACTCCACCGGGCACTGGCTGGCCGACCTCGTCGCCGCCAACGACCTGCCTCCCAAGGTGGTGATCCTGCACCAGTTCCAGCAGCGGATGATCCTGGGCCGCGAGCGGCTCGACACCAGCCGCGACGAGATCCAGTACCTCGTCCACGCCGATGGGAACGGTAGCCCCGCCCTCAAGCAGGAGACGTGGCGCAACCTCAAGGCGGGCCTACCGGCCAACACCTGGTTGGGGTGGAAGAACTTCGTCGACGAGGACTCCTCGACGATGACCCCGCAGCAGACGATGCAGGACGTGGAGCCCAGGCCCAATTTCGTGTCGTACCAGTGAGGTTGGAGGAGGGCCTCCTCAGACGTTCGCCGCGACCCTGTGGGACGACCTACGGCCCTCCTCCGCATCCACGGCGGAGGAGGGCACACGGTCCGCCACCGAGGTGAACCGGACTGCCCGATCCCGACTCTCATCGGGCGGCGGCAGCAGCGGCGGCACCGCCTCGCGCGGGTGCCTCAGCCAGCCCTCCGGGACGCCGAGCCCCTCGGCCAACTCGCGCGCCCTGGGGCGCAGCTCGCCGCACAGGTCGTCGACGGTGGCCGAGATCGCCTTGCTGCGACGCGGGTCGAACGCCTCGTGTTCCATGTACCAGGCACGGTTGCCCTCGATGGTGGCCAGGGCGTAGAGGTCGCACACCTTGACCAGCAGCGCCTTGACGTAGTCGTCGTCGCACTCCTCGATGCCCTCGATGAACGCCTCCAGGACCACCCGGTCCACGTGCGCCTTCGCCGCCTCCAGCATGTGGGTCTGGAGCGCGTTGATGGCCCGCTGCTGCTGGTCCTCCGCCACCCTGCTCGCCGCGCGCATCCGCCGCGCCAGGCCCTCGACGACGTGCTTCTCCCGGAACTCGAACATCTGCACGTGCCAACCCCGCGCCCTCATCCGCTGCGAGTCCGGCTTGCGGTCCGCGACGGCGATCAGCCGGTCGATCACCGAGCGCGCCGTCGTGCGCTCCAACACGGTCTGCCCCAGGATCGCGGCCGTCTTCTGCGCGGTGCCGCGCAGATCCATGTCGCCCCAGGTGGACTTGTACTCCAGCAGCAGCGCCTTGGCGACCAGCTGCAGCAGGACGGTGTTGTCACCCTCGAAAGTGGCGAAGATGTCGGCGTCCTGGCGTGCCATCGTGATGCCGTTGTCCGACATGTAGCCGGCGCCGCCGCACGCCTCGCGGGCCTCCTGCATGGAGTCCAGCGCCCACCGCGTGAGCACGGCCTTCATGCCCGCCGCGCGGGTCTCCAGCTCGCGCGAGCTCCGCACGTCGGAGCCGTCTGCGTCCATCACCCGCTGGAGCTGCAGGGCCAGCTCGTTCTGCGCGAAGCCGTAGGCGTACGCCCTGGCCAGGTGCGGGAGCAGCCGGCGCTGATGCGTGAGGTAGTCCAGCAGGGGGATCTCCTCGCCCAGCCCCGGACGACGGAACTGGCGCCGCCTGTCGCCGTACTCGACGGCGATGGTGAGCGCCTTGCGTGCGGCCGACGCCGCCCCGCCGCCCACGCAGATCCGGCCGCGGACCAGCGTGCCGAGCATGGTGAAGAACCGGGCGTTCTTGCTCTCGATCGGAGAGTGGTAGCGGCCCTCGTCGTCGACGCCGCCGTAACGATCCAGCAGCATCAGCCGCGGGACGCGCACGTGATCGAAGGCGATGGTGCCGTTGTCGATGCCCAGCAGGCCGCCCTTGTGGCCGTGGTCACCGGTGGTCACACCCGGCAGGTCGTGGCCGGACTCGTCGCGGATGGGCACCAGCACCACGTGCACGCCCTGGTGCTCCCCGTCGACGATCAGCTGGCCGAACACCGCGGCCATCCGGCCGTCGCGTGCGGCGTTGCCGATGTAGGCCTTCGTGGCCGACGGAGTGGGCGAATCGACCTCGAACTCGGCGGTCTCCGGAAGCCAGGTGATGGTGGTCTCGATGGACTGCACATCTGAGCCGTGGCCCAGCTCCGTCATGGCGAAGCAGCCGAGCAGCTCACAGCTGATGGCGCCCGGCAGGAAGGCCTCGTGGTGGTAGGCGGTGCCGAGGTTGACGATGGCGCCGCCGAACAGGCCGTGCTGGACGCCGGTCTTGATGGTGAGCGAGAGGTCGCCCATGGCCACCATCTCGAAGTTCGCCACCGACTCGGCGGTGCTACCCACCCCGCCCACGGCCGCCGGGAAGCCTGCGGTGACGAGGTCGCGGTGCGCGAGCCTCTGCACCCGGTCCAGGGTCCAGTCCCGCGCCTCCTCGACGGTGAGGGCGGTGTCGCGGACCACCTCGTCGGCGGTCACCTCGTCCCGCCAGCGCTGCTTCAGGGCGTGGAACGGGCCGTCGAGGGCGCGACGGAGGGCCTCGCCTGTGGGGGAGAGTGTCATGATGCGTGCTCCTTGGTCTGAGCGGCGAACGCCGGTGCGAACAGTTGATCGATGTAGGCGACGACCTCGGCGCGCGGCCGTCGGAGGTTGGTGACGATCCAGCGGTCGGCGACCGCCCAGATGAACCCGACGGCGCCGTGGGCCCAGATGTTGGCCGGCTCCTCGCTGAGGCCCTCCCGGCGCAGCCAGGACCTCATGGCCTCGGCCACCTCGTTGCCGATGCGGGTGGTGATGCCGAGGACCGGGTCGTCCACGGGGGTCTCGCCCGAGGGGCGGGTGGAGACGAAGAGGTACAGGTTGCGGTCCCGCTCCACGACGGCGAGGTAGGCGTCGGCGAGGTTGAGGACGAGGTCCCGGGGCTCGAATGTCGCGGCGTCCTCCAGCGGCAGCTTGCGCAGAATGAACTCGTGCACCGACTCCACGACGGCACGGTAGAGGCCTGCCTTGTCGCCGAAGTGCCGGTAGAGCACGGTCTTCGACGTGCCCCCCAGCGCGGCGATCTCGTCCATGCCGACAGAGGGGCCGTGCTCGCGGATGGCGCGCACGGCGTCCTCCACCAGGGCGCGCCGGCGGAGGCTGTTGTGCTCCTCCCAGCGGGAGGCGCGGCCGTCCGGCGCGTGGTGGGCGGCAGGGGCCGACGGATCCTCGTCGATCTTCATGAAACTCAGGGTACCTGAAACTTCGCGTACCTGCTACTCTTGGTATCGAATACCCCAGCGAGAGGATCGACGTCGATGACACGCAACGCAGTGGTGGTGGGCGGCAACCGCACCCCCTTCGTCAAGGCCGGCGGCAAGTACGCCGAGGCCTCTGCCCAGGATCTGCTGACCGCGGCGCTCGACGGGCTCGTCGCCCGGTTCGGGCTGGCGGGCGAGGAGGTCGGCGAAGTGGTCGCGGGCGCCGTCCTCAAGCACACGAGGGACTTCAACCTCACCCGCGAGGCGGTCCTCGGCTCGGCGCTCTCGCCGCACACGCCCGCCTGCGACCTTCAGCAGGCGTGCGGCACGGGCCTCGAGGCCGTGGTGTACGCCAGCAACAAGATCAAGCTGGGGCAGATGGACGTGGCGATCGCGGGCGGCGTCGATTCGGCGTCGGACGCGCCGCTCGTGGCCTCGGAGGGCCTGCGGAAGGCGCTGCTCGCGCTGTCGCGGGCGAGGTCCGTGCCGGAAAAGCTGGCCGCGTTGTCCAGGATCCGCCCGGCTGACCTCGCGCCGGTCCCGCCGGCCGTCGTGGAGCCGCGAACGGGTCTGAGCATGGGTGAGTCGCAGGCGCTGACCACGGCCAGGTGGGGCGTGACGCGCGAGGAGCAGGACGAGTTGGCCCTGGCGTCGCACCGCAACCTGGCGGCGGCGTGGGAGGCGGGCTTCTTCGACGACCTTGTCACGCCGTACCTGAAGGTGTCGCGTGACGGCATCCTGCGTCCGGACACCACCCAGGAGGCTCTCGCCAAGCTCCGCACGGTCTTCGGTCAGGAGAACGCCACCATGACGGCGGGCAACTCCACGGCACTGACCGACGGCGCCGCAGTGGTGCTGCTGGCCGAGGAGGGCTTCGCGAGGGGTCGCGGCTGGCCGGTGTGGGCGAAGGTGATCGACGCGCAGGTGGCGGCGGCGGACTACACCACCGGCAAGGAGGACCTGCTGCTGGCCCCCGCCCGCGCCATCCCCGTGCTGCTGGAGCGCAACGGCCTCAGCCTCGGGGACTTCGACTTCCTGGAATTCCACGAGGCGTTCGCCTCGACCGTGCTGGCGACGCTCAAGGCGCTGGAGCAGCAGGGCGTGGGGTCGGTGGACCGCTCCAAGCTCAACGTCAAGGGCTCGTCCTTGGCCGCCGGGCACCCCTTCGCCGCCACGGGCGGCCGCATCGTCGCCTCCCTGGCCAAGATGCTGCACGAGCGCGGCCCCGGGTCCCGGGGCCTGGTATCGATCTGTGCGGCCGGCGGCCAGGGCGTCGTCGCGATTCTGGAGGCGTGAGATGAACGTGTTGGAGAAGCTGTACGGCACCCCTGCGGGGAAGTTCGTCGCGAGGAAGGCGGGGCTGGCGGAGCCGCCGACGCTGCGGCGCGGGCGGGTCATGCCGTCCGGGCCCGTCGTGTTGGGGGCTCTCGACGGCGGCGGCCTGGCGGGTTCCACCCTCGCCCAGTTGGGGGTGGCGCCGAGCGATGCGTTGCTCGACGTGCCCGAGGCGAGGACCAAGGATGAGAAGGGTCGCGATCAGGCGCCGCGCTACCCGGTGAAGCCGGGGGCGGTGGTCGTCGACGCCACCGGCGTGCGGGAGATCACCCAGCTGGAGGGCCTCCGTCGGGTCCTCCGTCCCGCGATGCGTGGGCTGGAGAACTCCGGGCGCGTGATCATCCTGGCCACGGATGCGCGCGATGTGACGGGGCTCGAGGCCAAGGCGGTGGCCCAAGGCATCGACGGGATCAACCGGACCGTGGGCAAGGAGCTGCGCGGGGGCGCGACCTCGAACCTGCTGTTCGTCCGGACGGGCACGACGGCCGCTGACCTGGCGTCGACCTTCTCGTTCCTGCTGGAAGGCCGCTCGGCGTTCGTGAGCGGCCAGACCTGGCGGGTGGGCCCGTCGAAGGACCCGCACGAGCTGACCGCCCGGCCGTTCGAGGGGCGCGTGGTCGTGGTCACCGGGGCGGCACGGGGCATCGGGGCCGCGATCGCGCGGACGTTCTCCAGGGACGGCGCGACGGTGGTGGCCGTCGACGTCCCAGCCACGGGAGACGCGCTGGCCAAGGTGGCCAACGAGATCGGCGGCTCGGCGTTGCAGCTGGACATCACAGTGCCCGATGCCGGGGCGAGGATGGCCGAGCACGTGGCGGGGGTGCGCGGCGAGTCGGCGCGGATCTGGGCCGTCGTCCACAACGCGGGCATCACCCGCGACAAGCTGCTGGCCAACCTCGACGAGAAGCGCTGGGCGTCGGTGCTCGACGTGAACCTCGCGGCCGAGATGCGGATCAACGAGTTTCTGCTCAGCCACGACGTGCCCGGCGGATTGGGAGCATCGGCGCGGATCGTCGGGATCGCGTCCACCTCGGGCGTGGCCGGCAACAAGGGCCAGACCAACTATGCGGCCTCGAAGGCCGGCGTGATGGGCCTGGTGTGGGCCATGCGGGACGAGCTCGCGGACCGGCCGGTCACCGTCAACGCCGTGGCGCCGGGCTTCATCGAGACGGAGATGACGGCGGCCATCCCGTTCGTGCAGCGGGAGATCTTCCGCCGGTCCAACTCGCTCACCCAGGGCGGCAACCCCGTCGACGTGGCGGAGACGCTGGCGTACCTGTGCGGGCCGGCCTCCGGCGGGGTCGACGGTCAGGTCATCCGCGTGTGCGGGCAGAATCTGGTGGGCGCCTGATGAGCCGCGACGTGAAGGTGCTGCCCTCCCTCCCCAAGGACGGCGGGCTGTTGCTCAAGGCCGTGGCGGGCCTGGCGAAGCGGCCCGGCGCCGTGGCATCGATGCCGGACCGGACCTTCATGGTGATGGACCACGCCGTCGACGTGTCGCGGCTGGCGGCCTACGCGCGGGTCACGGGATACGCGGTGCGCGACGCGATGCCGGCCACCTGGCTGCACGTACTGACGTTCCCCCTGCAGATGGCGATGATGGCAGCCGACGACTTCCCGCTCCCCCTGGCGGGCCTGGTGCACGTGAGCAACGAGATGACACTGCTGCGTCCGGTGGCGGTAGGGGAGCGGCTGCGTGTGTCGGTGCGCGCGGAGGGCCTGCGGTCGCACGCCAAGGGTGCGGTGTTCGACATGCGGGGCGAGGTCCATGTCGGCGACGATCTGGTCTGGAGCGGCTCGTCGGCCTACCTGGCGGGCGGGGCGAAGGTCGCCGGTGAGGTGGTGCCCGGCCTGCGCCTGGAGGCGCCTCAGGTGGCGCCGTCGCAGCAGTGGCGGTTGGGTCCGGATCTGGGGCGGCGGTACGCGGCGGTCTCGGGTGACTCCAACCCGATCCACCTCAGCCCCCTGACCGCCCGGCTGTTCGGCTTCCCGCGGCCCATCATCCACGGGATGTGGACGCATGCCAGGAGTGTCGCGGCGTTGGGCGGGCAGATCCCGGAGGCCTATACGGTGCGGGTCCAGTTCGCCAAGCCCATTCTGCTGCCGGGGAAGGTGTCGTTCGCGGCGGTCCGGGACGAGGCGGGCTGGCGATTCGCCGTCGTGAACGGGGAGGGGAAGCCGCACCTGGTGGGCGACCTGTCGTGAGCCCGTGCCGGATCGCGCGCCGTACAGGGCGGTGAATTGCACGTCGACGGTGCCGTCAATGAAGAGTGAGAATCCGGGGAAGTAGCCCTCCATGCGAGCCACCTCCCCGGATTCTCACTATGTACGCAAGGGCGAAGTCGGGGTGAGGTGCTCACCCGTCCGCAGTATGCGAAGCAACTTGGCGCTCGTCTTGCTCCAGGTCTTGTGGATCTGGCTGTAGCTCAACCTCAACGTCGAATAGCCCAGTTCGCGCGCGGCCAGATCCCGGCGTCGGTCCTCCCGATGATCGGTGTGGTGGGCGGCGCTGTCGCACTCGATGATCAGCGATCTGCCGACGAGCAGATCCACTGCCCCGACTCCTGCGATCTGGTGCTGAGAACGGACAGCAAAGCGGTGCTGCTGCAAGAACAGCCTGACCCGCGTCTCCGAGCCGGACCCCGCCTCCCCGTCGAAGAACTGCAAGGTGCGCTGCTTGTGGACCGAGGCCCCGCGGATCAGGGATTGTGCGTCGTCGGAGGACAGCATTGCCTTGTGGACGGCGGACTCGAGAACCATCAGGGCCTCCTCAGGAGTGTGATGCCGGATAACCTGGGCGAGGCATTCGCTCAGCGGAAAGAGACCTATCCTCGGCAATCTCCGAGGCGATCGATGCCAGGTCGAGCCCAGGGAGGCGGATCCCATGCCGATGATGAAGTGCGCCTCTGCGTGCTGGGGCGTCCAGAGGCCATGCACCTGGCAACCGCTCAAGCAGCCGACCCGGGCGCCAGCTGCGAGCGCCTCCAACTCCCACTGGTGAGCCTGGGGCGTGGCGAACCATCCCCTGGAGACTTTCCTGAGGCCGCCGTCGGCAATCGCCAACTCGATCCGGGCCGAGTCGTAGCCCAGGGTCGTGAGGTGCGCCTTGGACATGAGCCCGGGAAGGCTTGAGGGTGAGGAATCGGGGAGACGGACCTCTATCCGCTCCATCTCCCCGGAATCGCACTCGTTGTGTGGCGACTGGTTGGACACATCGCCATGGTGGGACGCTCGGGACCGGCTTTTCCGGTATCCACAGGGGAGTCCTAGGCTGTGGTGCCATGAGCGTCCCCAACGTCCTGGCCACCCGCTACGCCTCGCAGCAGATGCGCGACATCTGGGCCCCCGAGGCCAAGATCGTCTCCGAACGCAAGCTGTGGCTCGCCGTGCTGCGCGCGCAACGCGACCTCGGCGTCGACTTCGGCGGCGCTGACGCCGACGCGGTGATCGCGGCCTACGAGCGGGTCATCGACCAGGTGGACCTCGACTCCATCAACGCCCGCGAACGCATCACCCGCCATGACGTCAAGGCCCGCATCGAGGAGTTCAACGACCTCGCGGGGTTCGAGCACATCCACAAGGGCATGACCTCGCGCGACCTCACCGAGAACATCGAGCAGCTCCAGGTCCTGGACTCGCTGCGGACGGTCCGGATCCGGGTGGTCGCGGCCCTCGCGCAGCTCGCCCGCCTCGCCACCCGGTACGCCGACCAGCCGCTGACCGGCCGCTCGCACAACGTGGCCGCTCAGCTGACCACGCTGGGCAAGCGGTTCGCGACGGCGGCCGACGAGCTGCTCACGGGCCTGGCCCGCCTCGACGACCTCATTGCCCGCTACCCCGCCCGCGGGATCAAGGGCCCCGTCGGCACCGCTCAGGACATGCTCGACCTCCTCGGCGGCGACGCCGACAAGCTCGCCGAGCTTGAGCAGCGGATCGCCGACGAACTGGGCTTCGGCGCCGTCCTCACCTCGACGGGTCAGGTGTATCCGCGCTCGCTCGACTACGACGCCGTGACCGCGCTGGCGCAGGTCGCCGCGGCACCGTCGAATGTGGCCACCACCATCCGGCTCATGGCCGGCCTGGAGCTGGTCACGGAGGGGTTCAAGGAGGGGCAGGTGGGCTCCTCGGCCATGCCGCACAAGATGAACACACGCTCCTGCGAGCGCGTCAACGGCCTCGCCGTCGTGCTGCGCGGCTACGTGTCCATGGTGGGCGAGCTCGCCGGCGACCAGTGGAACGAGGGCGACGTCTCCTGCTCCGTGGTGCGACGCGTGGCGCTGCCGGACGCGTTCTTCGCCCTCGACGGCCTGTTCGAGACGTTCCTCACCGTGCTCGCCGACTTCGGCGCGTTCCCGGCGGTCATCGAGGCGGAGCTGGACCGGTACCTGCCCTTCCTCACCACCACCAAGGTGCTCATGGCGGCGGTGCGCAAGGGCGTGGGCCGTGAGGTGGCGCACGAGGCGATCAAGGAGCACGCCGTCGCAGTGGCGCTGGACCTCCGAGGCGGGGCGCGGGGCAACGACCTGCTCGCGCGCCTGGCGGCCGACGAGCGGCTGGGCCTGACCCGCGACGAACTCGACGCGCTCGTCGTCAGCCCGCTGGAATTGGCGGGGACGGCGCAGGCGCAGGTCGCGAGGGTCGCGGCGAGGGTGGCCGACGTGGTGGATGCGGACCCCGCGGCAGCGGCGTACCGGCCGGGTGCTGTGCTCTGAGAGTTGTCCACAATCGACTTCGGTGGATGGAGAAGTGACCCCCTGGCTTGATTGAATGGGCGTCGTCCCGATCGATCGGAGCGTCATGCGCCATCTCCTCGTAGCCCTCGCCGTGGTCGGCCTGACTGCCGGCTGTACCCCGGACCCTGAGCCCACGCAGGCGCCGAGTCCGACGGTGTCGCTGTCTCCGAGTGTCGCGGCTCCCAGTCCGTCCCCGACCCCCAGCCCGTCGCCGACGGTGGTCGAGTCCTTCGAGCCCGCGCCCCCGACGGAGACACCCGAGCAGGCGGAGGTCCGCGCAGCGTGGATGGAGTACTGGAGGATTCATCACAAGTTCACGGGCGACCCCTCGCTGAGTGACCTGACTGAAACGCAGCTGATCACTACCGGTGAGCAGCAGAACTTGATTCTTGACATAATCGGGCAACTTCGCGACGAGAAGATCAGGACATTGGGTGGCCTTCAGTTCAGATCAGTGCAGGTCGAGGCGCCAGCATCCGGCGATGAGGACGGAGTGAGGTCCGCGCTGGTGAGCTACTGCGTAGACCGTCGTCAGCTTCGTCTAGAGAACTACGAGACCGGCGAGACGATGTTGGCACCCGGAGCGCCGACGTTCGTTGAGCAGGCCGTGTTGGAGGCAGGTCTGGACGACCGTTGGCGAGTCGCGATGATCACCAACAAGGCTGCGGCATGCTGAGAGGACTGTTGATGCTCGTCATCGTTGCGATCCTAGCGACTGGGGCCAGTTGGAGTGCTCGAGCGGAATCGATTTGCACTGTGGCCAACCTGATCACCGCAAGTTGCGTCAAGTGGGTTGATCTTCCAGGCGGGGGCGACAAAGGCGGAAGAGCCGGGCCGGGGGCTGCGACGGCACAAGCTGGTGGCGAACGGACCTGTTCCTACGCGGGTAAGCAGATCTCCTGTCTGACGGCGTACGGGACGTGGAGTGGGGTGGCTCAGGGATGGTGCCGGGAAATGAGCCCACAGCCTCCGCTGACGGACCCGGCCTGGGGCTCGAACACCGATGGTGCGGTCTATTCCTGTGTGCGACCCAACGGCTCGATGGTGCCCGACCCCGGCATGACTTTCACACGCTGGCTTCCGGCGGCACCTGACCCCGTCAGCCGAGCAGATGCGGAGGCCGCCGCGCGGCGGGTGCTGGCGTCGATCGGCCTCGAAGCCATCGACATCGGCATGCAGCCTCGCGGGGATTCGGTCGAGCGGATGGGGTTCGTCGGCTGGGAGACCTGGCTCTGGGCCGACTCCCCGTCGGAGACGCAGTGGGGACCGGTGTCGAGATCGGCGACTGACTCGGGGATCGCGGTGACTCTGAACGCCCGAGCTGACGAGGTCACGTGGGACATGGGCGACGGCGCCACCGTGACGTGCGGGCGGGGCACGCCGTGGTCGTCGGCCAGAACCCAGGGCGGCAGGAACGTCGCCTCACCTGACTGCGGCCACGTCTACGACGAGGACGGGCGCTACACCGTCACCGCGACCTCGGGGTGGTCGGTGACCTGGTCCGCCGCCGGCTTCACGGGCACGCTGCCGCTGCGGTTGAGCCGCTCCGCGGACGTCATCATCGGTGAGGTTCAGGCGGTGACAGTCCGGTGAACGGGGGCTGCGCGCCGGCCGGAGACGCGCCCCGCCGTCGCCTGAAGCACCGCGGGTCGTCCCGGCGAGCCACCTCGTCGAGCCACGAACGCCGCGACCCTCGCGGCCAACGCGGCATGGCGCTCTCCGTCTGGACCTCCGTCTCGCTTCCGGCGTTCATCATCGCCGTCGGCCTCGGCGTGGACTTCGCCGGGCATGCCGCCGCCGAGCAGGAGGCGCGTGCGGTCGCTGCCCAGGCAGCAAGAGCCGCGACCCACGAGCTCCGGGTCACACCGGCTGGCGCGACACTCGATGCCGCGGCGGCCAAGCGTGAGGCCGTGGGCTTCGCCCGCGCGGCCGGCCTGGCGGCCACGGCGACGGTCGAGGGCGGAGATCGTGCCCGCGTCACCATCCGGGGATCGTACGAGACCCTGTTCCTGGGCGTCATCGGTGTCAACAGCATCCCGGTGGTGGTGGAGGGCACCGCCCGCGCGGTCACCACCGTCGACGGCGCGGAGGCCTGAGCAGGAACCTGTTCGCCCATGGCGATCAGGGGCCCTCGCCGGGAATGACCGGCCGCATCGCCACGTTGGGGGGAGCAGTAAGGGCCCCCGACGAAGGACCGACGATGACCGAAGCGGTAACCCGCCCCAAGCGCAACCAGGCCACCGGCGCCTGGGCCGATGGCGACAGGACGCCGCTCAACCCCAACGAGGTGTTCAAGCAGGCCGACGACGGCCTCAACGTCCGCGCCCGGATCGAGGACGTCTACTCCAAGGAGGGTTTCGCCAGCATCACGCCTGACGACCTGCGCGGCCGGATGCGCTGGTGGGGCCTCTACACGCAGCGCAAGCCCGGCGTCGACGGCGGCAAGACCGCGACCCTCGCGCCCGAGGAACTCGACGACGAGTTCTTCATGATGCGTGTCCGCTCCGACGGAGGCGCCCTGAACAACGAGCAGCTGCGCGTCATCGCGGGCATTTCCACCGAGTTCGCCCGCGACACGGCGGACATCTCGGACCGCCAGAACATCCAGCTGCACTGGATCCGCGTGGAGGACGTGCCGGAGATCTGGCGGCGCCTCGAGGCCGTGGGCCTCACGACGGCGGAGGCCTGCGGCGACACCCCCCGCGTCATCCTCGGCTCACCGGTGGCGGGCATCGCCGCCAACGAGATCGTCGACGGCACCCCGGCCGTGCAGACCATCCTGGACAACTACATCGGCAGCCCGGAGTTCTCCAACCTGCCCCGCAAGTTCAAGACGGCCATCTCCGGTAGCCCCAATCTCGACGTGGCGCACGAGGTCAACGACGTCTCGTTCGTCGGCGTCGTCCACCCCGAGCACGGGCCCGGCTTCGACCTCTGGGTGGCCGGGGGCCTCTCCACCAACCCGATGTTCGCGCAGCGTCTCGGCGCGTGGGTGTCGCTGGAGGAGATCCCCGAGGTGTGGAAGGGCGTCATCTCGATCTTCCGCGATTACGGTTACCGGCGTCTCCGCAACCGCGCGCGCCTCAAGTTCCTCATGGCCGACTGGGGGCCGGAGAAGTTCCGCAGCATCCTGGAGACCGAGTACCTCGGCCGCACCCTGACCGACGGGCCGCCGCAGGACGCGACGAGCCTCCGCCGCGACCACGTGGGCGTCAACCCGCAGGCCGACGGCGCCTTCTGGGTGGGCGTCGCCCCCATCGCGGGCCGCGTGTCCGGCACGCGCCTCGCGCGCATCGCCGACCTCGCCGCCCAGCACGGCTCGGGACGCGTCCGGCTCACCCCGCACCAGAAGCTGCTCGTCCTCGACGTGCCCGGCGACAACGTCGAGGCACTCGTGGAGGCGCTCGACGCCGAGGACCTGCCCGCGCGGCCCTCGGAGTTCCGCCGGGGCGTAATGGCCTGCACCGGCATCGAATACTGCAAGCTCGCCCTCGTCGAGACGAAGGCCCGCGCCCGGCTCATCGTCGAGGAGCTCGAGGCCCGGCTCCCGACGTTCGACGTGCCCTTCAGCATCCACGTCAACGGCTGCCCCAACGCGTGCGCCCGCACTCAGGTGGCCGACGTCGGTCTCAAGGGCATGGTGCAGACCGACGCCGAGGGCAACCTCGTCGAGCTGTTCCAGGTGCACCTCGGTGGAGGGCTGGGCGCCACGCCACAGCTGGCCCGCAAGACGCGGGCGCTGAAGGTGGCGGCCCCGGACCTGCCCGATTACATCGAGCGCCTCGCCCGCACCTTCCTCGCCCACCGCGACGGCGACGAGCCGTTCGCGCAGTGGGCCCACCGTGCCGACGAGGAGCTCCTGCGATGAGCGCCGTGATCTTCCACTGCCCGTTCTGCGCCGAGGAGGACCTGCGGCCCGTCGAGGAGCCGAGCGGGGCGTGGCACTGCCTCGCCTGCGCCCGCGTGTTCTCCGTGACCCAGCATCGGGTGGCCACCGAACACATCCCCGCCCGGATCGCCGAGGAGGAGGCCGACCATGGATGACCTGCACGCCATCGCCGACGAGGCCAACGCGCGGTTCACCGCGCTGGAGGCCGACCCCGCCTACGCCGGCCACCTCGGCAGGGTGAAGCTCAGCCGCGAGGTGCTGCACTGGGCCGAGGAGACCTTCGGCTCAGACGTCACCGTCGCGTCGTCGATGGGCGACGAGGTGCTGGTGGAGCTCATCGCCCAGTCCGCGCCCAGCCTGGACGTGTTCTTCCTCGACACCGGCTACCACTTCGCCGAGACGCTGGAGACCCGCGACCACTACGCCGAACGCGTTCAGATCCGCACCATCCTGCCGCTGCTCAGCGTCAACGAGCAGGACGCGCAGTACGGCGCCAAGCTCCACGACCGCGACCCCGACCTCTGCTGCGCCATGCGCAAGGTGGAGCCCCTCAACCGGGCCATCGCCGGCCACAAGGCCTGGGTGACGGGAATGCGCCGCGTCGACGCGCCAACCCGCACCGACATCACGCTGGTGGGCTTCGACGAGAAGCGGCGCATCGTCAAGCTCAACCCGATCGCGGCGTGGGACGACGACGACGTGGAGCGGTTCGCGTTCGAGGAGGACGTCCACATGAACCCGCTGCGCGAGCGCGGGTACGCGTCCATCGGCTGCGCGCCCTGCACGCGCCCCGTCGCGCCCGGAGAAGACCCCAGAGCCGGCCGTTGGGCCGGGAAGAACAAGACCGAATGCGGACTCCACACATGACATTGCCCCCCGAATACACGCTGGACCACCTGGATCACCTGGAGTCCGAGGCCATCCACATCTTCCGCGAGGTGGAGGGCGAGTTCGAGCGCCCCGTCATCCTGTTCAGCGGCGGCAAGGACTCCGTCGTCATGCTGCACCTGGCGCTCAAGGCGTTCGCGCCCGCGTCGCTGCCGTTCGCGCTGCTGCACGTCGACACCGGGCACAACTTCCCGGAGGTGCTGACCTACCGCGACGACACCGTCGCCCGCATCGGTGCCCGGCTCCACGTGGCCAAGGTGCAGGACTACATCGACGACGGCCGCCTCCGCGAGCGCCCAGACGGCACGCGCAACCCGCTGCAGACCGTCCCGCTGCTGGACGCCATCGAGGAAGGTCGCTTCGACGCCGTCTTCGGCGGCGGCCGCCGCGACGAGGAGAAGGCCCGGGCCAAGGAGCGGGTGTTCTCCCTGCGCGACGCGTTCGGCGCCTGGGACCCCCGCCGCCAGCGCCCGGAACTGTGGGACCTGTACAACGGCAAGCACTCGCCCGGTGAGCACGTCCGGGTGTTCCCGTTGTCGAACTGGACCGAGCTGGACATCTGGCGCTACATCGAGCGCGAGAACATCGCGCTGCCCAGCCTCTACTACTCGCACGAGCGGGAGGTGTTCCCGCGCGACGGCATGTGGCTGGCCGCGGGGGAGTGGGGCGGCCCGAAGCCGGGCGAAGCCCTGGAGGTCCGCACGGTCCGCTACCGCACCGTCGGCGACATGAGCTGCACGGGCGCCGTCGAGTCCGACGCGGCCGATGTCGCGGGAGTGATCCTGGAGGTCGCGGCGTCGCGGATCACCGAGCGCGGAGCCACCCGCGCAGACGACAGGCTGTCCGAGGCCGCCATGGAAGACCGCAAGAAGCAGGGGTATTTCTGATGACGCACGACCTCCTCCGGCTCGCCACCGCCGGCTCCGTCGACGACGGCAAGTCCACGCTGGTGGGGCGCCTGCTCTACGACACCAAGTCAGTTCTGGCCGATCAGCTCGACGCGGTGGAGCGGGTGTCGCGGGAACGCGGCCTTGAGGGCGCGGACCTGGCGCTGCTCACCGACGGCCTCCGCGCCGAGCGCGAACAGGGCATCACCATCGACGTGGCCTACCGCTACTTCTCCACCGCCAACCGCTCCTACGTGCTCGCCGACACCCCCGGCCACGTGCAGTACACGCGCAACATGGTCACCGGCGCCTCCACGGCCGAGCTCGCACTGATCCTGGTCGACGCGCGGCACGGCGTGGTCGAGCAGACGCGCCGGCACGTCGCGGTCACGGGGCTCCTGGGCGTGCGTCACGTGGCGGTCGCGGTGAACAAGATGGATCTGGTGGAGTGGAGCCAGGAGCGCTACGAGGAGATCGTCGCCGACGCGCGGGCCCTGGCGTCGCGGTTCGACATCGAGGATGTGGTGGCGGTGCCGCTGTCGGCGCTGCTGGGCGACAACGTCGTGGACCGCTCCGCCAACACCCCCTGGTACGACGGGCCCACGCTCCTGGAGCACCTCGAAGCCGTTCCTGTGGGCAGGGATCCAGCCGCGCAGCCCCTGCGGTTCCCGGTCCAGGTGGTGCTCCGCCCGCAGACGGGCCAGCACCGTGATTACCGCGGCTACGCAGGCCGGCTGGCCGCCGGCGTCGTGCACGTGGGCGACGAGGTGGCCGTGTTGCCCGGCGGGCGGACCACCACCGTCGTCGGGATCGACCAGGGGCAGGCCGACGGGTCTGTTCGGGAGCTGCGGGTGGCGTTCGCGCCGCAGTCCGTGACACTGCGGTTGGCCGACGACATCGACATCTCGCGGGGTGATCTGTTCGCGGAGCCCGAGCGTCGCGGCTACGTGACCAGGTCCGTGGGCGGAACCATCTGCGTGTTGTCGGAGCGGCCGGTCCGCCCACGCGACCGGGTGCTGTTGCGCGCCGGCACCAGGACGGTCCGGGCCATGGTGGAGGAGATCATCGACCAGCTGGACATCGACACCGTCGAGTACCGTCGCGCCCCGCAGGAGCTACGCCTCAACGACATCGGCCGCGTCCGGGTCCGGCTGGCCGACGACCTGCCCATCGACGACTATCGCGAGCTCCGCCGCACCGGCGCGTTCCTGCTCATCGACGACGCCGACGGCTCCACCCTGGCCGCCGGCATGGCCGACGCCCCGGACCGCTACGCGGGCGCCGACATCTGACCCCATCAGGGGTCGCAGGGTTGTGCCGGTCGAAGTGCCTGGTCGGTCCCCCACGGCCCCGTGGCGCTAGGCTGGGTCCCGTGAGTCAGTACGGAGACCTGGTCAACCTTCCGCTCCGCCACGCCGGCAAGGTGCGCGAGCTGTACACCGTCGACGACGGCGGCGTCGAGCGGATCCTCATGGTGGCCACGGACAACATCTCGGCCTATGACCATGTGCTCAGCACCCCCATCCCGGACAAGGGTGCGATCCTCACCCAGCTCAGCCTGTGGTGGTTCGACCAGCTGGCGGACCTCGTCGGCAACCACGTGGTGTCGACGGAGGTGCCAGCCGCGGTGGACGGTCGCGCGACGCTCGTCGAGGCGTTGGACATGGTGGAGGTGGAGTGCGTGGCCCGCGGCTACCTCACCGGATCCGGATGGGCCGAGTACCAGGTGTCGCGGACGGTGTGCGGAGTTCCCCTGCCGGAGGGCCTGCGTGACGGGGACAGGCTGCCGGCGCCCATCTTCACGCCAGCCATCAAGGCGCCGCTGGGCGAGCACGACGAGAACGTCGACTTCGCCACGATCGCCCGTCTGCACGGCGACGAACTGGCCGCGCAGCTACGGGAGCTGACGCTGGCGATCTACGCCCGGGCGCAGCGCATCGCCGCCGGGCGCGGCATCATCCTGGCAGATACCAAGGTCGAGTTCGGCCGCCGCGCCGACGGCACGCTCGTACTCGCCGACGAGGTCCTGACCCCGGACTCGTCAAGGTTCTGGGACGCGTCGGCGTGGGAGCCGGGGGAGTCCCTGCCAAGCTTCGACAAGCAGTACGTCCGGGACTGGCTGGCCAAGGAGTCGGGCTGGGACAAGGCGTCCGACACGCCCCCTCCGCCCCTGCCGGACCACGTCGTGGCCGCTACCCGGGAGCGCTACCTGGAGGCGTTCCGTCGCCTCACCGGCCGCGAGTTCGCCCCCGCGGCCAGGGCGTAATCTCGTGGGCATGACCAGCGCCATGCTCGCCCTCCTCGACGGCACCCTCGTCGACCCCAGCCGCCCGATCGTCCGCGCCGACGACCAGGGCGTGGTCCGCGGCGACGGCGTGTTCGACGCCCTGCTGGCCAGTTTCGGCCGCGCACATCAGCTCGACGAGCACCTCGACCGCCTGGCCGCCTCCGCGCGCCTCCTGGACCTGCCGGCGCCGGACGAGGCCGGCTACCGGCGGGCCGTCGCCGCGATCCTCGCGGCCTGGGACTGGGCCGCCGAGCCGGAGGCCGTGCTGAGGGTCATCCAGACCCGGGGGCCCGAGGGTCTCGACGAGCCCAACGGCTGGGTGATGGCGGCCCCGCTCGACGACGCCACGAAGCGCGAGCGAATCCACGGCGTGCGCGTGCTGCTGCTGGACCGCGGGTTCGAGGGCGCAGACATCGCTCCGATGCCGTGGCTTCTGCCCGGCGCCAAGTCCCTGTCCTACGGCGTCAACATGGCCGCCAAGCGCTACGCCAAGGCCAAAGGCGCAGACGACGTCATCTTCATCACCCCGTCCGGTGCCCTGCTCGAGGGCCCGACCTCCAGTGTGGTGCTCGACATCGACGGCGTCCTCGTCACGCCACCGCTGCACGGGATCCTGCGCTCCATCACCATCGCCGAGCTGCTCGACAAGGCGCCTGATGCCGGCCTCGACGTCGAGGTGGAGACGCTGACCCGCTACGACCTGGAGCGCTGCCGGGGTGCGTGGCTGCTGTCGAGCGGCCGGATCGTTGCGAGCATCACCCACGTCGACGGCGTCCCCATGCCGACGTCGACGCTCGGCCCAGCGCTCGTCGACCTGCTCACCCCGCGCCCCGAGTGATACTGGTCCCGCCCGCCGCCTCCTACCCCGAACTGCCCGCCCGTGCTGTCCGGCTGCTGGAGGCCGTCGCCCGCGAGGCGCGCGCGCTCCTGGGCGGCAGCCTCACCGTCGACCGTGACGGCGAGCGGGTGACGCTGCGCATCACCGAGGTCGAGGCCTACGGCGGCGGCTACGACCCGGCCTCGCACGCCTACCGCGGGCCATCGGCCCGCAACGCCGCCATGTTCGGCCCGCCACGCCACGCCTACGTGTACCGGCACATGGGACTGCACACCTGCTTCAACGCGGTGGTCGCCGTCGACGGCACACCCACGGGGGTGCTGATCCGGGCCGGTGAGGTGATCGAGGGGGTCGCGATCGCGCGGACGCGGCGTGCCGCGGCGGGGGTCACCCGCCGGGACACGGACCTGGCGGCCGGGCCCGCCCGCCTCACCGTCGCGATGGGCATTACGCTCGCCGACGCGGGCGCTCCCCTCGACGGCTCGACCGGCCTCCTGCTCAGCCCCCGTGCGGGGGGCGAACCCGGTATCGCCGTCGGCCCGCGCATCGGGGTGGGCAGGGCGGCGGACTTCCCCCTGCGGTTCTGGATCGACGGGGACCCCACCGTCTCCCGGTAGCTCAGCCCTGGAACGCGACGATCCGCTCGACGGCCTCGGCGATCGCCGCTCTCCCGGCCGCGAAGCTGATCCGCACCGTCCGGCCGCCGAGGCGGGCGTCGAAGTCGCGCCCCGGCGTCACCGCGACACCGGTGGCCTCCAGCAGTGCCGACGCGTACGCCGCCGAGGTGCCCCACCGGTCCAGCTGGGGACCCAGGTCGGCGTAGTAGTAGAACGCGCCGTCGGCCGGCGCCGCGACACCCCACGCCAGGCGTCCGGCGTTGTCCAGCAGCACCGCGCGGGCGGCGGCGAAGTCGGCCACGGCCGCGTCGCACTCGGCGTAGGAGGCGTCGTCGAACGCCCGAAGTGCCGCGTGCTGCGCGGGGGCGGGTGGGCACAGGGCGAGGTTCCCGGCCAACGCGTCGACGGCGCCCACCAGGTCCTCCGGCAGCACCAGCCAGCCGAGCCGCCAGCCCGTCATGCCCCAGTACTTGCTGAACGACGACACCACGACGGCCTCGCTGCCGAGTTCGAGGGCGGAGGTCCCCCGGTCGCCCCCCACGGGGTACGTGACGCCGTGATAGATCTCATCGCTGATCAGCCGCACGCCGTGCGCGTCACACCACTCAACGAGCGCGGCCAGCTCGTCGCGGCTCACCATGGTCCCGGTCGGGTTGGCCGGGGAGGCGAGGATCAGCCCGGCCAGGGGCCCCTCCCGGTGCGCGGCGGACAGCAGGTCGACGGTGGGCTGGAACCTGACCTCGGGGCCACAGTCGATGTCCACCACTTCGCATCCCAACGACTTCAGGATGTTGCGGTAGGCGGGGTACCCGGGGCGAGCGAGCGCCACCCGGTCGCCGGCCTCGAAGGCGGCCAGGAACGCGAGCAGGAATCCGCCGGAGGAGCCGGTGGTGAGCGCGACGCGATCCGGGGAGAGATGCACCCCGTACCACCGTCGATAGTGCGCGGCCAGCGCCTCGCGCAGCGGCCGGATCCCGAGCGCCGGGGTGTAGCCGAAGGGTCGGCCCTCGGCATGCAGCCGGGCCGCCTCGGCGTTGACGGCCGACGGCGCACCGCCGGCGGGTTCTCCGGCGCAGAGTGAGATGACGTCTCGCCCGGCGGCGCGCAGCGTCGCGACGCGGTCCAGCACGGTCATCACCTCGAACGGTGGGACGGCGGAGCGCGACGACGGCATGGCGCTCAGGGTAGCCCGCGGGCTCCGATCGTGTTGTGTCAAGATGTTGACACATGGTCCGCCGGACGCTAGTTTTGTGTCACCTACATGATACAAGGAGGGCGCCGTGGCCGCCTCAGGACTCTTATCGCTGGTACTGCTGCCGCTGGCCGTCCTGGTGGCGCTCGCCGCCGCTCTGCTCCTGGGACGCAGGCGGGCCCGTTCGCTCGCGTTCGACGAGGCGGTCTACCCCGGACTGAGGTCACTGCGTCGTGCGACCATCGGGTGGCGGGTGATCGGGTTGGTCGTCGGCGCGGCGGTGGCGGTGGCCGCCGTGTCGTTCGGGCACCTGCGCCCCTACGCCTTCGCTGCGCCGCTGCTGGCCGCTACCGCCGTCGTGAGCGCCATCGTCGTCGGCCAGCGCAGCGTCTACAAGGCGGCGCGCGTCCGGGGCAGCGCCGGGGTCGAACACCGGCGCTTGCGCGACTACCTCCCGGCGGCCCTGAGCAGGTGGGTGGCCTGCCTGCTGGCGCTCCTCCTCACCGCGGCTCTCTTTTCGACACTGGCGGCCTCGCCCGATGACATGGGCCGCGCCGGGCGTGCCGTGGCGGCCTGGTGGACCCAGGGCGACGGCGGAGCCGAGGGCGTCTTCGGCTCGCTGCGGAGCCCGTACCCGGGCAGCTACTACACCATCTGGGTGAGCATCGCGCTCGTGCTGCTGCTGGTGGCGGCGGGCATCGGCCTCGTCATGACGGTGCGGCGTCCGCGCAACGGCGCTGACGCGGAACTCGTGCGGGTCGACGACGCCCTGCGCCGGATCACCGCGGAGGGGATCGTCGCCGGCCTCGGCGTCGGCGTCAGCGGCGCGGCGTTTGCCATCCTGCTCGTCGGGGGCATG
Source organism: Tessaracoccus pujii (assembly GCF_055326215.1). Taxonomy (NCBI): domain Bacteria; kingdom Bacillati; phylum Actinomycetota; class Actinomycetes; order Propionibacteriales; family Propionibacteriaceae; genus Tessaracoccus; species Tessaracoccus pujii. The sequence goes on along the minus strand of NZ_JBUZNP010000004.1, from coordinate 247,343 downwards.
GACTTGGTGCAGCTCGCGCCAGTCCCCACCGTCACCGCAGCCGGGGTGGTGAGCCTCCTCGGAGCCTTCGTGGCGCTCGCGGGTCTCCTCGGCGCCGGCGTCATCCTCCTCGTGCCGCGCGACGGCGGTGCCCGATGACCGTCTCGCTGCGCGTGGACTCCGCCGATCCCACGCCACCGTATGAGCAGATGCGGAGACAACTCGCCGGGCTCATCCGCACGGGCACCCTGGCCTCGGGGACGAGGCTGCCGACGGTCAGGCAGCTGGCCCAAGACCTCGGCCTGGCTCCAGGGACCGTGATGCGGACGTATCGGGAGCTCGAGGCGGACGGGCTAGTGGCGAGCCGGCGGGTCCAGGGCACCGTGGTGACCGGGGCGGTCGGGGCCATGGACCAGAGGTTGGCGGTGCTCGCGGCGAGGTTCGTCGAGGAGGCGGGGCGCCTCGGCGCCGGACACGCCGAGATCCGCGCCGCCGTCGACGTGGCACTGTCGCGGGGCTGACGCTGTCCGGCGTCGTCGCGCGCGGACGCCGTGGGCTAGGATCCGTGCCATGCCACGCGTCGTCGTCAACGTCATGCCGAAGCCCGAGATCCTGGATCCGCAGGGGAAGGCCGTCACCGGCGCCCTCAGGCGGCTGGGATTCGACGGGCTCACCGTCCGTCAGGGCAAGCGGTTCGAGATCGAGGTCGACGGCGAGGTCACGCCCGAGGTGCTCGCGCAGATCGGCGAGGCGGCGGAGAAGCTGCTGGCCAACACGGTCATCGAGTCGTTCGACGTGGTGGCCGGCTGATGCCTCGCATCGGCGTCGTCACGTTCCCAGGGTCGCTGGACGACCACGATGCGCTCCGCGCCGTCCGGCTGACGGGGAGCGAGGCCGTGCCGTTGTGGCATGGGTCGGACTCCATCGACGGCGTGGACGCCATCATCCTGCCCGGCGGCTTCTCCTACGGCGACTACCTGCGTTGCGGCGCCATCGCACGTTTCAGCCCCGTGATGAGCACGGTCATCGACGCGGCCAACCAGGGCATGCCGGTCCTCGGGATCTGCAACGGCTTCCAGCTCCTCTGCGAGGCGCACCTCCTGGAGGGCGCGATGATCCGCAACGTGGGCCAGCACTTCATCTGCCGCGACGTGCGCCTGCGCGTCGAGACCATCGACACCACGTGGACATGCGCCTTCGACAAGGGCGACGAGATCACGATCGCGCTGAAGAACGGCGAGGGCAACTACCAGGCTTCGCCCGAGACGCTGCGCAAGCTGGAGGACAACGACCAGGTGGTCTTCCGCTACCTGGACAACCCCAACGGCTCGGCCAACGACATCGCGGGCATCACCAACGAGCGGGGCAACGTGGTCGGCCTCATGCCGCACCCTGAGCACAACGTCGAGGAGCTGACCAGCCCGACTCTCGACGGCCGCCCGTTCTTCGAGTCCGTGCTGCAGTTCCTCTCCGTCCGAGTCTGAGGGCCACCGGTCCGCGAACGTCGGCGCGTTGCCCACGCGCAGGCGTGCGACGGTAGATTGACCCCGTGGCAGACACGGTTGAACATGCAGTCCAGACCCCCGACGTCGAGCAGCCGTACGCGGCGCTGGGCGTGAAGGACGACGAGTACGCGGAGATCCGCCGGATCCTGGGCAGGCGGCCCACGTCGGCCGAGCTGGCCATGTACTCGGTCATGTGGTCCGAGCACTGCTCCTACAAGTCCTCCAAGGTGCACCTGCGCAGGTTCGGCGAGCTCAGCCAGGAGACCCCCCGCGGTCCGCTGCTGGCCGGCATCGGCGACAACGCGGGCGTCGTCGACATCGGCCACGGTTACGCGGTCACGTTCAAGGCCGAGTCGCACAACCACCCGTCCTTCGTGGAGCCCTACCAGGGCGCGGCCACCGGCGTGGGCGGCATCGTGCGCGACATCCTGGCCATGGGCGCCCGGCCCATCGGCGTGATGGACTCGCTTCGTTTCGGCCCGCTCGACGAGGACGACACCCGTCGCGTCCTGCCGGGCGTCGTCGCCGGCGTCGGCGGCTACGGCAACTGCCTCGGCCTGCCCAACATCGGCGGTGAGGTGCAGTTCCACGAGAGCTACCTCGGCAACCCGCTGGTCAACGCGCTGTGCGTCGGGGTGCTGCGGCACGAGGACCTCCACTTCGCCAAGGCCACCGGCGTCGGCAACCAGGTGATCCTCTTCGGCGCGTCCACCGGCGGTGACGGCATCGGCGGCGCCTCCATCCTCGCCTCCGAGACCTTCGACGAGACCGGCCCCGCCAAGCGGCCCAGCGTCCAGGTGGGTGACCCGTTCATGGAGAAGCTGCTCATCGAGTGCACGCTCGAGCTGTTCCAGGCGGACATCATCAACGGACTGCAGGACTTCGGCGCCGCCGGCATCTCCTGCGCCACCTCCGAGCTGGCCTCGGCGGGCGACGGCGGCATGTTCGTCAACCTGGACCTCGTGCCCCTCCGCGACCCCACCCTCGCGCCGGAGGAGATCCTCATGAGCGAGTCCCAGGAGCGGATGATGGCGGTGGTCGAACCCGCCCACGTCGCACAGTTCATGGAGATCTGCGCCAAGTGGGACGTGCAGGCCACCGTCGTCGGTGAGGTCATCGAGGGCGACAGGCTGATCATCCAGTGGCACGGCGAGACGATCGTCGACGTGGATCCGAAGACGGTCGCGCACGAGGGGCCGGTCTACGAGCGTCCCTACCACCGGCCCGAGTGGCTCGACGAGGTCAACGCCAACCGTGCCGAGGACCTTCCGCGGGACAACTCGCCTGAGGGTCTGAAGGCCGCGCTGGTCACGGTGCTCGGCCACGGCAACATCGCGGACAAGACGTGGGTCACCGAGCAGTACGACCGCTACGTCCGCGGCAATTCCGTCCTCGCCCAGCCGGAGGATTCCGGCATGCTCCGCATCGACGAGGAGACGGGGCTCGGCATCGCGCTCGCGCTGGACGCCAACTCGCGGTTCACCTACCTCAACCCTTACCTCGGGGCACAACTGTCGCTGGCCGAGTCCTACCGCAATGTCGCCGTGACCGGCGCAGAGCCCGTGGCCATCACCGACTGCCTCAACTTCGGCTCCCCGGAGGACCCCGAGGTCATGTGGCAGTTCGCGGAGGCCGTGCTGGGCCTCGTCGACGGGTGCCGCGAGCTCGGCGTGCCCGTGACCGGCGGCAACGTGTCCCTGTACAACCAGACCGCCACCACCCCCATCCTGCCCACGCCCACCGTCGGCGTCCTCGGAGTCATCGACGACGTGGCCACCAGGCTGCGCTCCGGTTTCACCCACTCGGGCGACGCCATCGTGCTGCTCGGCGAGACCAGGGAGGAATTGTCGGGTTCGATCTGGGCCTCGGCCGTGCACGACGGACACCTGGGCGGCATGCCGCCCGCGGTGGCGCTCGGCGCCGAGAAGGCGCTGGCCGGCGTGATGGGTGAGGCGGCCCGTCGAGGGCTGTTGTCGTCGGCCCACGACCTGAGCGAGGGCGGACTGGGTGTCGCGCTGGCCGAATCCGCCTTCCGTAACGGGCTCGGATTCGCCGTGACGCTGCCCGACGGCGATCCGACCGTCGCGCTGTTCGCCGAGTCGTCGGCCAGGGCTGTGGTGTCGCTGCCGGGCTCGAGTGTCGCGGAGTTCGAGGCGCTGTGCGCGGAGCGGGGCGTGCCGTCGTCGCGCCTGGGCGAGGTCACGGGCGAGCCGGAACTGGAATTCGTCGACCAGTTCACCGTGGGTCTGGCTGAGGCGGAATCCGTATGGACGGCGCCGATCCCAGCCGCGATGGCCTAGGAGCCAGCTGCCTGGCCAGCCCGTCGGCGAACTTCCAGGCGCGGTCGAGGTCCGCGAGGGTCGCGGTGGGGTGCTTGTCGGAGCCGTACTCGGTGGCGATGCGCACCGTGCGTAACCATTCGAACCCGTCGGCGTCGAAATGGGGGAGGAGGATGGCGGCGGCCTGACCGGTCGCGGTGTGGCTGCCCGCGCTCCGGGCGCGGAAGCCGTGGTCCAGGAGTGTGGCGGTGAGCTGCTTGCGGATGGCGTCGTAGGCGAGCGAGAAGGCACCGGCCGGGTCGGTCGGGCCGATCAGCCGCGAGCTGGCCAGGTGCGCGGCGGACTGCTCCCGGAGCAGTGCCACCTGCTCGGGGTCAGGGGGCACCGTCTCGATCCGGCGTTCCCGGATCAGTTCGGCGAGGTCCTGGCGCACCATGCATCCACACTATCTCTCGCCTGCGAGGTCGGAGTGCGGCTGACGTTCCTCCAGGCGCGCCTTCGGTGGCTTCGGGGCCGCGGATGGCCGCCTGGAGGAACGATGTCCGCATGGGTGCTTGTCCACAGCAGAAGAGTCGGCCGGGAGGCACGGGCTGCGGCTGACGAACAAGCCTGAGTGAGGCATGAACTGCAGGAGATCATCAACAACGATGCGATCATCCGTAGAGAGTTGTACCCAGCGCTCGGTGACGCCATCGATCGGGCGCACAAGCGCGGCGACATCACAAGGGTCCTCCCAGGGGTGTTCACGTCGCCGGAGCAGGCCGCCGCTTTCGAGATCCGCACCGCAGCCATCGCCGCGGTCGATCCGAACCTCACGTTCGTGAGGGACACCGCGGCGCGGCTCAGCTGGTGGCCTGAGTTGACCGTGGAGAAGGTTCAGGTGGCCTCGACGAGGCGTCGGCCGGCACAGGGCTATGCCTTTGAAGCCAGAAAGATCCCTGCTGATCTCCGGCAATGGAACGGTGAGGTGTTCATCAGCACCCCGGAACACAGCGTCCTGGAACTGACGGACACCATGGGCGGCGCAGTGATCGACGAGGCCCTGAGACGCGAAGCCGTTACTCTCGCGTCACTCTGGGAGGCTCTCGCCGCCATGCCGGCGAGAGCGGGCAACGCAGCACGCGCACGGCTCCTCCACGAGTCCCGGGATGAGCCCTGGTCCGAGCTTGAGCGCGACGCGCACGTGCGTCTGCGGAAGGCACGGATCACGGGGTGGAAGGCGAACCTGGAAGTGATGATCGAGTCGGAGCGATTCTTCATCGACGTCGCGCTCCCCGGGCACCGGTTGGCCCTTGAGTTCGACGGCTGGCAGTTCCACAAGGATCACGAGGCGTTCGTCCACGACCGCAGGCGCGACGTCCTCCTCACGCTCGCCGGCTGGACAGTCCTGCGTTTCACGGCTGCGACGATGGACGACATGGTCGACCGCGTCCGTGAGGCACTGAAACGGCCGCCGTGCGGCTAGCGTTCCTCCAGGCTGGCCGTCGGGGTGCTAAGGGGCGCGAGGGCCAGCCTGGAGGAACAGATTCCGCACCTCAGTAGGGTGGAGGCATGAGCCTCACCGATCGCGTCACCGACGTCCTGCCCGCCGTCCTCACCGACCTCAAGCGACTCATCGCCATCCCATCGGTCTCCTCGATGCCCGAGCACGACGACAACATCCTCGCCGCCGCCGATGCCGTCGCCACTCTCATCCGCGACACCGGGTGCCCGGACGTGCGCATCCTCCACGCCGGGGGAAAGCCTGCCGTGTTCGGCCACTTCCCGGCGCCCGAGGGCGCCCCCACCGTACTGCTCTACGCGCACTACGACGTACAGCCCACCGGGGACGACGCGGCGTGGACGTCGGACCCGTTCTCGCCCATCGAGCGCGACGGCCGGCTCTACGCCCGCGGATCAGCCGACGACAAGGGCGGGATCGCCGTGCACCTCGCTGCGCTCCGCGCCTTCGACGGTCGGCCTCCGGTGGGGGTCACGCTGTTCATCGAGGGTGAGGAGGAGATCGGGTCGCCGTCGATGGGTGCGCTCCTCGACAACCACGTCGATGATCTTGCCGCGGACGTCTTCATCATCGCGGACTCGGTCAACTGGAAGGTCGGCGAACCCTCCTTCACCACCACCCTGCGCGGCATGGTCGACGCCGAGGTCACGGTGTCCACGCTGGCCACAGGGCTGCATTCGGGCCAGTTCGGCGGTGTCGTGCCCGACGCGCTCACCGCGTTGTGCCGCCTTCTCGCCACCCTCCATGACGAGCGCGGCAACGTGGCCGTCGCCGGGCTGACCAGCGACCCGGACCCAGCCGTCGACTACGACAACGACCGGCTGCGCGAGGAGACCGGGATTCTCGACGGCGTGCAGTGGATCGGGGACGGCCCGGCCTCGGCCCGCATGTGGACCAGGCCCGCGGCTTCAGTGCTGGCCATCGATGCCACGCCTGTCAAGGACGCGTCCAACACCCTCATCCCCACCGCGCGCGCCAAGGTGAGCGTCCGCCTCGCCCCCGGCCAGGACGCCGACGAGGCCCAGGCCGCCCTCCGTGCCCACCTGCTCGCCAACGCGCCGTGGGGCGCTCGCGTCGTCGTGGAGCATGGGCAGAACGGCTCCGGGAGTGTCATCTCCCTCGACGACGACCGCGCCCGCGCCGCGCTGGGCTCATTCACCGAGGCTTTCGGCGTGGCCCCCGTGGAGATCGGGGTCGGCGGCTCCATCCCCATCGTCGCCGAGTTCGCGAACCGGAACCCCGGCGCGCTGGTGCTGGTCACGGCCGTGACGGACCCGATGTCGCGGATGCACGGCATCGACGAGTCGCTGGACCTGGCCGACTTCGCCAAGGCCGCGCTGGCCGAGACCCTGTTCCTGCAGCGCCTGGCGTGACGGCGGATCGCGCCGACGAGGCAGCCCGCTCCGTCCTCGCCCTCTTCGGAGGGCGCTGGGCGGGCGTCCCGTTCACGTACCTCGCCGCCACCGCACGCCCGGGCCGATCCAGCGGGCCGTGGCACTACTGGTGGCAGGCTCACCTCCTCGACTGCCTCGTCGACGCCCGGCGCCGAGGCTCGTCAATGGTGGACGAGCGCCTCATCGGCAGCCAGATCCGGGGCATCCGGCTGCGGAACGGGGGGCGCCTCCGCAACCGCTACTTCGACGACATGGCCTGGCTCGCGCTCGCCGCCCAGCGTGCGGGCCGCCCCGCACGGGGCCTGGACCGGGTACTCCGCTCGGCCATCACCGACGACTGGGGCGGTGGCGCGTTCTGGAGCCTGGACCGCGACGTCAAGAACACGGCCGCCACCGGTCCCATCGCCCTGTATCTCGCCAGGACCGGTCATCTCGACGAGGCGTCCCGCCTGTTGGACTGGCTCCACGACCACCTCGCGGACCCGGCCTCCGGGCTGTTCCGCGACGGTCTTCGACTCGCCGGCCCTCACCCCCGGGAGCGCGTCGACCTGGTGCCGCACGTGTTCACGTACAACCAGGGCCCGGTCCTGGGCCTCATGCTGGCGCTCGGTCGACTTGATGAGGCCGTCCGCCACGTCGACGCGGTGGCCGCCCACCTCACGCATCCCGGGACCCGGCTCCTCCGCACCCACGGCGACGGCGACGGGGGACTGTTCACCGGCATCCTGACCCGCTACCTGGCGCTCGCCGCCCGCGACACCCGCCTTCCGCAGCACACCCGTTCGACGGCGTCGCTCCTGACCTCGGATTTCGGCGGCGCGCTCTGGGCCGGACGAGGCGTGCGCGGCTGGCGCGGCCGCGACGTCACAGTCTTTCCGCAGGACACCTCGCCGACGGGGACCGCGGAAGTCGGCCACACCGTCGAACTCGCCGCCCAGCTGCAGGCGTGGATGGCGCTGGAGGCCGCCGCCACCCTGCGATGAACTCAGCCCACCGACTCCACCCAGAAGCGGCCCTCCAGCAGGTGGGCCGCGATCGCGGCGGGGAGCCAGGGCAGGATGTCGGGGGGCAGGGACTGCGGCGCGAACCAGCCCAGTTCGGAGGTCGCCTCACCCGGCGCGAGCTCGCCGCGCCAGTCGGAGGTCTCGAAGAAGAAGTTGAACCCCCGAGCGCGGCCTGACGGGTAGGGGAGGTCGAACCGCTGGATCCCGATGTGGCGCAGCGTCGACGGATCGAGCAGCGCCCCCACCTCCTCGGAGGCCTCGCGCGCGGCGGCGGCGGCGGCCGGCTCGCCGTCGCCGACGTGCCCACCGGGCAGGTTCCACAGGCCGTTCCCGCGGTCAGTGCCGTCGCGTCGTGCCAGCAACACCCGCCCCGCGGGGTCGCGCAGTGCGACCCAGGCGATCAGTTCGAAACCCATACGGCCATCTAACCGCCCGGTAGCGTGAGCCGGAAAGAAGGAGGCAGGGTGCGGATCGAGCGCGACTCACTTGGGGAGATGGAGATCCCCGACGACGCCTACTGGGGAATCAACACGGCACGGGCCGTCCACAACTTCCGGATCAGCCGCCGCGAGATCAGCGTCTATCCGGATCTCCTGGTCGCCTACGCGCAGGTGAAGCAGGCAGCCGCCCGCGCCAACCGCGACATCGGGGTCCTCGACGGCAACCTCGCCCAGCTGATCGACCGGGCCGCCCAGGACATCATCGAGGGGCGCCTCCATGACCAGTTCGTCGTGGGTGTCATCCAGGGCGGTGCCGGTACGTCGACGAACATGAACGTCAACGAGGTCATCGCCAACCGGGCTTTGCAGCTCGCCGGCCGGCCCTTCGGCGACTATGCCTTCCTCTCGCCGAACGATCACGTCAACCGCTCGCAGTCGACCAACGACACCTATCCGAGCGCCGTCAAGCTGAGCCTGGTGGTCGCGCTGACCAAGCTGGCCGATGAGTTGCGGCTACTCAGGCACTCGTTCGCGGTCAAGGGCAGGGAGTTTCGCGAAGTGCTGAAGGTGGGCCGCACTCAGTTGCAGGATGCGGTGCCGATGACGCTCGGGCAGGAGTTCCGCGGGTTCTCCACCACTCTCGGCGAGGACATCGACCGGATCGAGGACGTGCGCCCCCTGCTCATGGAGCTCAACCTCGGTGCCACGGTCATCGGCACCGGCATCACCGCCCCTCCGGGCTACGGGGCGGCCGTGATCGGGCACCTCCGCGAGATCACCGGCTTCGAGGACCTCGTGCTGGCCGACGACCTCATCGAGGCCACCAGCGACACCGGCGTCTTCATGTCCACCTCCTCGGTGATGAAGCGCTCGGCGATGAAGCTGTCGAAGATCTGCAACGATCTCCGCCTGTTGAGCTCCGGCCCTCAGGCCGGGTTCGCCGAGATCGTGCTGCCGCCGGTGCAGGCGGGCAGCTCGATCATGCCCGGAAAGGTGAATCCGGTGATCCCGGAGGCCGTGAACCAGGTGGCGTTCGTCATCGCGGGATCCGACGTGACGGTGGCGATGGCCTCCGAGGCCGGCCAGCTTCAGCTCAACGCGTTCGAACCGGTGATGGCGCACGTCCTGCTCCAGAACTCGACGTGGCTGCGGCGTGCGGTCCGGACGCTGCGCACCAACTGTGTCGACGGCATCACCGCCAACGCGGAGCGCACCCGCCTGCAGGTCGACCAGTCGGTGGGGGTGGTCACGGCCCTCATGCCTCTCCTCGGCTACGCGCACGCGTCGCGGCTGGCCAAGGAGGCGCTGAAGGGTGGGCGATCTATCCGCGACCTCGTGCTGGCCGAAGGCCTGCTCACCCCCGAGTCCCTCGACACCCTGCTGGAGCCGGGCGCGCTGTCGGGCGGGGTCTTCGACACCGGGCCCATCCCGGCGATGACGCCTGAGCTCATCGCCGCACTCGAGCGACACCTCGACGACGCGGACCGCCACGACGACGCCTGAGGCGCCTCAGCCGGGGAAGACGTGGTCGAACGCCTCCGGGGCGGGCCGGCTGAACCGCGGCGCACGCTTGGCCAGGAACGCGAGCCCACCCTCCCGGCCGTCGCCGTGGGCCGAGTGTCGCAGCGCGAGCGACTCCGCCAGGTGGGCGTCGACCACGCTCGCTCCTGCCAGGTGCCTGAACACCAGCTGCCGGGTCATCGCGACCGCGTGCGCGGAGCGGCCAAGCGTCATCCGGTCAGCGACGGCGCGGGCCGCTGAGAGGAGTTCACCGGGTTCGTGCACGGCGTCGACCAGCCCGATCTCCAGCGCCCGCCCGGCAGTGATGATGTCACCGCTGTAGAGCAGGTCCAGGGCCCTGGACTGCCCGACGATGCGGGGCAGGAACCAGGTCGAGCAGGCCTCAGGCGTGATGCCCAGTCGGGCGAACACGAACCCCATCCGGGCCTCCGTCGAAGCGAGGCGGGCATCCATCGGCAGCGTCATGGTGGACCCGATGCCCACGCCGGGGCCGTTGATGGCTGCGATCACCGGCTTGCGGCACTCCAGGATGGCCAGCGTGAGCTTTCCTCCCGGCTCGAGTGCGCCGTCGACCACCTCGCGCTCCGTCCAGCGGTCGCGAAGCTCGGCAGGACTGAGATCCATGCGCGGATCGAATCCGAACACGTTGTCGCCCTCGCTCAGCTCCATCCCGGCGCAGAACGCGCGGCCCGAGCCGGTGACGATGATCGCGCGGACGGCGTCGTCGCGGTCCGCATCCCGCAGGGCGTCGACGAATTCGCGGCCCATGTCCAGGGTGAACGCGTTGAGCTTCTCGGGGCGGTTGAGGGTGAGGGTGGCCACGCCGTCGTCGCGGGTCAGCAGCACGGTGCTCATCGATGGTCTCCTTGCAGGCGGGCCAGGGTGCTCCGGTAGTCCGCGTCCAGGCGGTCGACGAGTTCGGCGACGGTGGGTACGTCCGTGATGCCGGCCACGCCGTGGCCGGCGGACCACACGTCACGCCAGGCCTTGACGTCCTCAGACGCTGCGGGCGGCCCGTCGGGGTCCACGCCGGCGGCGGCCAGGCTGGGGGCGAGGAAGTTGGCGGGAATGCCGCTCACGGCCGGGGTGTACACGACGTCGGCGGCCTCCGCGGACACCACCATCGCCCGGTAGTCGTCCGGCGCGAGGGATTCCCGGGTGGCCAGGAACCGCGTGCCCAGGTAGGCCAGGTCCGCGCCAAGAGCCCGCGCGGCGACGACGTCGGCACCGCTGCTCAGGCTCCCCGCCAGCAGGATCACGCCGTCGAACCAGGGCCGCACAGAGGCGAGGAGCGCGAAGGGATTGAGCGCTCCCGCATGCCCTCCGGCGCCGGCTGCCACCAGCACCAGCCCATCGACGTCCGCAGAAGCGGCCTTGCGCGCGTGCCGCAGCGTGGTCACATCATGGAACACCAGGCCGCCGTACGAGTGCACCGCGTCCACCACCTCGGGTACCGCCCCGAGCGACGTGATCACCACCGGCACCCGGTGCTCGACGACGACAGCCAGGTCCGCGTCGAGGCGCGTGTTGGTGGGGTGCACGATGAGGTTCACCCCGAACGGGGCGTCCGGCGGAGTGAGGGCCCGTTCGATCTCCTCGAGCCAGCCCTCGAAGGCCTCGGTCGAGCGGCGGTTCAGCGCAGGAAAAGTGCCGAGCACCCCGGCTTTGCAGCACGCGACGACGAGCTCCGGCCCGGAGACCAGAAACATCGGAGCCGCCACCACGGGCAGCCTCAGCCGCCCGGCCAGCTGTTCCGGCAATGCCATCGCGCCTCCTCCGTCGCCCGCTGCCGCGGCGGCTCCCGGTCCGGGACGCCCCGCTCGACGGGTCGCGACTCAACCTATCGTCGGTACCGCGCTGTGACCGCTAGTTGAGGACAACGGGCACGTGGGCCCACCCGCCGACCGGGGTCACCTCGCGCTCGGCCGGGGCGCCCGGCGCCCACTCGATCCAGGTGGTGGCCGCCAATGCCTCCTGGACCCCGATCCGCAGCTCCACAGTGGCCAGGGGCCTGCCAGGGCACATGTGCGGGCCGGTGCCGTAGACCAGATTGCGCGGCGCGTTGCCCTCCGGGTTGAAGTGGTCCGGATCACCGAAGACGGCCCGGTCCCGGTTGGCGGAGGTCCAGTGCAGTTTCACGACGGCGCCCGCGGGGATCTCCGCGCCGCCGATGGTGACCGGGCAGGTGGTGCGACGCCGGTTGGAGGTGAACGGGTCGTCGATGCGCAGGATCTCGTCGACGATGGCGTCGATCTCCTCGTCGCTGACGCCCGAGCGCAGACGGTGCTGCAGGTCCGGGTGGTCCGCCAGGAACGCGAAGACCACCCCGACGCACAACGCGATCGAGCCGAGGTCGCCCCCGGTCCAGTTCCGCAGGACGGAGACCAGTTCCTCGTCCGTGAACGGCCGGCCCGCCATCTCGTCGCGCAGGAGGGCGGTGGTGATGTCGTCCGGGGCGTCGTCGCCGAGGCGCCGGCGCGGGGCGAGGACCGAGCCGATGATCGCGTCGAACTCCGCCGCCACCTCCGCGGTCCGGGACCGGTCTCCCGACCGGGTGGCCGCATGGTTGGCCGCCATCCAGTCCAGCAGGTGGCCTTCGAGTGAGGCCGGCCACCCCAGCCATGCGCTCTGTGCGCGGACTGCGAACGGGAAGCCGATGTCGCGCACCGCGTCCACCGTGACCCCGCGGGGGAGTGCGGCGTACAGGCCGCGCGCCACCTCGCGGAACGCCGGCTCGTGTGGTGCCAGGGCGCCGGGCTCGACGTAGCGGTCCAAGGTCTCGCGGGCGGCGCGGTGGGCGTCGCCGTCGAGCCCGTTGGGGACGTGAACATGGGCCGAAACGGCGCTGGAGAACGTCACGGGATCGGTGGCCGCCGCCACCACATCCGCGTGCCGCAGAAGCACCCACTCGCCGCGCACGTTGCGCACGACGGGGTGATCCGGGCGCAGCTGATCGGTGTACTCGCGCAGGTCGCGGCCAGCCGGGTCCACGTCGTCCGGGACATGATCAGTCATCACTGAGCTCCTGTGACTCGCGCTGACGCTCCACCTGGGTCAGGCGTCGAGGTCCTGCTCCACCATGGCGGCGATCCGGTCCACTGCCTCGGCGTTCTCGGACTCCACCGTGACGACGGCGCCCTTCTCGGCGCCCAGCGTCATGATCAGCAGGGAGGAGGCGGCGTCCACCGTGGCGCCGTCGAGGGAAATGGTGATGTCGTCGTCGTATTCGCCGGCAGCGGCGGCGATGAGAGCTGCCGGGCGGGCATGGAGTCCCACCACGGACCCGACGGTCACGGTCTTGCTGGCCATCTGAGGCTCCTTTCGTCACCGCCGCACCGTTGCGGGCGGAACACGGGCAAGCATAGCCAAGGCCGAGGTCCTTCCCAGCCGCGGGTCGCGGTGAGTAGGTTGGGCGGCGACGGGCACTCAGGGGATGGAGCGGCATGGCTGATGTGGTGAGCGGGACGGGTGTGGTGGAAGGCGTCGTCGTGGCGCCCGTGGTGTGGCTCCGGTCGTCGGTCCCGATTCCCGAGGCCGACGGTGCCCTGGACGAGTCCGAGCGACCCGCCGAGGTGGACCGGCTCAAGGCGGCGGTGGAGGCCGTGGCGGCCGGCTACGAGTCCCGCGCCGAGCGCGCCACCGGTGATGTTGCCCAGGTCCTCGTCACGACGGCGGCCCTCGCCCGCGACCGTGGCTGGACGCGCCCGGCCGTCAAGTACGTGGGGGCGGGTCTCGGGGCGCCCCAGGCCGCCGCCAAGGCCCTGGGTGAGTTCGTGGCGGCGCTCACCGCGCTCGGGGGGCTGATGGCCGAGCGCGCCACGGACCTGCGCGACATCCGCGACCGCGTCGCCGCCCACCTCCTCGGTCTCCGGGAGCCGGGCTTACCCCGCCCGGACCGCCCGTCGATCCTCCTGGCCGAGGACCTCGCTCCGGCCGACACCGCAGACCTGGACCCCGAGCGCATCGTCGGCCTGGTCATCCGGCTGGGGGGTCCCACCAGCCATACCGCGATCATCGCCCGCCAGCGTTCCCTGCCGTGCGTGGTGGCGGCCGCGGATCTCGCCAGCATCGCCGACGGCGAGACGGTGCTGCTCGACGGCGCCGCCGGCACCGTGTCTCGGGGCGTGGATCCGGCCGAGGCCATGGCGCGCGTGGCTGCCGACGCCGAGCGCCGCCGCCTCGTCTCCGGCTGGTCCGGCCCCGGCCGGACGGCCGACGGCGTGCCCGTCGAACTGCTCGCCAACGTCGCCGACGGGAACGCGGCGCAGGCCGCGGCCGCAGGTCCCGCCCAGGGCGTCGGCCTCTACCGCACCGAGCTCGGCTTCCTCAGCGCCCAGCACGAGCCCGGCGTCGAGGAGCAGGCGGCCACCTACGCGGCCGTGCTCGACGCCTTCGGCGGGCGCAAGGTGGTGGTGCGCACCCTGGACGCGGGCACCGACAAGCCCGTGCCGTTCGCGACGATGCCCGACGAGCCCAATCCCGCCCTCGGCGTGCGCGGCAACCGGCTCTCCCTGAACCAGCCCGGGCTGGTCTCGCGACAGCTCGACGCCATCGCCCGCGCCGCGCAGGGACGCTCCGTGCCACCGTGGGTGATGGCGCCGATGATCGCCACGGTCGACGAGGCCGCCGAGTTCGCGCGCGCGTGCCGCGAGCGTGGCCTGAAGGCCGGGATCATGGTCGAGGTGCCGGCCGTCGCTCTGCTGGCCGACGCCTTCCTCGCGACGGTGGACTTCGTCTCCATCGGCACCAACGACCTCACGCAGTACGTGATGGCCGCGGACCGGCTCGCGCCGGAGCTCGCGCACCTCACCGACCCCTGGCAGCCGGCCGTGCTGAGGCTGATCCAGCTGACCTGCGACGCGGGACGGCGCGCCCACAAGCCGGTGGGCGTCTGCGGCGAGGCGGCGGCGGACCCGCTGCTCGCCTGCGTCCTGGTGGGTCTGGGTGCCACGTCGCTGTCGATGGCTGCCTCGGCCGTGGCCTCCGTCGGCATCGCGCTGAGTCGCGTCACGGCGGAACAGTGCGCCGCCGCGGGGGCGGCCGCCGTGTCCGCGCACACCGCTGCGGCCGCGAAGTCCGCCGCAGCCGCCGCCCTGGACCTCACACCCGGGTGAGCCACACCGTCGCGTCGGTGGGCAGCACGTGCCCCCGGAGGGGCACGCTCGCCAGCAGCACCTCGAAGCCCTCCGGCAGCGCCACGGGGGCACCCAGCACGTTGGTCATGACACGCACCTCGCCGTTGTCGAACGCGACGAGCGACTCACCGGCGTCGACCCAGGTCAACTCGCCGCGGCCGAGCTGCAGGTCCTTGCGGGCCGCGATCGCCGCGCGGTAGAGGCCCAGCGTGCTCCCGCGGGCGACCACCTGCTGGTCCGCGGCCAGGCTCTGGTACGACTCCGGGTGGGGTAGCCAGCTCCTGCCGGTGGGGGAGAAGCCGAGGCCCTGCTCGGAGGCCACCCACGGCATGGGAATCCGGCATCCGTCGCGGCCGGGCCGGGTGAACTCCGAGCGGAACCAGGTGGGGTCCTGGCGGAGTTCGTCGGGGAGCGTGGTGTGGTCCGGAAGACCGAGTTCCTCGCCCTGGTACAGGTAGGCGGACCCTGGCAGCGCCAGCATCATCAGCGTGGCGGCCCTGGCTCGGCGGAGCCCGACGGTGTTGTCGGGCTGCTCGTCGTCAGCCCCGAGGCCCTCATGGCTGGAGCCCGGTGAGGCCAGGCCGAGGCGGCTGACGTGACGCAGCACGTCGTGGTTGCTCAGCACCCAGGTGGTCGGTGCTCCGACGGCCTCGTCGGCCGCCATGGTGGCGGTGATGACCTGGCGGTAGGACGCGGCGTCCCACGGGCTCTCCAGGAACTGGAAGTTGAACGCGGTGTGCATCTCGTCCGGGCGCAGGTACAGCGCCAGGCGCTGGGGATCGGCCACCCAGGCCTCGGCCACGAGGGAGCGCTCGCCGTCGTAGGCGTCCAGCACCGTGCGCCACCTGCGGTAGACCTCGTGGACCCCGTCCTGGTCCCACATGGGGCCCGCCTGGCCGTCGAGCATGATCTGGTCCTCGTCGAAGTCCGGGAGCCCCTCGGCCTTGACCAGTCCGTGCGCCACGTCCACGCGGAAGCCGTCGACGCCGCGGTCCAGCCAGAAGCGCAGCACGCCGTCGAACGCGGCACGGACCCGTTCCTGGGACCAGTCGAGGTCCGGCTGCTTCACGTCGAAGAGGTGGAGGTACCACTGCTCCGGCGTGCCGTCCGGCGCGGTGAGACGGCTCCAGCCGGCGCCGCCGAAGACGGACTTCCAGTTGTTCGGCGGCAGCTCGCCGCCCTCGCCGCGACCGTCGAGGAAGTGGTACATCTCCCTTTCCGGGGAGCCGGGTCCGGCCGCGACCGCGGCCTGGAACCAGCGGTGTTCGTCGGACGTGTGGTTCGGCACCAGGTCGACGACGACGCGCAGGCCGGCCGCGTGCGCCGCCTCGATGAGCTCGTCCGCGTCCGCGAGAGTGCCGAACATCGGGTCGATCTCCTCGTAGTCGGCCACGTCGTAGCCGGCATCGGCCATGGGTGACCTGTAGAAGGGGGACAGCCAGATGGCGTCAACGCCCAGCCGCGCCAGGTATGGGATCTTGCCGATGACGCCGGGGAGGTCGCCGTAGCCGTCCCCGTCCGAATCGGCGAAGGAGCGCGGGTAGATCTGGTAAATGACGGCGTCGCGCCACCATTCAGCGGTCATGAAGTGGTCCTGTCGACTGGCGGATGATGAGGTCGGGATGGAACAGCATCTCGGTGGGATCGGTCGGGAGCCCCCGGATGGCGGTGAGGAGCGATGCGACGGCGGCCTGGGTCATGGCGGCCACGGGCTGGCGCACGGTGGTGAGGGCGGGGCTGGTGAAGGCCATGAGGGGCGAGTCGTCGTAGCCGACGACGGAGACATCACCGGGCACGTCCAGGCCTCGGGATCGGGCCTCGCGCACGGCCCCGAGCGCCATGACGTCGGACCCGCAGACGATGGCCGTGTGGCCGGAGTCGAAGAGTCGTGACGCGGCCGCCTGCCCGCCCTCGACGGTGAACAGGGTCGACACGGTCGAGGAGGCGGCGAAGCCCAGCCCCAGGAAGGCGGTCATTTTACGGCGGCTGGGGAGGTAGCGCTGCTGACCCACGGCCAGCCCGATCCGCGTGTGGCCGTAGGACCGCAGATGGGCCACCGACATCGCCACTGCTTCGGCGTCGGAGCACGAGAAGAAGGAGGCGTCGACGGTGGGGTTGTAGCCGTTGATGAACACGGCGGGCACGCCGGCGTCGATGAGCCGCTGGTAGTGATCGGACGAGGCCTCGGTGTCCGCAGGGGTGCCGGAGACGGAGATGATCCCGGCGATCTCGACGCCGAGCAGCGCGTCGAGGTACTGGTCCTCGCTGGTGCCACCAGGGCCGGCGGTGCACAGGATCATGTGGCGCCCGGCGGCGGTGAGGATGAGCGCCAACTCGTTGGCGAACGAGGCGAACGATGGGTTGGCCAGCTCCGGCACCATGACGGCGATCAGCCCCTCGCCTGTGCTGGATTCCGGCTCCAAGGGGTAGCCCAGGGACTCGAGGGTGGCCAGCACCGACATCCGTGTGGCCTCCGCCACCCCGGGCTTGCCGTTGAGCACGCGGGAGACGGTGGCGGTGGACACGCCGGCGGCGACGGCCAGATCCGCGAGCTTGGCTCGTGCCGGGATCATCGGCCCTCCTCTCCGTCGAGTTTCCAGTGACGCACGTCGTCGCAGGCTAGTGTGCAAGAAATCGCGCCACTTTGCAACGGGTTTGCAGAATCGTTGCACACTCGCGAGGGCGGCGGGGCAGGCGCCTATACGCGGAGATGGGTGGTCCCTGGGCGACCGTCGTCGGCGGATCGGGAATGTTATAGAAGTGTTATTGCAAAGAGTTTGCAAGCTTTGCAGAACAGGTTACGATTCACATCAGATCGGGTCGGCACCGAAGCGGCCCGGGATAACGAAGGAGTTACACACATGCGCAAGAGCCTTCTCGCCGCCGCTGCGGCCGGGCTTTCTCTGACGCTGGTCGCCTGTGGCGGCGGCACGTCGAGCACCACCTCCCCTTCCGCTACGGATGCTGCCTCCAGCGCCGCGAGCAGCGCTCCGGCCGAGAGTTCCGCCCCCGCGGCCGCCGGCACCCTGACCGTCTGGGTCGACGAGACCCGCATCGACGCGTTCAAGTCCCTGGGCGAGTCCTTCCTGGCCGCCTCGGGCGTGACGCTCGACGTGGTCCAGAAGCCCACCGCGGACGTCAAGACCGACTTCATCGCCCAGGCGCCCACGGGTGAGGGCCCCGACCTCATCGTCGGCGCGCACGACTGGACCGGTGACCTCGTCAAGAACGGTGTCGTCGCCCCCGTTGAGCTCGGTGACCAGGTCTCGGGCTTCAACGAGGTGGCCACCCGCGGCTTCACCCTGGAGGGGCAGCTGTACGGCGTCCCCTACGCCATCGAGAACATCGCCCTCGTCCGCAACAACGCCATGGTGCAGGACACCCCGGCCACGTTCGACGAGCTGATCGCCCAGGGCAAGGATGCTGAGGGCGCCGAGTTCCCCATCGTCATCCAGCAGGGGCCCGGCGGCGACGCGTACCACCTCTACCCGCTGCAGACGTCCTTCGGTGCGCCGGTGTTCAAGACAGACGCCAACGGCGACTACACCGCTGAGCTCGGGATGGGCGGGGAAGAGGGCCTGGCGTTCGCCGAGTACCTCAAGAAGCTCGCGGCGGAGAAGGTCGTCTCCTCCTCGCTCGACGGTGAGACCGCCAAGCAGGCCTTCATCGACGGCAAGACCCCCTACATCATCACCGGGCCCTGGTGGACCGGAGACTTCGTGGGCGCGGGCATGGACATCTCCGTGCTGCCCGTCCCGTCGGCCGGCGGCCAGCCCTCCGCGCCGTTCGTCGGCGTGCAGGGCGTGTTCCTGTCGTCGAAGTCCGAGAACACCCTGCTCGCCTCGCAGTTCCTGGACTACATGGCCAGCAAGGAGGCCCAGGACGCCATGTTCGAGCTCGGCGGCCGCATGCCGGCCCTGACGGAGTCGGCTGACGCCGTCGCCGACGAGATCCTGGCTGGCTTCGGTGAGGCAGGCAAGGACGGCCAGCCCATGCCCGCCATCCCCGAGATGGGTGCTGTCTGGGAGTTCTGGGGCGGCGCTGAGGTGAGCATCATCACCGGCAACGCGGAGCCCGCCGCGGCGTGGAACGCCATGGTCGAGAACATCGAAGCCAAGTTCTGATCACCTGACCCGTAGGTCACCATCCTCCGGGGGTCGGGCAGCTGAGGCCGCCCGACCCCCGGTCCATACTCGCAGCGAAGCGAAGGTTGAACTCCCTTGAGCAACTCCACGACACCGCGGTCGCCGAGGCTCTCCCATGCGCGGGACCTCTCGCGCCCGGGCTTCTATGTGAAGCTCGTCCTCATGATGCTGGTCAACGCGTTTGGCCTCTACGGCATCATGGCCAGCTATGGCCAGCAGGAGTGGGGCGTCCTCGTCTTCCTCGTCCTCACTCTCATCGTCGTCGACTACGTGTACTTCTCGAAGCGTGCGATCCCGGCCAAGTACCTCGTGCCGGGCCTGATCTTCCTGATCGTGTTCCAGGTCTACGTCATGGTGAACACGGCCTACGTGGCCTTCACCAACTACGGTGACGGGCACAACGACACCAAGCAGCCCGCCATCACCCAGATCATGAAGACCTCGGACCGTCGGGTCGAGGGCACGCCCACCTATCCGGTCACGGTGTACGACCGTGACGGCCAGATCGGCTTCGCCATCGTCGACGGCGAGCAGGCCAAGGTCGGCGACGCCGAGTCCCCGCTGGCCGACGCCCCGGACGCCGTCGTCGACGGCGGCAGGGTGACGGAGGTCCCAGGCGCGACGGTCCTCCCGCTCGCCGAGATCCAGCTGCGCCAGGACGAGGTCCTCGGCCTGAGGGTCAGCGTCTCCGACAACCCCGACGACGGGTGGCTCCGCACTGACAACGCGGCCATGGCCTACGTCGCCAAGTCGCTCCTCGCCTACGACGAAGCCGCCGACACGTTCACCGACGCTGAGGGGAAGGTGTACACGGCCGACGACAGTGTGGGTCAGTTCGTGGCCGACGACGGCCGCACCCTGACCCCCGGATGGCGGGTGGTCGTGGGGTTCGAGAACTTCTCGCGCATGTTCACCGATTCCCGGCTGGCCGGCCCGTTCCTGTCCTCCATGGCGTGGACGTTCGCCTTCGCCATCCTGTCGGTCCTCACCACGTTCGCGTTCGGACTGCTCCTCGCGGTGGTGTTCAACGACCCGCGCGTCAAGGGCCGCACGCTCTATCGAGCCCTGTTCATCCTCCCGTACGCCTTCCCCGGGTTCCTCGCGGCTCTGGTGTGGCGCGGTCTCCTCAACCAGGAGTTCGGGTTCATCAATCAGGTCCTCCTGGGCGGGGCCAGCATCCCGTGGTTCACGGACGGCAACCTCGCCAAACTGGCCATCCTGGGCGTCAACCTGTGGCTCGGATTCCCGTACATGTTCCTGGTCACCACCGGGGCGCTGCAGTCCATTCCCCAGGAACTCACCGAGGCCGGGATCATGGACGGCGCGGGACCGTTGCGCCGGTTCTGGGGCATCACGCTGCCCCTGCTGCTGGTCTCGGTGGCGCCGCTGCTCATCGCGAGCTTCGCGTTCAACTTCAACAACTTCTCGCTGATCTACATGCTCACGGGCGGCGGACCCAACTACTCCGGGGCTCCGGTGCCCGTCGGCGAGACCGACATTCTCATCTCGATGGTCTACGCCATCGCGTTCGAGGGCGGCAACCGGCAGTACGGCCTGGCCAGCGCCATGTCGATCGTCATCTTCCTGGTGGTCGGCTTCATCTCCTGGCTGGGATTCAGGCAGACCCGCAAGCTTGAGGAGATCATGTGATGGCCAGGAAACTCGCCAACGGCGACAACGATGTGCGTCTCCATGGGGGCAGGTGGTGGGCCCAGGTGGGGTGGAAGCATGTCTTCGGGATCCTCGTGATCGCCTACTGCACCTTCCCGCTGCTGTACGTGTTGTCGGCCTCGCTCAACACCAACGGCACGCTCACCGGCTCGCTGCGGCTGTTCACCAGCATCACCGGCGAGCACTACGCCGAGCTGATGACCACGGACTACCCGCGATGGGCGCTCCAGTCGTTCTACGTCAGCAGCGTCACCGCGGTCGGCACCGTCCTGATGGGGGCCGCCGCTGCCTACGCCTTCAGCCGGTTCAGGTTCAAGGGACGGCGCGGTGGGCTCACCGCGCTGCTCATCATCCAGATGTTCCCGCAGATGCTGGCGTTCGTCGCCATCTTCCTGCTGGCGCTCACCCTGGGTGAGATCTTCCCGTTCCTCGGCGTCGGGTCCCACCTCCAACTGATCGCCATCTACCTCGGTGGCGCGTTGGGGGCCAACACGTTCCTCATGTACGGATTCTTCAACACCATCCCCATGGAACTCGACGAGGCCGCCAAGATCGACGGCGCCACGCACGCCCAGATTTTCTGGGGAATCATCATGCGGCTCGTCACACCCATCCTCGCGGTGGTGGGGCTGCTGAGCTTCGTCGGGTCCTACGGCGAATTCATCTTGGCAAAGATCGTGTTGGCCAGGCCCGAGAACTACACCCTGGCCGTCGGTCTGTACGTGTGGGGCTCGGACGAGCGCAACGCGCCCTGGTCGCTGTTCGCGGCGGGCGCGGTGCTGGCGGCCATCCCGATCATCGTGCTGTTCATGTACCTGCAGCGCTACATCGTGGCCGGCCTCACCGCCGGCGGCGTCAAGGGCTGACGAGACCCCAGACCGATCCACGCCGGTCGGCGGGCTCCGAGAGGGGCTCAGCCCTCCGGCGTGGTCCCGTGTGCGGGGGGTCCGTGCAGCGCGAGGTGACACACGCGGGGGCCCACCTCGATCCGATCCGCCACCAGGTCGCTCCCGGTGGCGCCGAGGTAGCCGTCGACGAAGCCCTGATGGATGGCGCAGACGACGGGCAGCTCGCGCAGGCCCACCTCCGCGCGGAACGGGCACCGGGTGAAGGTGAGGTGGCCCCCCGTCGCGGAGGTGCTGAAGCCGCGCTCGGCCAGGTGCAGGACGAGTCCGGCGATGGGATCCTGCGGGACTCCCTCCGGCCCGGTCATCGACCGTCCCCAGCCCCGTCCGGCCTCCTCCGCCAACCGGGAACCGTCCGGCAGCGTGGTGACGAAGTTCTGGATGAGGACCTCCGCCAGCTCCATCAGGTGGGAGTTGGTCACGTTGGGGGAATCGCTGGTGGCGGCGAACAGCAGCGGCGGGCGCCCGGTGTGGCCGAGTGGGGCCGCGGCGCTGACGGCGTAGCCGGCGTCCCGGAGCCCCTCAAGATGGAAGCGCGCCGAGTTGCGGTGCAGCCCGAGCTCGTCGGCCACCTCCGCCACCGCCATGGGGCCCGGCGCGGACTGCAGCAGGGCGAGGACCCGGGTCCGGGTCGGCCCAAGTCCGTGCGGGTCTCTGCTCATCGATCCAGTTTCGCATGCGCGCCGAGGGCTAGCCCTCTCGGGGTAGCATGCGCCCATGCAGGAGGCACGGTTGTCGGACAGCCACGGGAGGATCGCGCGCGATCTGCGCGTGTCCCTCACCGACCGCTGCAACCTGCGCTGCACCTACTGCATGCCGGCCGAGGGGCTTGCGTGGCTGCCGGCCGAGGAGACCCTGACAGACGACGAGGTGATCCGCGTGCTCCGGGTCGCGGTGGAACGGTTGGGCGTGGCTCGCCTCCGATTCACCGGCGGTGAGCCCCTGCTGCGCCCGGGGCTCGAGCGGATCGTCGCCGGCGCCGCGGACCTGCGGGGTCCCAATGGTCGCCCCGAGCTGGCGCTCACGACCAACGGGCTGGGCCTGGACAAGCGGATCGGCGGGTTGGTCGCGGCGGGACTGGACCGGGTCAACATCTCCCTGGACTCCCTCGACGCCGCCCGGTACGCGCGGCTCGCCCGGCGTGACCGTCTGGATGACGTGCTGGCCAGCATCGCTGCCGTCGACGCCGCCGGACTGCGCCCGGTGAAGGTGAACTCGGTCATCATGCGCGGCGAGAACGAGGCAGACATCGTGCCCCTGGCCGAGTTCTGCCTGGCCCGCGGCTATCAGTTGCGCTTCATCGAGCAGATGCCGCTGGGTCCGCAGCACGAGTGGGACCGGTCCCGCATGGTCACCTCGGACGAGATCCTGGCGCAGCTGAGGACCCGCTTCGGGCTGACCCCGCTCGATGAGCCGCGCGGCGCGGCGCCCGCCGAGTTGTGGCGCGTCGCACCCGACGACCGACAGCCGGGCGGGACGATCGGCGTGATCGCCTCGGTCACCAACCCCTTCTGCGGGGCCTGTGACCGGACGCGCCTCACCTCTGACGGGCAGGTGCGCACCTGCCTGTTCTCCCGCACCGAGACCGATCTGCGCGCCATCGTCCGCGGAGGCGGCTCAGATGAGGACCTCGTGGCAGCCTGGACCGGCGCGCACGCCGCCAAGCCCAGGGCGCACGGCATCGACGACGCCGGATTCGTTCAACCCGCCCGCACGATGAGCGCCATCGGCGGATGACGAGAGGAACCTCATGGAGATCCGCTTCTTCGCCGGAGCCGCCGAGGCGGCCGGCGTGGACTCGCGCTTCGCCGGCCACTAGGCCGATGCGCCTCGCCGTGGTCCTCGGCGGCGGCCGGTCCTCGCGCATGGGTACGGACAAGCTCGAGCTCACCGTCGGGGACCGTTCCCTGCTCCAGCGCACCTGCGACGCGGCCCTCGGCTGGGCCGATCGCGTGGTCGTCGCCTCCCCCCGGCGCGCCGGGTTCGGGGACCCGCGGGTGTCGTTCGTGCTGGAGGAACCGCCGTTCGGGGGACCGGTGGCGGGGATCGCGGCGGCCGTGGACGCGTTGCCTGGGGAGGCGGAGGAGGTGATGCTCCTCGCTGGGGACCTGGCGAACCCGGACGCGGTCGTCGCCGCCCTCGCGGCGGCCGTGATGGCTCCCGACGGCGTGGTGCTGGAGGACGCCGAGTCCTGGCCGCAGTACCTCGCCGGCCGGTACCCGGCAGCCGCGCTGCGGCGGGCCGTGGGGGAGGTACCGGCGCTGCGCGACGTGTCTGTCCGGCGGCTCTTGGGAGGGCTGCAGGTGGCGCGGGTGCGGGCGCCCGCCGACGTCACGCGGGATGTCGACACGCCTAGTCAGGCCGTCGTCGCGGGAGTCGATGCGGTGATCTACGACGACACGTCATAGTTTTTTCCCAGAAGTTTGGACGTTTGTCCCCATGGCATGGAAAGCTGACGCCCATGAGCACCGATTCCGCGCGCATTGACGGCCCCGCCTCTGATGCCCTGCTGAAGCTTGGCCGGTTCTTCACCCGCTGGGACGGCACCGACGACGGCCGCGCCGTTTTCCGGCAGGGGGGCCGCGCGGGCGATGTCTTCTACCGCGACCGCTGGAGCCACGACAAGGTGGTCCGCTCAACCCACGGCGTCAACTGCACCGGCTCCTGCTCGTGGAAGGTCTACGTCAAGGACGGGATCATCACGTGGGAGGCGCAGCAGACGGACTACCCCACCACCGGCCCGGACCGGCCGGAGTACGAGCCCCGCGGATGCCCCCGTGGGGCCGCGTTTTCGTGGTACACCTACTCGCCCACCAGGGTGCGCTACCCCTACGGTCGCGGCGTCCTCATCGAGATGTACCGCGAGGCGAAGAAGCGCCTGGGTGACCCGGTGGCCGCGTTCCGCGAGATCTCGACGGACCCGGTCAAGCGTCGCAGGTACCAGCAGGCACGCGGCAAGGGCGGCCTGGTGCGCATCTCGTGGGAGGAGGCTCTCGAGATCTCGGCCGCCAGCTACGTCAACACCATCAAGTTCTACGGCCCGGACCGCTGCGTCTCGTTCTCGCCGATCCCGGCGATGAGCATGGTCTCGCACGCCATCGGCACCCGATTCACGCACCTCATCGGCGGCGCGATGACCAGTTTCTACGACTGGTACGCGGACCTCCCCGTCGCCTCACCGCAGGTGTTCGGCGACCAGACGGATGTGCCGGAGTCCGGCGACTGGTGGGACTCCACGTACCTCATGATGTGGGGCTCCAACGTGCCGGTCACGCGCACGCCCGACGCGCACTGGATGGCGGAGGTGCGCTACCGCGGCACCAAGGTGGTCACCGTCAGCCCGGACTACGCGGACAATGTGAAGTTCGCCGACGAGTGGCTGCCCGCGCAGGCCGGCACGGACGCCGCGCTGGCCATGGCCATGGGCCACGTCATCCTCAAGGAGAACTTCGTCGACAAGAAGGTGGAGTACTTCGACGGTTACGTGAAGCAGTACACCGATCTCGGCATGCTGATCACGCTGGTGGACCACCCGGACGGCCACGGCCTGGTGCCGGGCAAGTTCCTCACCGCCGCGGACCTCCCCCTCCACTCGTCGGTCTCCGACGCCGCCTTCAAGACCGTGGTGTGGGACGACGCGACCAGCGGCCCGGCCGTACCCAACGGTTCCATGGGCTACCGCTACTCGGAGGACGGCGCCGGCCTCTGGAACCTGGACCTCGGCGATATCCGTCCCGCGCTCACCCTGCTTGAGCAGGCGGAGGCGGACAAGGTCGAGATCTCCCTGCCCTGCTTCGAGGACCCGAAGGGGGAGGGCAGCATCATCCACCGGGGCGTCCCCGCCCGGATGGTGGAGGGCAAGCTCGTCACCACCGTCTTCGACCTCATGCTCGCCCAGTACGGCGTGGCCCGCGACGGGCTGCCCGGCGTGTGGCCCTCCGGGTACGACGACGCCACCGTTCCCTACACCCCGGCCTGGCAGGCGGAGATCACCTCCGTGCCGGCCGAGGCGTGCCTGCGCATCGCCCGCGAGTTCGCGGCGAACTCGGAGGAGTCGAAGGGCCGCACGATGATCATCATCGGCGCGGGCATCTGCCACTGGTTCCACGCGGACGTCACGTACCGCGCCATCATCGCCCTGCTCATGATGACCGGCTGCATCGGCAAGAACGGCGGCGGCTGGGCCCACTACGTGGGCCAGGAGAAGTGCCGCCCCATGACGGGCTGGTTCAACATGGCCAACGCCACGGACTGGTCACGGCCACCGCGCACCATGATCGGCACGGCCTACTGGTACATGCACACGGACCAGTGGCGCACCGACGGCTTCTCCGCGGACCGGATCAAGTCTCCGCTGTCGACGGGCAGCCTCGACGGGACCCACTCGGCCGACGCGATCGCGCTGTCGCACCGCCTCGGCTGGATGCCCTTCTACCCGCAGTTCGACGCGAACCCGCTGGACCTGGCCGACGAGGCCATCGCCGCCGTCGGCCGCGGGGAGTACGAGACACCGCAGGCCTACGTGGCCGCCAAGCTCAACTCGGGCGAGCTGAAGAGCTCCGTCGAGGACATCGACGCGCCGCAGAACTGGCCGCGCACCATGATCCTGTGGCGCTCCAACCTGTTCGGCTCCTCCGCCAAGGGCAACGAGTACTTCCTCAAGCACCTGCTGGGCACCCACAACAACGTGATGGCCAACGGTCACGGCGCTGAGCTGCGCCCGGACGTGGTGACCTGGCACGACGAGGCGCCCGAGGGGAAGCTGGACCTGCTGATCACCGCGGACTTCCGCATGACCAGTTCGACGCTGCTCAGCGACATCGTGCTGCCGGCCGCCACCTGGTACGAGAAGTACGACCTCAGCTCCACCGACATGCACCCCTTCGTGCACGCCTTCACCCCCGCCATCGACCCGCCATGGGAGACGAAGAGCGACTTCGACGTCTTCGCCGAACTCGCGATCAAGCTCTCCGAACTGGCGAAGGGTCGCCTGGACACCCGCAAGGATCTGGTGGCCGTCGCGCTGCAGCACGACACTCCGGGGCAGATCGCCCAGCCGGGCGGCCACGTGCCGGACTGGCGGGGGACGGACCTGGAGGGGGTGCCCGGGAAGAACATGCCGGTGCTGGCCGTCGTGGAACGCGACTACACGGCCATCGCGGACAAGTTGCTCACCGTCGGCCCCTTGGCGGAGAAACTGGGCTTCACGGTCAAGAACATCACCTACGACGTGGGCCACCAGGTGACCAAGCTGGGCAAGCTGCACGGCGTGTACCCGTCCGGCCCGGCCGAAGGTCGCCCGGCGATCAACACGGACCAGCGGATGGCCGAGGCCATCCTGATGTTCTCCGGCACCACCAACGGCGAGCTCGCGACGCAGGGTTTCCGGGACCTGGAGCGCAAGACCGGACGCAAGCTCGCCGACCTGTCGGAGGGGTCGGAGGAGAAGCAGATCACCTTCATCCAGACCCAGCAGTCGCCGCAGCCCGTGATCACCTCACCGGAGTGGTCGGGCTCGGAGACCGGCGGGCGCCGCTACGCCGCGTTCACCATCAACACCGAGCGGCTCAAGCCGTGGCACACGCTTTCGGGCCGCATGCACTTCTTCCTCGACCACGACTGGATGGCGGACGCGGGGGAGCAGCTGCCGATCTTCCGGCCACCCCTGGACATGGGGCGGGACTACGGCGAGCCGGAACTCGGGCCCAACGGCGAGAAGGCCATCACGCTGCGCTACCTCACGGTGCACAACAAGTGGTCCATCCACTCGGAGTACCAGGACAACCTGTTCATGCTCAGCCTCGGCAGGGGCGGGCCCCAGGCGTGGCTCAGCGTGGCGGACGCCACGAGCATCGGGGTCAAGGACAACGACTGGATCGAGCTGACCAACGCCAACGGAGTGTTCGTGGCCCGCGCCGTCGTCACCCCGAAGCTGCCGGACGGCATCTGCTACGTCCAGCACGCGCAGGAGCGCACCATCGACGTGCCGAAGTCCGAGGCCACCGGCCGACGGGGCGGCATCCACAACTCGGTGACCCGGATCCTGCTGAAACCCACCCACCTCATCGGCGGCTACGCGCACCAGGCGTACGCCTTCAACTACATCGGCCCCACCGGCGTTCAACGCGACATCGTGTCGACGGTGCGCCGCCGCTCCCAGGAGGTCCAGTACTGATGGCCAAGCAGCGTCGCGTGATGGCCCAGGTGGCCATGGTGATGAACCTCGACAAGTGCATCGGCTGCCACACCTGCTCGGTCACCTGCAAGCAGGCGTGGACCAACCGGGCCGGCACCGAATACGTGTGGTTCAACAACGTCGAGACCCGCCCGGGTCAGGGCTATCCCCGCACGTACGAGGACCAGGAGAAGTGGCAGGGCGGCTGGGTCCGCACCAAGTCGGGGCGGCTGAAGCTGCGCTCCGGCGGCCGGTTCAAGAAGCTGCTCAGCATCTTCGCCTCCCCGGTGCAGCCGGAGATGAGCGACTACTACGAGCCCTGGACCTACGACTACGAGAACCTGGTCCAGGCCCCACTCGGGGACGACTTCCCGGTCGCCCGGCCGAAATCGCTCATCACGGGCGAGAACATGGCGATCAAGGCCTCAGCCAACTGGGACGACGCGCTGGGGGGCATCCACGAGTCCGGCCACGATGACCCGATCGTCAAGAAGCTCCTCGAGGACGCCAACCTGCAGATCAAGTTCGAGTACGAGAAGACGTTCATGTTCTTCGTGCCCCGGATCTGCGAGCACTGCCTCAACCCCTCGTGCATGGCCGCCTGCCCCTCCGGCGCCATCTACAAGCGTTCCGAGGATGGCATCGTCCTAGTGGACCAGGACAAGTGCCGTGGTTGGCGGCAGTGCATCACCGGCTGTCCCTACAAGAAGATCTACTTCAACCACCGCTCCGGCAAGGCCGAGAAGTGCACCATGTGCTACCCGCGCCTTGAGGTGGGGCTGCCGACGGTGTGCTCCGAAACCTGCGTGGGGCGGCTGCGCTACATCGGCATCATCCTCTACGACGCGGACCAGGTCACGAAGGCCGCGCTCGCCGATGAGAAGGACCTCTACCAGGCCCAGCTGGACCTGATGCTGGATCCGCACGACCCTCAGGTGATCGCCGACGCCAGGGCCAACGGCATTCCGTCGGACTGGCTGACCGCCGCGCAGAAGTCGCCGGTGTATGCGCTGATCAAGCACTTCAAGGTGGCGCTGCCGCTGCACCCTGAGTACCGCACCATGCCCATGGTCTGGTACGTGCCTCCGCTCTCCCCGGTGGTGGACCTCCTCAAGGAGCAGGGCCATGACTCGGAGGCCGGCGGCAACCTGTTCGGCGCCATCGACGCGCTCCGCATCCCGGTCGAGTACCTGGCGGAGCTGTTCACCGCCGGGGACGCCGACGTGGTGACCGGCGTCCTGCAGAAGCTCGCCGCGATGCGCTCCTACATGCGCGACGTGACGCTCGGCCGCGAGCGGCAGCCGGAATTGGCGCACGCCGTCGGGATGGACCCCTCGGCCATGGAGCAGATGTACCGGCTGTTGGCCATCGCGAAGTACGACGAGCGCTACGTCATCCCGAAGGCGCACGCCGAGCAGGCGCACAACCTTGAGGAGATGGGCTGCTCCCTGGACTTCGAGGGTGGGCCGGGGGCCGGGGGCGAAGGGGTGTTCGGCACGTCATCGGGCCGCGTCGTGCCGGTGGCGATCGAGAGCTTCGCCGACGCCAAGGCGCGCCAGCGCGACGCGAGCGGGGCATGATGTCGGCGGTGGTGTTCCAGGCCGCCGGGCTGCTGCTCAGCTACCCGGACGAGGCGCTGCTGGCCCGGCTGCCGATGATCGAGGACGCGGTGGCCGAGACCGGTGCCGGTGCGCTGTTCGCGCCCACCGTCGCGCACCTGCGCAGCATGCCGATCATGGAGCTGCAGTCGTGGTACGTGCAGGAGTTCGACCTGTCCCGCCGCCACGCGCTGCACCTCACGTACTGGACCGACGGCGACACCCGTCGCCGCGGCGAGGTGCTGGCCGCCATCAAGCAGACCTACCGCGATTCCGGCCTCGTCGTCGACCTCGCGGGCGAACTACCGGACTACCTGCCGATGGTGCTGGAGTTCGCCGCCGTCGGGCATCCCGAACTCGGGCTCAGCCTGCTCAACACCTACCGCGCCAGCCTGGAATTGCTGCGCATCGGGTTGCAGGAGGACAAGCTGCCGCAGGCCGGCGTCGTCGCGGCCGTCTGCGACGCCCTCGGCGGCCCGTCCCCCAAGACCCGTTCCGAGGTGCGTGACCTGCTGGGCGGCCCGCCCAGCGAGACCGTCGGCCTGGAACCCACGTTCCTGCCCTATCCGCAACTGCAAGGGAGCATGCGATGACCACTCTGCTCTGGGGCGTCCTGCCCTACGTCGTGCTGCTGGTGCTCATCGGCGGGCTGATCTGGCGCTACCGGTTCGACCAGTTCGGCTGGACCACCAGGTCCTCCCAGCTCTACGAGTCGAGGCTGCTCAAGATCGGCTCCCCGATCTTCCACTTCGCGCTGATCGCGGTGCTCATGGGGCACCTCGTCGGGCTCCTCATCCCCAAGGCGTTCACGGACTGGATCGGCATCGACCAGCACACCTACCATGCCGGGGCGCTGTACGGCGGCGGCCTCGCGGGGTTTGCGCTCGTCGTGGGCCTGGTGTTGCTGATCTGGCGCCGGCGCTCCACGACGGCGGTGTTCAAGGCCACCACGTGGAACGACAAGATCATGTATCTCGTGCTGGCCACCGTCATCGGCCTGGGCTTGCTGGCCACACTGACAGGCGACACCACGCCCACGGGTGAGGAGCACAACTACCGCGAGACCGTCTCGGTGTGGTTCCGGTCGCTCTTCGTGCTTCAGCCCGACGTCGAGGCCATGGGCAACGCCACCTGGCAGTTCCAGACGCACGTCGTCATCGGCATGCTCCTGTTCGCCATCATTCCGTTCACGCGGCTGGTGCACGCCTTCTCGGCGCCGTTCCACTACCTCTTCAGGCCCTACATCGTCTACCGCTCCCGCGACGACTCCGCCCGTCGATCCGCGACCGTGAAGGGCCGCGGCTGGGACCCCGTCGGCACCCAGGACAACAAGCGCGCGCGGCGCTGACCACCTCCCTGCAGACCCTTCCCCAGAGAGAGCAACCAAGTGAGCAAACACCTCATCGAGGTGGCGCCGGTCCACGACACCGGCAAGGGCGCCGGCCGGGTCATGGTCATGTCCACCCTCGCATTCACGCTGATGTTCGCGGTGTGGCTGATGTTCGGCATCCTCGGCGTCCCCATCCAGAAGGAACTCGGCCTCACGGACGTCGAGTTGTCCTGGATCTCGGCGCTCGCCGTCCTCAACGGCTCCATGTGGCGGCTCCCGGCCGGAATCCTGGCGGACCGCATCGGTGGCCGGAAGGTCACCCTGTTCCTGCTGTTCGCCACCGCGCTTCCGGCCTTCCTGGTGGCCAAGGCGGACAGCTACGGGCTGTTGCTGGTTCTCGCCTTCCTCGTCGGCTTCGCCGGCAACCTGTTCTCCGTGGGCACCACCTGGAACGCCAGCTGGTACTCGCGCAAGCGGCAGGGCCTCGCGCTCGGCGTGTTCGGCGCCGGCAACGTGGGCGCCTCCGTCACCAAGTTCATCGGGCCGCCCCTCATCGCGGGGACGGCCGGGGCCACCTTCGCGTTCGGTATCGAGGGCGGCTGGCGGCTGGTGCCCGTGATCTACGCGGTGCTGCTGGTCATCGTCGGTGTGGCGGTGTGGATCGTCGTGCCGCACGTGGACCGGGCACCGGGCACCAGCAGGAGCGTCCGGGAGATGCTGGTACCGCTCCGGCACATGCGCGTGTGGCGGTTCAGCCTCTACTACGTGGCCGTCTTCGGGGCCTACGTCGCGCTGTCGGCGTGGCTGCCCAAGTACTACGTCGACAACTTCGACGTGAACCTCACCACGGCGGGCCTGCTCACCGCGACCTTCATCTTCCCCGCCTCCCTGCTGCGCCCCGTCGGCGGGTGGCTGAGCGACCACATGGGCGCGCGCAGGGTCATGTACTGGACCTTCGCCCTGATGCTGGTCACCACCGGCATCCTCATGATGCCCAACGGTCACATCGTCATCGACCACGCCGACGGCACCCAGACCCAGCACCTCGCGTACTCGCTGAACCTGTGGATGTTCGCGGTGCTGGTGTTCCTCCTGGGCTGCGCGATGGGACTGGGGAAGGCGGCCGTCTTCAAGCACATCCCCGAGTACTTCCCGGAGAACGTCGGCTCCGTCGGCGGCCTCGTCGGCACCCTGGGTGGCCTCGGCGGGTTCGTCCTCCCGCCCCTGTTCGCCTACACGAAGGTGTGGTCGGGGTTCCCGACCTCCACCTTCTTCGTCCTGTTCATCCTCACCGTCATCTGCGCGGCCTGGATGCACCTCACCATCGTCAAGATGCTGCACGACAAGTCCCCTGAGCTCGCCGGCACCATCGAACTTCCTCTGGAGGAGGCCACAGTATGAGCACCAAGTTCGAGACCAAGGGTGACTGGCTGCAAGCATGGGATCCGGAAGATCCCGAGAAGTGGGACAGCAGGCTCGCCTGGAACACGCTGACCATCACGACGTTCACGCTGACGTTGGCCTTCGTCGCCTGGTTCCTGCCGAGCGCCATCGTGCCGAAGCTCAACGCGCTCGGGTTCACCTTCACGAAGGAGCAGCTGTACTGGATGGCCGCCATGCCCGGCCTGTCCGGCGGCCTGCTGAGGCTGGTGTGGATGGTGCTCCCACCCAAGATCGGCACCCGCAAGATGGTCACGTTGACCACCCTGCTGCTCATCCTGCCGGTCCTCGGATGGGGCTTCGAGGTCACCAACCCCGACGTGCCGTACTGGCGCCTCATGGGCCTGGCGTTCCTCTCCGGCATCGGTGGCGGCGCCTTCTCCGGCTTCATGCCGTCGACGTCCTACTTCTTCCCCAGGCGCATGCAGGGCACGGCGCTCGGCCTCCAGGCCGGCATCGGGAACTTCGGCGTGTCACTTGTCCAGCTCATGACGCCCTGGCTGATCACCTTCGGCATGTTCGGGTTCCTCGGCTCGCAGCAGATGGCGTTCGCGGGCAAGGACCCCGTCACCGTCTGGTACCAGAACTCGGCGTTGGTCTACATCCCGTTCATCATCGTCGGCGCCATCTGGGCCTACATCGCGCTGCGGTCCGTGCCGATCAAGGCCAACATCAAGCAGCAGTTCGACATCTTCTCCAACCAGGACACCTGGTGGATGACGGTCCTCTACATCATGACCTTCGGCACGTTCTCCGGCCTGGCGGCCCAGTTCGGCCTCCTGATGCTCAACCTGTACGGGGCGGGCAACACCGCCATCGTCGAGGGCGCGGGGGCCACCGCCACCATGCTCGTCGACGGCTACACCCTGCCGGACCCGGTGAAGTTCGTGTTCCTCGGCCCGCTCGTCGGTGCCGGGGCCCGCATCGTGTTCTCGCCGTTGACGGACCGGATGGGCGGCGCCATCTGGACGCTCATCTCCGGCATCGGCATCCTGGGCTCGATCCTCTTCACGATTCCGGCGCTCACCCCGGACACCTCCAGCGCCGCCGCGCTGCAGGGCGGTTTCAACCAGTTCCTGTGGGGCATGCTGCTGATCTTCCTGTTCTCCGGGATCGGCAACGCGTCGACGTTCAAGCAGATGCCGATGATCTTCGAGAAGCGGCAGGCTGGCGGCGTGATCGGCTGGACCGCGGCCATCGCGGCCTTCGGACCGTTCCTGTTCGGCGTCGGACTCACCATCATGAGCCCGACGATGTTCTACGCGATCGGCGCTGTCTGGGCCGTGATGTGCATCGCGATCACCTGGTTCCGCTACGCCCGCCCAGGCGCGCCGAAGCCCAGCTGACCCCTCGGGCTAGGGTGTGTGTGTGAAGCAACTCGCAGGGGTGACGGCCGACGACGTCGACGTCGACGCGCTGACGGGGTTCGTCACCGATGACCGCGCGGGCGCCGTCGTCACGTTCGGCGGCATCGTGCGCAACCACGACCACGGGGTGGCGGTCACGGGCATCGAGTACGTCGGGCATCCGACGGCGCAGGCCGTGATGCGGGAGATCGTGGCCGAGTTCGAGGGGCGCGACGGCGTCCACGCGATCGCCGCGCAGCACCGCGTCGGCACGCTGGGCATCGGGGGAGTTGCCCTGTTCGTGGCGGTCGCGGCCTCGCACCGGGCGCAGGCGTTCGGCTGCGCGTCTGACCTGGTGGAGCGGGTCAAGGAGATGTTGCCGATCTGGAAGAAGCAGTTCCTCGCCGATGGCACCCACGAGTGGTCGCAGTGCCCGTGAGCCGTGGCTGCGAATGCTGAGCGTCGAGGGGTACCTGGAGCGGGTGCTGGCGATGGCCGCGCTCCTGCCATCCGAGGTGACGCCCGTGGGTGAGGGTCGCGGACGGGTCCTGACTGAGGACCTGGTGGCGCGGCTGGCGGTCCCCCCCTTCGACAACTCGGCCATGGACGGGTTCGCGGTGCGCGCCGCCGACGCGACGCCCGGCGCCGCGCTGCGCGTGGTCGGCGACGTCCCTGCCGGCGTCACCTCCACCCCGACGGTGGGGCCCGGGGAGGCGGCCCGGATCATGACTGGCGCACCGATGCCGCCGGGGGCCGACGCCGTCGTCCCGGTGGAGGCGACCGACCAGCCGATGGGCGCCGCGCCGCTGCCCGATCGTGTCGTCGTCCACGAGGTGGCGGTGCCGGGCAGGCACGTGCGACGGGTCGGTGAGGACGTGCGCGCGGGTGACGTCGTCCTGCCCTCCGGCGCCATCTGGGGGCCGGAGGCCGCGTCCGCGGCGGCGTCGATCGGCTTCGGGACCGTGCCGCTGCGGCGGAGGCCGCGGGTCGCGGTGCTGTCGACAGGCTCCGAGCTGGCGCCCGCCGGTGAACCGCTCGGCTTCGGCCAGATCCCGGACTCCAACTCGATCCTGCTCGCCGGCCTCGTGGAGAGGTTCGGCGGCCAGGTGGTGCTGCGGCGATCGGTGCCCGACGACGGAGCCCAATTCGCGCGGGTGCTCGACGAGGCCTCCGGCGCAGCAGACGTGGTGGTCACCTCCGGCGGGGTGTCGGTGGGGGCGTTCGAGGTGGTTCGTCAGGTGGTCGAGGGCGAGATCGAGTTCGTCACGGTGGCGATGCAGCCGGGCAAGCCGCAGGCCTGCGGCGCACTGCGCGCCCGGGACGGGCGGGCCGTGGCGTTCCTGGGTCTGCCCGGCAACCCGGTCAGCGTGTTCGTCTCAGCGTGGGCGTACCTGCGCCCGCTGCTGGCCGCTTTCCAGGGCCTGCCCACCCGGTGGCCGTCCGTCGAGCTCCCCGTCGCCGAGGGGTGGCGCAGCCCGCCGGGCCGTCGGCAGTACACGCCGGTGCGCATCGTCGACGGCGCGGTGCTGCCCTCGCACCGGCTCGGCTCAGGCTCCCACCTGGTGGCCTCGCTCCACCTGGCCGACGGCCTCGCCGTCGTTCCAGAGGTGGAGGAAGCCGTCAGTCCGGGCGACGTCGTGGCGGTCCACGTCACCAAATGACCTGAGGAGTGACGTCGGGTGCCGGGTGCGACACCCGACGTCACTGCCTGCGGCGCTCGACAATCAGGCGGCGGGTTCGTCCATGGATCGGCCGGTCTCCAGCAGGGTCTTGAGCCCCGACAGTGCCCACGGCCATCCACCGCCACCGGAGCTCGGATCCGCGCCGCCGGTCACCTCGGCGAGGAGCTGCGGGTTCTTCGTCACGTCGTGGGTGAGGACGAGCTGTGTCAGGCCGCTCGGATACTCGGTGAGCTCCCATGTGACGCGGGTTGCCTCTGCGCCGGGGTACCAGGCCGGCGCCCAGTCAAGGACCAGGCGTCGCGGCTCCTCGATCTCGACCACCGTGCCGCTCACGGCGACGTCTCCCATGCCCATCTGCTTCATCTCGTCGGTGGCCAGATTGCGGTAGTTGCCGCCGGGGCGGGGGTCGATCTCGACGTCGCCGCCGTAGCCCCACCGCGTGGTGTATTCGGATGTGGTGATGGCGTCCCAGACCTTCTGCGCCGGGGCGTCGATGTAGATGCTGTAGATGACGGTGTTGTTCATGATCAGCCTTTCGGAGTGTCGCTCTCGACGACGTGTCTGAGCTGAAGCAGCACGGACGCGATGCCGGCCCGCTCGGTGTACTTGCCGATCCACCGGTCGTGGATCTGCTGGATCGGGACCGGGTTGAGGTGGTGGAGCTTCTCCCGGCCTTGCCTTCGTGTGGTGACGACGCCGGCCTCCTCCAGGATGCGGAGGTGCTTGGCGACGCCGAACCGGGTCATGTCCGCCCGGGTCCGGACCAGGTCCGTCAGTTCCGCGAGCGGGCGGCCGTCCCGCTCGAAGAGCGCATCCATGAGCAACCGACGGATGGGATCCGCCAGCGCCTTGAACACGAGGTCCTCGTCCATGTCCCGAGCATAGGTGACCGAAGGGTCACATATGAAGGGTCGGCTGGCCGGATGTCCGCCGACCTGCCAGGCTTGCGTCATGGAGTTCACCCATCTGGATGCCCGCGGCGAGGCCCGCATGGTCGACGTCACCGGGAAGCAGCCCACGGTGCGCTCGGCCACCGCCGTCGCCTCCGTCCGATGCTCGGCGGAGGTGGTCGCGGCCCTCCGGGGCGGCACGGTTCCGAAGGGCGACGTCCTGGCGGTCGCGCGGGTCGCGGGGATCGCGGCGACGAAGAAGGTGCCGGACCTCCTGCCGTTGGCGCACGTCATCGGCGTCCACGGGGCCGTTGTGGACCTGCAGATCGTGGATTCAGGGGTGTTCATCGAGGCCACCGTCCGCACGGCGGACCGCACGGGTGTCGAAATGGAGGCGCTGACCGCCGTGACCGTCGCGGCGCTGGCCGTCGTCGACATGGTCAAGGGCGTGGACCGCTCGGCCGAGATCGCCTCGGCGAGGATCACGGCCAAGAGCGGGGGGCGCTCCGGTGACTGGACCCGCCCCGTCGGTTCCTGAGCGGTCGGCTCAACTCCACTCCGACGCGGGGGCGACGGTGGGTCGGGCGGTGCTGGAGGGACGGTTGAGGTCGTGGTCCGCGCCGTCGAGCTGGTCCACGATGTGCACCAGCAGTGGGGCCAGGACCGAGAGCGCGTCGCGGGCGCCGCCGCGGGAGCCGGGGGCGTTGTAGACGAACGCCCGGTTGTCGTCGTGGTCGATGACGCCCGCCAGCCCGCGCGACAGCCACGAGAGGGGCGTGTTGGCCGAGCCCAGGCTGCGGACCGCCTCCGCGACTCCGGGGACTTCGTAGCTGATCAGCGACCGGGTTGCCTCGACCGTGACGTCGCGGGGCCCCACGCCGGTTCCACCGGTGGTGATCACCACACGGGCGCCGTCGGCCACGGCGAGCCGGATCTCGGTGGCGATCACCTCCGCCTCGTCCGGCACGATGACGGGTTCCGCCACGTCGAAGCCGAGCTGGGTCAGTGCGTCGCGGATCAACGGACCCGACCGATCCTCATAGACGTCTGTCGACGCCCGATCCGAGCAGGTGATGACGGCGGCACGATAACTCATGGCTCCAGCGTACGGAACCCCTTGACGGTCAGCCAGAGGCCAGGAAACTGCGCGGTCACGACGCAGGTGTAACGTGCCCCCCATGGCGCAGGTGAAGGGGTCCGTCTGGACCGTGCTCCTCGCGTGCGCTGCGCTGGCGTCGTGCGGTGCGGAGCCGGATGAGGCGCCGGTGGTGTTCGCCGCCTCGTCGTTGAGCACGGTGCTCGCAGACGTCAGCCCGGACGCACGGTTCAGCTTCGACGGCTCGGCCGGTTTGGTGGACCAGCTCAGCTCGGGCGCACCCGCCGATGTCTTCCTGTCCGCAGACGGTCCGACGATGGACCGCGCGGTGGACGCGGGGCTGATCGAGGGGGAGCCGCGACCCTTCGCGTCCAACCGCCTCGTGGTCGTCGTCCCCGCCGGCAACCCGGCCGGCGTGACCGGTTTCGACGCGTCGCTCAGTCGCGGCAAGCTCGTGACGTGCGCCCCGGAGGTGCCGTGCGGGGCATCCGCCGTCGCGCTGGCGGCCGCGGCTGGTCTCGAGTTGGCTCCCGTCTCGGAGGAGACCAGGGTGGCCGACGTCCTCGGAAAGGTGGCGTCCGGGGAGGCCGACGCAGGCCTGGCCTACGCCACTGATGCCGCGTCCAGCGACGGCGTCGAGTCCATCGAGATCCCCGGCGCCGACAAGCACGCCAACACCTACTGGATCGCCGTGCTGAGGGATGCGCCGCATCCCAGGGCGGCGCGGGAGTTCGTCGCCTCGGTGCTCGGACCCTGGCAGGACGAGCTGCGGGCCGCCGGATTCGGCCCCCCAGCGTGAGGTCGACGCTCCTCCCCAGGTGGGCCTGGGTGCCGTTCCTGATGGGGATGACGGTGCTGGTGATCCCGATGCTCGGGCTGCTCGTCCGTGCTCCCTGGGGCCGCATGGCCGAGCTGCTCGCCTCGGACAGGGCCCGCGACGCGCTCCTGCTCAGCCTGGGCACCTGCGCTGCCTCGACGGTTATCTGCCTGATCCTGGGCGTTCCGATGGCGCTGGTGCTGGCCAGGTCGTCGGGCGGCTGGGTGGCCGCGGCCCGCACGGTGGTGACGGTGCCGATGGTGCTGCCGCCCGTCGTCGCCGGCCTCGCCCTCCTCGCGACGCTCGGCAGACGCGGCCTGGTCGGCGCTCCGCTGGCCGTCATCGGGATCGAGATCGGCTTCACCACCGCCGCCGTCGTGGTGGCCCAGACCTTCGTGGCCCTCCCCTTCCTGGTGGTCTCGCTAGAGGGGGCGCTGCGGTCCACGGGCACGCACTACGAGCGCGCCGCCGCGCACCTCGGGGCCTCGCCGTCGCACGTGTTCAGGCGGGTCACCCTGCCACTGGCGGCGCCCGCCGTGCTGACCGGGGCGGCGTTGGCCTTCGCCCGCGCGTTGGGGGAGTTCGGCGCCACGCTCACCTTCGCCGGGTCACTGCAGGGCGTGACCCGGACGCTGCCGCTGGAGATCTACCTGCTGCGTGAGTCCGACACCGACCTGGCCGTCGCGCTCGCCGTCGTGCTGCTGACCGTGGCGGCCCTGATCGTCTTCGTCGCCCTGCGCACCGGGAGTCGGGATGTCTGAGGCGATCCGGATCCAGGCCACCCACGCGTCCCGCGGACTCCACCTCGACGTCGTCATCCCGGAGGGCTCGACGGTGGCGGTGATCGGCCCCAACGGCGCCGGCAAATCCAGCCTCCTGCAGCTGATCTCTGGCGAGCTGGCCCCCGACGCCGGGGTGGTGACAGTGCACGGCCGCGACCTCTCCGGCCCGGGCGGGCACGTCCCGCCGCACCTGAGGCGCTTCGGCTACGTGGAACAACGCTCGCTGCTCTTCCCCCATCTCAGCGTGGTGGACAACGTGGCCTTCGGGCTGCGCGCGCGCGGGATCGGTCGCGCGGTCTCAAGGCGGCGGGCGCTCGACGAGTTGGCCGCCGTGGGGTGCCGGGACCTCGCCGACCGGCGCCCTGCGGAGCTGTCCGGGGGGCAGGCGCAGCGGGTCTCGGTGGCCAGGTCGCTCGCCGCCGACCCCGAGGTGGTCCTCCTCGACGAGCCCATGGCCGCGCTGGACGCCACCGTGGCGCCCGAGCTCCGGCGTCTGCTGCGCGAACGGCTGCAGGGCGTGACCACCCTCCTCGTCACCCACGACTTCCTCGACGTCGTGACGCTGGCGGACCGCATGATCGAGCTGGCCGACGGTGCGGTGGTGGCAGAGGGCGCCGTCGACGATCTCGGGGAGCGACCCTCGTCGGCGTTTCTCGCCGGGTTCGTCGGGGTGAACCTGCTCCACGGGCAGTCGCGGGGCGACTCAGCCGTGTGGCTCGACGCGTCGACGGCGATCGCCGGCCTCTCCCGCGACGACCTACCCGCCGGCCCGACCCGCGCGGTGTTCTCGCCGGCGGCAGTCAGCATCTTCCGGGCGGCGCCCCACGGCAGCCCACGCAATGAGCTGCCCGCAACCGTGGTGGGCATCGAGGATCGCTGGCCCGTGCAGCGGGTCACGCTGGAGGTTGCCGGTCAGCGCATCGCCGCAGACCTCACCCCGGCCGCGGTCCGGGACCTGTCGCTGACCCCGGACCTGACCGTGACGGCAGTGGTCAAGGCGACGCAGGTCTCACTCCACCCGGGAGGCGCCACCGGCCCGTGACCGATGGGCGCGCGTCACCCGTCATGCCCCCAGCGGGTAGAGTCTGGCGCGTGCCAGGCTATGAGGGTCCCAAGGAAGAGTGTGGCGTCTTCGGCGTCTGGGCGCCCGAGGAGGACGTCGCCCAGCTGACTTTCTTCGGGCTGTTCGCTCTGCAGCACCGTGGCCAGGAGTCCGCCGGCATCGCGGTGAGCAACCTCCAGCGGATCATGGTCTACAAGGACATGGGGCTGGTCAGCCAGGTGTTCAACGAGGCCACCCTGAAGTCGCTCCCGGGCCGGCTCGCCATCGGCCACACCCGCTACTCGACGACCGGCGCCAGCGTGTGGCACAACGCCCAGCCCACGTTCCGCGCCACGCATGCCGGGGGACTGGCGCTGGCGCACAACGGCAACCTCACCAACACCCACGAACTCGAGGCGTGGCTGGCGGAGCTGGACCCCACGGAGCGGGTGCCCGAGAAGAAGACCATGGACTCCACCAACGACACGTCGCTGGTGACCGCGCTGATGGCGAGCTTCGGCGAGGAGCCCGTCGAGTCGGTGGCCATGAAGGTGTTGCCCCGCCTGCGGGGGGCCTTCTGTCTCACCTTCATGACGGAGCGCACCCTGTTCGCCGCGCGCGACCCCCAGGGGTTCCGCCCGCTCGTCATCGGGCGCCTGGCCAACGGTTGGGTCGTCGCCTCGGAGACCGCCGCGCTGGACATCGTCGGCGCCAGCTTCGTCCGCGAGGTCGAGCCCGGCGAGTTCCTCGCCATCGACGAGCGCGGCCTGCGCTCCGTGCGGTTCGCCGAGGCCGAACCCAAGGGCTGCATCTTCGAATACGTCTACCTCGCCCGGCCGGACACCACCATCGCCGGGCGCGGCGTGCACACGGTACGGGTCCGGATCGGGCAGAAGCTCGCCGAGGAGCATCCCGTGGAGGCGGACCTCGTCATCCCGGTGCCCGAGTCGGGGACGCCGTCGGCCATCGGCTACGCGCAGGCCTCGGGCATCCCCTACGGCCAGGGCCTGGTGAAGAACGCCTACGTGGGTCGTACCTTCATTCAGCCCAGCCAGACCATCCGCCAGCTCGGCATCCGGCTCAAGCTCAACCCGCTCCGCGAGGTCATCGAGGGCAAGCGGCTGGTCGTCGTCGACGATTCCATCGTCCGCGGCAACACGCAGCGCGCCCTGGTGCGCATGCTGCGCGAGGCCGGCGCCCGCGAGGTGCACGTGCGGATCTCGTCGCCGCCGGTGCAGTGGCCGTGCTTCTACGGCATCGACTTCGCCACCCGCGCCGAGCTCATCGCCCCCGGGCTCACCGTGGAGGAGATCCGCCGCTCGCTCGGCGCCGACTCGCTGGGCTACATCTCGCTCGACGGGCTGACCGCCGCCACCCAGGTGCCGGCCGACCAGCTCTGCCGGGCCTGCTTCGACGGGCAGTATCCCGTCGCCATCCCGCCGGCCCAGGCCGAGCTGCTGAAACTGGAGGAGAGGTCATGAGCGACACGAGCGCCTACGCCGCCGCGGGCGTCGACATCGAGGCCGGCGACCGCGCCGTCGACCTCATGAAGGCCCACGTCGCCGCCACCCGGCGCCCCGAGGTGCTCGGCGGGCTCGGCGGGTTCGCCGGCTTCTTCGACGCGTCGGCGCTCAAGGGCTACCAGCACCCGGTGCTCGCCACCTCCACCGACGGCGTCGGCACCAAGGTGGCCGTGGCGCAGGCCATGGACAAGCACGACACCATCGGCATCGACCTCATCGGCATGCTGGTCGACGACCTCGTGGTCTGCGGCGCCGAGCCGCTGTTCGTCACCGACTACATCGCCTGCGGCAAGGTCGTGCCGGAGCGCATCGCGGACATCGTCAAGGGCATCGCCGACGGCTGCCTCGCGGCCGGCTGCTCGCTCGTCGGCGGCGAAACCGCCGAGCACCCGGGCCTCCTGCAGCCGCACGAGTACGACATCGCCGGCGCGACCACGGGCGTCGTGGAGCGCTCGAAGATCCTCGGCCCCGAGCGGGTCCGCGTCGGTGACGCCGTCGTCGCCATGGCCGCGTCGGGCCTGCACTCCAACGGCTACTCCCTGGTGCGGCACGTCCTGCTGTCGGGCGCCGGCTGGGCGCTGGACCGGCACGTCGACGAGCTCGGCCGCACGCTCGGCGAGGAGCTGCTCGAGCCCACCCGCATCTACGCGCTCGACGTCCTGGACCTCATCGGACAGGTCGAGGTGCACGCCATGAGCCACATCACCGGCGGCGGCCTCGCCAACAACCTCGCCCGGGTCATCCCCGGCGACATGGTCGCGGTGCTGCAGCGCTCCAGCTGGACCCCGCCCGCGATCTTCCAGCTCGTGCAGCGGGTCGGGCGGATCTCGCAGGCCGACATCGACGCCACCCTCAACATGGGCGTCGGCATGGTCGCCATCCTGCCCGCTGACCAGGCCGACGGGGCGCAGTCCGTCCTCGGCGCCCGTGGGGTCCAGAGCTGGGTGCTCGGCGAGATCGTGGAACACGACGGCGGGGGCGCCGCCCAGTTGGTCTGAGCAACACCCCCGCCGCTGGCCCGAGATTGCCTCAGGCGTAGCTGTGGCCGGTCGGCACCGGATGCGCGTGCCAAATCCGGTCCAGGTAGTCCCGCATGGAGCGGTCGGAGGAGAAGAAGCCCGTGCGGGCGACGTTGAGGATGGCCGAACGCGTCCAAGCCTCCTGGTCGGCGTACTTGGCCTCGACGGCCTCCTGCGCGGTCACGTAGCTGTCGAAGTCCGCCAGCGCCATGTAGCGGTCCTCGTCGAGCAGGGCACCGGTCACGCCGGCGAACCGGTCACCGTCACCGTCGGCGAACGCGCCGGAGTTGATGAGGTCGATCGTGGCGCGCAGCCGCTCGTCGGACTCGTAGAAGTCCCGGGCACGGTAGCCCTGCTCCTTCGCCGCCGCGACGGCGGGCTCGTCCATGCCGAAGAGGAAGAAGTTGTCGTCGCCCACCAGCTTGCGGATCTCGACGTTCGCGCCGTCGTCCGTGCCGATGGTCAGCGCGCCGTTGAGGGCGAACTTCATGTTGCCGGTACCGGAAGCTTCCATGCCCGCGAGCGAGATCTGCTCCGACAGGTCGGCGGCCGGGATCAGCCGCTCCGCCAGCGTCACGTTGTAGTTGGCGGGGAACGCCACCTTCAGGCGGCCCTCGAGCCGTGCGTCGGCGTTGACCACCTCCGCGACGGAGTTGATGAGGTGGATGATCTCCTTGGCCATTCGGTAGCCCGGGGCGGCCTTGGCGCCGAAGAGCACGGTCCGCGGGGTGAGCGCCGAGGCCGGAACCTTCCCGGAGACCACCTGCTCGTACAGCGAGACGACGTGGAGCAGCTTGAGGGTCTGGCGCTTGTACTCGTGCAGGCGCTTGACCATGACGTCGAACAGGTGGCCCTCGGGGAGGTCCAGCCCGTCGCGACGCTTGAGGACCGCCCGGAGGACGTCCTGGTTGCGGCTCTTGACCTCGCGGAACCGGCGACGGAACTCGGCGTCGTCGGCGAAGGCCTCCAGCTTGCGCAGCTCGTCGAGGTCGGTGACCCAGTCCTCGCCGATCGCCTCGGTGATGAGCCGCGACAGGCGCGGGTTGGCCAGCTTCATGAACCGGCGCGGGGTGACGCCGTTGGTCACGTTGGTGAACTTCTCGGGCCACAGGGACGAGAAGTCCGGCAGGACCTTGTCGCGCAGCAGCTCGCTGTGGAGCTCGGCCACGCCGTTGACCTTGGAGCCCGCGACGGTGGCCAGGTGCGCCATGCGGACGGCGGGGGAGGGGAGCTCGGTGACGATGGACATGCGGCGGGCGCGGTCCTCGTCGCCGGGGTAGGCCGAGCGGACCTCCGCCATGAACTTCTCGTTGATGGCGAAGATGATCTCCAGGTGCCGCGGCAGCAGCCTGCCCAGCAGGTCGGTGGACCAGACCTCGAGTGCCTCCGGCAGGAGCGTGTGGCAGGTGTAGGCAAAGCAGGCCTGGGTGGTCTCCCACGCCTCGTCGAACTCCAGACCGTACTCGTCGAGCAGGATGCGCATCAGTTCCGGGACGGCGATGACGGGGTGGGTGTCGTTGAGCTGGAAGATCACACGCTCGCCGAGCCGACGGATGTCGAAGTCGTCCTCGAGCTGGTTGTCGATGAAGTCGCCCAGTGAACAGGCGACGAAGAAGTACTGCTGCTGCAGGCGCAGCTCCTTGCCCTGCGGCGTGGAGTCCTCGGGGTAGAGGACCTTGGAGATGTTGCCGGCGAAGGTCTGGGCCCGGACGGCCTCGA
Source organism: Tessaracoccus pujii (assembly GCF_055326215.1). Lineage (NCBI taxonomy): Bacteria > Bacillati > Actinomycetota > Actinomycetes > Propionibacteriales > Propionibacteriaceae > Tessaracoccus > Tessaracoccus pujii. The sequence goes on along the minus strand of NZ_JBUZNP010000004.1, from coordinate 203,405 downwards.
TGTAGTCGCCGGAGTTGAAGATCTGCAGGTCGAAGTCGCGGACCGCCTGGGAACGCCAGAGGCGCAGGGTGTTGACGCGCCCGTTGCGGTAGCCGGGGACGAGGTAGTTGTAGGGCACGCCCATGAAGCGCCAGCCGGGCACCCAGCGGCGACGCACGGTGCCGTCGGTCTCCGTCACGTCCTCGACGTGCCCGGCGAAGCCGACCTCCACGGCCTCCTCGGGGTGCGGGAACTCCCACGGCGAGCTGAGCTCGAGCCATGTGTCGGGTTCCTCGACCTGGCGGCCGTCGACGAACGTCTGGCGGAAGATGCCGTACTCGTAGCGGATGCCGTACCCGATGCAGGGGACGTCCATGGTGGCCAGGGAATCGATGAAGCAGGCGGCGAGGCGCCCGAGACCGCCGTTGCCGAGGCCGGGCTCCACCTCCTGGGGGAGCAGGCTGCGCAGATCGATGCCGCACTGGCGCAGCGCCTCCGTCGCGATCTCCTCCAGGTCAGCCGCCAGCAGCGCGTTCTCCAGCTGCGGGCCGAGGAGGTATTCGGCCGAGAGGTAGCCCACGGTGCGGCTGGCGCCCTGCTTGTTGCGCTGGTTGGTCTCCAGCCACTCGTCCATGAGGTAGTGGCGCACCGCGCTGCCGAGCGCCTGGTACTGGTCGTGGGGGCTGGCGTCGGCGAGGTTGACGCCCTGCCGGTTGTGCAGTTCGTGCAGGAACTCGGCCAGGAACCCCTCGACGGTGTGCTTGGGGTTGGCGGGGGTGGCCAGAGCGAGTTAAGTCCCTCATAGTGGTGTAGCCCCGGTGGCCGAGTCGGAAGATGATGGCGCGGTCACCGTGGGATCCTTCGAGTTCACCTCTCACAGCTCTCTCGAAAGGGACATCACCACGATGACCGCTCCACACATTGTCGACCCCGCCCACGTGCTGGGCAACCTGCTCACCCAGGCCTCGCCCGACATGATGCGCACCCTCCTGCAGACCCTGATCAACGCCCTCCTATCCGCTGACGCCGACCAGGTCTGCGGAGCCGAATGGGGCCAGCCCTCGGCCGACCGGCTCGCGCAACGCAACGGCTACCGCCACCGACCCCTCGACACCCGCGTCGGCACCGTCGACGTCGCCGTCCCGAAACTGCGAACCGGCTCCTACTTCCCCGAATGGCTCCTGGAGCGCCGCAAACGAGCCGAGACCGCCCTGATCACCGTGGTCGCGGACTGCTACCTCGCCGGGGTGTCCACCCGCCGAATGGACAAGCTCGTCAAAACCCTGGGCATTACGGACTCTCGAAGTCCCAGGTCTCCCGGATGGCCGCCGAGCTCGACCAGCACGTCAACGAGTTCCGACACCGTCCCCTCGCAGACGCCGGCCCGTTCACGTTCGTCGCCGCCGACGCGCTCACCATGAAGGTCTGCGAAGGCGGCCGGGTGATCAACGCCGTCGTGCTGGTGGCCACCGGCGTCAACGGCGACGGCCACCGCGAGGTCCTCGGCCTCCAGGTCGCCACCTCCGAGACCAAGACCGCCTGGAACACGTTCTTCGCCGACCTGGTCGCCCGCGGACTGGCCGGCGTCCGGCTCGTCACCAGCGACGCCCACCCTGGTTTGATCGAAGCGATCGCGGCCAACCTGCCCGGCGCCATCTGGCAACGCTGCCGCACCCACTACTCCGCCAACCTCATGTCAATGACCCCCAAGACGATGTGGCCCGCGGTCAAAGCGATGCTGCACTCGGTCTACGACCAACCCGACGCATCCTCCGTCGAGGCCCAGTTCGACCGGCTCCTGGACTACACGAGCGACAAGCTCCCCGCCGTCGCGGAACACCTCGACGCCGCTCGCGCCGATGTGTTGGCGTTCACCGGCTTCCCGAAGGACGTCTGGACCCAGATCTGGTCCAACAACCCCGCCGAACGCCTCAACAAGGAGATCCGACGGCGCACCGACGCCGTCGGGATCTTCCCCAACCGCGCCGCAATCATCCGCCTCGTCGGAGCCGTCCTGGCCGAGCAAACCGACGAATGGGCCGAAGGCCGCCGCTACCTCGGACTCGACATCCTCACCCGCTGCCGCCTCACACCCGTCCCCACCGAGGAGGTGACCGAGCCCCTAGCCCTCACCGCCTAACGAAGGAACCCCGCTACACCACTAGCCGGGACTTGACCCCAGAGCGAGCGCCTCGCTGGGATCCAGCGGGGAGCTGCTCCAGATCGGCTGCGTGTTCTCGTCGGAAAGCATGGAGCCAGACTAGATCACATTGACCCAATTAATGACACTGCCCCTGCAAGTTTCAGTAAACGGACATCTGTTCAGCCCAGAGTCTGCCAGAGGCGTCGATCGGATGGCGGCCGCCGACCGGTCCGATGGCACCGGTGCCATCGGACGGAGGCCCCCCTGTGAATCCGCCCTCCTCGGTGTCTTGACACATGCGAATGGCACCGGTAACATCACGTCTATCAATCGCGCAACGAAGGGCGAATAGAAGTGTTGATAGGTATCGATCCCGTCCTGACGGGGAGCATGCTCAAGGCTCTGGATGACATGGGGCACTCGGACGGTGTTCTCATCGTCGACGCCAACTTCCCCGCGCACCGAACCAACGTCAGGGTCTTTGAGGCCCCGGGTGTCGACATCGTTCGCATGACGCACGCAGTGGCCTCCGTCCTGTCGCTCGACGAGGACCATCCCCCGGTTCTGATGGAGTCCAATCTCTCGCCCCGTCCGAGCGTGCAGGACGAGATCGTGGCCGCAACCGGTGTTGTGGAGCACGAGATGGTCGACCGTTGGGCCTACTACGACCTCGCACGGGAGGCCTACTGCGTCATCGCCACAGGCGAGTTGAGGCTGTGGGCCAACGTCCTGCTGCGCAAGGGCCTGCCTTTCTCGCAGGCCTCCTGACTCACGAAGGAGCTCCTCAGATGAATGAATCGGCAACCACCTTCAACCTGCCCGTCGACCACGGTCGCGGTGCCATCGACGCTGTCATGGAGGCCGGCAACGGCGTCCTGCGCCTCGCTCCCGCTTGGGTTCCCCGTGCCTTCTGCACGCCCGGCCGACGGCTGAGGCTGCACCCGCACGACTACTACCCCTTCGCCAAGGGGCGGGGCGGGATCGACGAGCGCTGGCTTGGCTCGGCGATCCGGGCGGACAACGGACCGGGCACCGGCCCGTACGAGGGACTCAGTCTGGCCATCAGCCCGGACGGCGTCCTGGTTCCGTTCGACGAGATCGTCGGTTCCCTGAAAGGCGATGTCATCGGCGAGCGCATGTGGTCTGACGAGGGTCACTGGGCGGCCTACTCCAAATTCTTCGACAACCTCCTGCCGCTCCCCTTCCACATGCATCCGAAGGACGAGGACATGGTTCCTCTCGGCAAGCGCGGAAAGCCGGAGGCCTACTACTTCTCGCCGCAGATGAACAACTACCTCGGCGAGCAGTCGATCATGTACATCGGCCTCCACCCCGAGACGACCAAGGATCAGGTAGTCGAGTACCTGTCGCGCCACGAACGCGGCGGCGACAACCGGATCACCGAGTTGTCGATGGGCTACCGCACACGCGTCGGCGAGGGCTGGGACGTGCCGGCTGGAGTGCTTCACGCACCATCGTCGGTCTGCACTTACGAGCCGCAGCGCGCCTCCGACGTGCTGTCGATGTTCGAATCCTGGTCGAACAACATGGAAGTGGGCGCCGACATCCTCTGGAAGGACGTACCTTCCGCCCACCACGGCGACTACGCGTACTTGGTGGACATGCTGGACTGGGAGCTCAACATCGATCCCGACTTCCACGCCCATCGTTCGACTGCGCCTTGGGAGACCGAGTTCTCCAAGGAACACGGTGCGGGACAGTTCGTGGAGCGGTGGATCGTCTACAAGTCCCGGGACTTCTCCGCCAAGGAACTGACGGTGCTGCCCGGTGGCCGCGCCACCATCGACGAGTCGGACGCCTATGGCCTCGTCGCTGTGCAGGGTCACGGCAGCATCGACGGCCAGCCGCTGGCAGCGATCACCATGGTTCGCATCAACGATCTGACACGGGACGAGTACTTCGTGACCGCCACCGCAGCCGCCCGCGGCGTGACCATTGAGAACCACTCCGACTCCGAGCCGCTCGTGCTGCTCAAGCACTACGGCCCGGGCAACGAGGAACTGGGTCTCTCGTGATCCACGACGATGGCGCCCCGCCACTGGAGAAGGGGCTGTCCCTTCGGGGGATCACGAAGCGGTTCCCGGGAGTCAAGGCGCTCGACGGGGTGGACTTCGATGTCCGCTACGGCCGCTCCGTTGCCCTGATCGGGGAGAACGGCGCGGGCAAGTCCACCCTCATGAAGGTCCTCTCGGGGGTGTACATCCCCGACGAGGGTTCGATGACCCTGGACGGCGAGCCCTACCGCCCGTCTGGCCCGCACGACTCCGCACTGGCGGGCGTAGTGCTCATCCACCAGGAGCTGTCGCTTCTTCCCAACCTGACCCTCGCCGAGAACATCTTCCTGGGGCGTGTCCCCAAGCGGCACGGACTCGTCGACCGCCGCACGATGAACCGTGGGGCAGCAGATCTCCTCAAGCGTGTCGGGCTTGGACACCTCGAACCCACCACTCCCACGGCGAGCTGCTCGGTAGCAATCCAGCAGCTGGTGGAGATCGCGAAGGCGCTGTCCCAGGAGCCGCGGATCCTCGTTTTTGACGAGCCCACGGCGTCCCTGGGTCAGGATGAGGTGGAGACGCTGTACGGCATCGTGCGAAGCCTGCGGGACGAAGGTGTCGGAATCGTCTGGATCACTCACCGCCTCGCGGAGATCCCCGCTGTGGGCGACGAGATCGTCACCCTCCGCGACGGTGCCCGCGTGGCCGACTGGGACAGCAGTAACGTCGCGGTGACGGAACTGGTGGCTTCCATGGTGGGACGAGACCTGGACAACATCTACCCGGACCTCCCGCCAGCCACGGATGAGGTCCTCCTCACTGTTGAAGGCCTCTCCCGTACCGGGGAGTTCAAGGACGTCTCCTTCGAACTGCGCCGAGGGGAGATTCTGGGAATCGCCGGCCTCGTCGGCTCTGGCCGAACCGAGCTCGTCGAGACCATCGCTGGTGCCCGGAAGGCGACGTCCGGGCGGATTCTGCTGAGTGGTGAGGAGTTGCGGATCCGCAGTCCCAGGGACGCCGTCGCGCGCTCCATCGTGCTGGTACCGGAGGACCGGAAGAACCAAGGGTTGGCGCAACGACTCACCATCGAAGACAATATCGGGCTGCCCACGCGCGGCTTTCTCAGAGGCGTCGTGAACCGCGCTGAGCTTCGGGATGAGGTACTGCGGGTCAAGGAACGAGTCAACCTGCGTGGCCAGATGTTCCAGCTGGCCCAGACCCTCTCCGGCGGGAACCAGCAGAAGGGCGTCATCGCCAAGTGGCTCAGCCGGAACCCCCAGGTCTTCATCTTCGACGAACCGACGCGCGGCATCGATGTGGGTGCGCGTTCGGCGATCTACCAGATCATGCGTGACCTGGCTGCCGGGGGCGCTGCCGTCATCGCGGTCAGTTCCGAACTCCCGGAGGTGATGGGCATCTCCCACCGCGTCGCCGTCCTATCCAACGGTCGCCTGACCGGCGTGCTCGACCGACAGGAGTTCTCGGAAACCGCCATCATGCACCTCGCCGTCGAGGGCCACCAACAAGCGCTCGTCAGCGCAGGCAGCCACTGAGGAGGACAACTTCCATGACAAATACCATGACCGAGACTCCGGGAGCCGAGAAGGTGGGGACTCGACCCAAAGCCAAGACGCGACGGAGACTGCCCACGTTTGCCGGTCCGCTGGCCGCGCTCATCGTCCTCTGCGTCTTCCTGACGTTACTGTCACCCACGTTCTTGACGCTCAGTAACATCTTCAACATTGGGCAGCAGGTGGCCATTCTTGCCGTCCTCGCCATTGGGGGCACCGCGGTCATCATCCTGGGTGGCATTGACCTGTCGGTCGGTTCCGTCCTGGCCCTGGCCGGCGCCTTCGTTGGCGTTCTCCACGTCACGCACGGCCTGAACGTCTGGATCTCCGTCGGAGTAGCCCTGCTCGTGGGCCTCGTCGCGGGTCTCGCGAACGGCACGCTCATCGTCTACGGCAAGCTCCCGCCCTTCATCGCCACCCTCGCGATGATGTCCGTCGCCCGAGGGTTGGCACTGGTCATCATGGAGGGACGCCCCCTGTCCGGTTACCCGGACGGTTTCCGCGACCTCACGACCTTCTACCTCGGCGGCTGGCTCCCGACCTCCGTGATCATCGCGGTGGTCCTCATGGTTCTGGCAGCGCTGTACTTCCGCTGGGCGCCGGCGGGACGGGGCTTGTTCGCCGTGGGCGCCAACTATGAAGTCGCGCGCCTCTCCGGTCTGCCGGTACGGAAGATGACGCTCGCCGTCTACGCCGTCGCCGGACTGCTCGCCGGCGTCGGCGGCGTCATGATGACCTCGCGGCTCGGGTCGGCGCAGCCCACAGCTGGCACCGGCATCGAGCTCGACGTCATCGCAGCCGTGGTCATCGGTGGGGCCAGCCTGGCCGGCGGTTACGGATCGATCGTCGGAACGGCCATCGGCGTCCTGATCATCGGCGTCCTACGGAACGGCCTCAACCTCCTCAACGTCTCGTCGTTCTGGCAGCAGGTGGTCATCGGTGCGGTCATCGCCCTCGCGGTCCTGATCGAGAACTACCGCCAGCAGCGCGAGGCCAAGTCTTCCTGACGGAATCGAACGATCCGTCAGCGTACAGAACCCACAAGGAAGGAACACCATGCACAACATCAAGAAGTCACTCCTCGCGGCCTTCGCCGCCAGTAGCCTCCTGCTCGCCGCCTGCGGCAGCGGTGACCCCATCACCGAGGAGGCCGAGCCCACGGGCGAGGCAACCGCAGCCGCTGAGTCGGAGGAAACCGCGGCCACTGGGTCCGAAGAGGTGGTGGTCGGTTTCTCGATCTCCACAATGCAGAACCCGTTCTTCGTGTCCATGAAGGACGGCGTCGACGAGGCCGACGCCGAGGAGGGCGTCGAGGTGCTCTTCGCCGATGCCGGTGACGATCCCAACAAGCAGGCGAACGACATCCTCAACTTCATCAGCCAAGGCGTCGACGTCGCAGTCCTCAACCCCACCGACGGCGAGGCCATCGTCAGCTCCGTGGAGGCTCTCAACGACGCCGGCATCCCGGTCATCACCGTCGACCGCCGGGCCGAAGGCGGCGATGTTGAAGCCCACATTGGCACCGACAACGTGACGGCCGGCGAGGTGACCGCAGAGACCTTGTTCGAGGCCATCGGCGGCTCCGGCAAGATCGCCATCCTCGAGGGCGTGCCCGGAGCCTCCTCCGCCATCGACCGTGGTACTGGCTTCGAGAACGTGATGGCCGAGTACCCGGACATCGAGCTGGTCGCGACCCAAACGGCCAACTACCAGCGCTCCGAAGGCCTCACCGTCGCCCAGAACATCCTCCAGGCTAACCCTGACCTGACCGCCTTCCTCCCGATGAACGACGAGATGGCGCTGGGGGCCATTGAGGCCATCAACTCTGCGGGGAAGCAGGGTGAGGTCAAGGTCATCGGCATCGATGGTGGTGCGGACGCCGTCGCTGCGGTCGCCGAGGGCACCCTCGTCGCCACCGTTGCCCAGCAGTCAGCCCTCATGGGCAAGTTGGGCATCGAGCAAGCGGTTGAGCTCGCTCAGGGCGGTTCCATCGAGTCCGAGCAGCCGGTGGACGTGCTCGTCATCGACGAGTCCAACGTCGCCGAATACCAGTGATCTGACAAGACACCAATCCAGCGGGGGAGGGGCGGCAGCGCCCCTCCCCACGGAAGGACGAGAACCCATGCAGAACTACGAGAAGAAGCGTGCCGAGCTGGCGCAGGAGTTCCAGCAAGCGCGCGAGCGGAACCCCGAACGATTTGAGCGTCGCCTGAACCTCTCCTGGTCGAACTGGGGCTTCGGGATCGAGCCCCTGGAGGTCTCGGTCGAGCGACTGGCTCGCTCCGGCCTCGAGTACATCGAACTCCACGGCAACCACTATGGCCCGGACTTGGGATACCAGGTCGACGAGACCCGGGCCCTGCTGGACAGCCACGGCATGAAGGTGTCCGGAGTCTGCGGAATGTTCTCCGAGGACAACGATCTGGCGTCCAACCGGCCGCACCAGCAGCAGGCGGCCCTCGACTACATCCGGCGCGAGGCGGCCTTCACTCGCGACATGGGTGGCTCCTACCTGCTCGTCGTCCCGGGCGCTGTGGGTCGCGCCGTAGAGTATGACGCCTACGAGTTCGACCGTTCGGTCGCAGCCTTGCGGCTGGTGGCTGACGTGTTCACCGAGACGGGGATCAAGGCCGCCATCGAGCCCATCCGCAGGGACGAAGTCACGCTGGTTACGACCGTGACCGGGGCGATCGAGTACATCGAGGCGGTTGACCATCCTGGCGTCCAGCACATCAACGGTGATGTCTTCCACATGCAGGCCGGTGAGCCGAGCATCGCGGAGGCTGTCCTGCAGGCGGGTGATCGCCTCGTCAACCTGCATATGGCCGACTCGAACCGCTTGGCTCTGGGCTCGGGCACCATGGACATCGACGCCATCATCATGGCGCTGTATCTGATTGGCGCCAACACCGAGGGGCGCTACGTCACCCCGGAGCCGCTGGGCCCCGGCGCCAGCCCCTACGTAGCCCGCAATGGGCGCGTGGATGCCGAAATACTTGACCGCATGGTGGCGGACAGTGTCTCCTATTTCCGCAGCCGTGAGGAGTCACTCCTGGCCTGACAGGGCGGGTGTGAGTCAGAAGTGAACACGTGCGGGTCCGGATCACTCCGGGCCCGCACGGTCGTGAAGGAGGAGGCCCATGAGCGAGGTCCGACGTCGAAGCGGGGCGCCCACGATCCATGATGTCGCTCGGCTGACCGGCGTATCAGCGCAGACCGTCTCCCGAGTACTGAACACACCCGACCGCGTGCAACCCGCCACGCGCGAGCGCGTGATGGCCGGGATCCGCCAACTCGACTACCGCCGCAGCCCTATGGCGCGCGGACTTGCTACGAACCGCTCAGGAGCAATCGGAGTGGTTGATTCGGGATCTGGAGTGATGGGCCAGATGCTTCTGCTGTCTGCGGTCGAGGCCGCGGCGCGCGATCACGGTTACTCGCCCCGCGTTATCACGACGTCCGACACGGACGCCGCCTCCCTCCGGCGGGCGCTGGAGACGCTGCACAACGAGCGTGTCGAGGGAATAGTCGTCATGGGGAACACCACTCTCCACGTCAGGGGGGCCATCTGGGCCGCAGGCCGGACCCCGGTGGTGCTCGTGGCGAGCGACGAGCCCCCGGCGGAACGCCTGTCCACGGTCTCCGTGAACCAGGCGGGTGGGGCCAGAGAGTTGCTGTTGCACTTGCGCGCTCACGGGCCCCGAATCGGCCACATCGCCGGACCTCGGGGATGGGTCGACGCTGATGCCAGACGTGAGGAGTGGCGCCGGTTCGCCGGCGATGAGCACGCGCATTTGGTGGCCGAAGGTGATTGGACGGCAGGCTCCGGCTACGCCGCGATGCAGCGCCTCCTGGACCAGGGGGTCGATGCTGTGTTCGCCAGCAACGATTACATGGCGTTGGGGGCCTTGCAGGCCTGCCGTGAGCGCGGCCTGAGCGTCCCGGGGGACGTCGCCGTCACGGGCTTCGACGACATCCCCGGAGCCGACTTCTTCTACCCACCCCTGACGACGGTACGCCAACCGTTCCGCGAGCTGGGCATTCGTGCGGTGGACCTCCTGGCCGAGTTGTTGTCCGGCCAGGAGGCTCGCAGCGAACTGTTGCAGGCGGAGCTGGTGGTGCGGTCCAGCTCCTGATCGGGCATCAGTCCAGCGTGGCGATGATTCCGTTGAACGTGTCCGACGGGCGCATGACCGCGGTGGCCTTGGCGTCGTCGGGGCGGTAGTAGCCGCCGATGTCGGCCGGGGAGCCCTGCACGGCGATCAGCTCGTCGACGATCTGCTGCTCGGAGGCGGCCAGCTTCTCCGCGACCGGGCCGAACACCTTCGCCAGCGCGGCGTCATCGGACTGGGCCGCCAGCTCCTGGGCCCAGTAGAGCGCCAGGTAGAAGTGGGAGCCGCGGTTGTCGATCCCGCCGACGCGGCGCGTCGGGGACTTGTCCTGGTCGAGGAAGCGGGCGTTAGCGCGGTCCAGCGTGTCGGCCAGGACCTTGGCGCGGGCATTGCCCTCGCGGTCGGCGAGGTGCTCGAACGACGCTGCGAGGGCGAGGAACTCGCCCAGGGAGTCCCAGCGGAGGTAGTTCTGCTCCACCAGCTGCTGCACGTGCTTGGGGGCGGATCCACCGGCGCCCGTCTCGAACAGGCCGCCGCCGGCCATCAGCGGCACCACCGACAGCATCTTGGCGGAGGTGCCCAGCTCGAGGATGGGGAACAGGTCCGTCAGATAGTCGCGCAGCACATTGCCCGTCACCGAGATGGTGTTCTCGCCCTTGCGGAGGCGCTCGACGGTGAACTGCGTGGCCTCCACGGGGCTCATGATCTCGATCTGGAGCCCGTCGGTGTCATGGTCTGCGAGGTAGGTGCGCACCTTCTCGATGAGCTGACGGTCGTGCGCCCGCTCCGTGTCCAGCCAGAACACCGCCGGCCATCCGGTGAGGCGGGCGCGGGTGACAGCCAGCTTCACCCAGTCCTGGATGGGGGCGTCCTTGGTCTGGCAGGCCCGCCAGATGTCTCCGGCCGCGACGGTGTGGCTCATCAGCACGGTGCCGGACTGGTCCACCACCTCGACCACGCCGTCGGCCGCGATCTCGAAGGTCTTGTCGTGCGAGCCGTACTCCTCGGCCTTCTGTGCCATCAGGCCGACGTTGGGCACGGTGCCCATGGTGCGCGGATCGAAGGCGCCGTGGGCCTGGCAGTCCTCGATCACGGCCTGGTACACGCCCGCGTAGGACGAGTCCGGGAGGACCGCCAGGGTGTCGGCCTCCCCGCCGTCGGGGCCCCACATGTGACCCGACTGACGGATCATGGCGGGCATCGATGCGTCGACGATGACATCGGAGGGGACGTGCAGGTTGGTGATGCCCTTGTCCGAGTTCACCATGGCCAGCTTCGGTCCGTCGGCAAGGCCCTTCTCGAACGCTGCCCTGATCTCTGCCCCGTTCGGAAGCTCGTCCAGCCCTGCGAGGATGGCGCCGAGCCCGTCATTGGGGGACAGGCCGGCAGCGGCGAGGTCCGCGCCGTAGCGCTCGAACACGTCGGGGAAGAACGCCCGGATGACGTGGCCGAAGATGATGGGGTCCGAGACCTTCATCATGGTGGCCTTGAGGTGGATGGAGAAGAGGATTCCCGAGTCCTTGGCAGCGGCCACCTGGGCGCGCAGGAACTCATCCAGCGCCGCGGCCCGCATGACGGTGGCGTCGATGACCTCGCCGGTGAGCACCGACAGGCCGCTCTTCAGCACGGTCTCCGTGCCGTCGGTGGCGCGGTGCCGGATGGTGAGGGTGTCAGCCGACGGCAGGACCACGGCCTGCTCGTTGTGGCGGAAGTCGTCGGCGTCCATGGTGACGACGGCGGTCTGTGAGTCGGATGACCACGCGCCCATGCGATGCGGGTTCTTCCTGGCGTAGTTCTTCACCGATTCCGGCGCACGGCGGTCCGAGTTCCCCTCGCGCAGCACGGGATTGACCGCCGAGCCCATCACCCGGTCGTACCGGGCGCGGACGTCGCGGTCCGCGTCTGTCTGGGGGTCTTCGGGGTAATCCGGCAGCTGGAAGCCCTGGGACTGCAGCTCGGCTACCGCGGTCTTGAGCTGCGGCACGGAGGCCGACACGTTGGGCAGCTTGATGATGTTGGCGTCCGGCGACTTCGCCAGCTCGCCGAGCTCGGTCAGGGCGTCGTCGACCCGCTGGTCCTCGGGGAGGGTGTCGTTGAACTGGGCGAGGATCCGCCCCGCCAGTGAGATGTCGCGGGTCTCCACATCCACCCCGGCCTGGCCGGCGTAGGCGTTGATGATGGGGAGGAACGAGTAGGTGGCGAGCAGCGGGGCCTCGTCGGTGAGGGTGTAGATGATCTTGCCCATGTTGCGATGAACTCCTCGAGGGTTGGGATGCCTCAGCCTATCGCTGCCCGGATGCGTTCGACGGCGGCGAACGCCGCCGGCCAGCGGCAGGGCGCTCTTTGGAGGAACCCGCCGGATTGGGTAGCCTGTACCCCACGAGTATCTGACAGATTCCGCGGCCAACCCGCGATGGACAAAGCGAGGGGGTCGACCCGATATGGGGCGCGGCCGTGCAAAGGCGAAGCAGACAAGGGTGGCCCGCGATCTGAAGTATCGCTCGGTGTCCACCGATTTCACGTCCCTGGAGCGCGAGCTCAGGGGCGATGCTGTCGTCGACGAGACCAACAACGACATCCCCGAGGCCTACGCAGAGACGACGGGCGAGGACGACGACTACGACGACGATCAGTTCGAGCGCCACTCCTCCTGAGGCTCCGCACCCGTGGGTGCCGGACACCGAACTGCCTGGCTACGATCAGCTGGTCATTCCTCTGCCGGAGGAGCCGACCTATGCACTCGAGCCCGAAGGCAGTCTTGTTGCCACGCTCGTGCGGCGCAATGCACCCACGGGGCGTCGCGCCGTCCTGTATGTGCACGGCTGGAACGACTACTTCTTCCAGGCTCACCTGGCCGACGAGATGGCGGGCCAGGGCTACGACTTCTACGCCGTAGACCTCCGGCGCTACGGCCGGTCGCTCCGCGGCAAGCAGCTGGCCGGCTACATCGTCCACCTGACGGACTACTTCCAGGAGCTTGACCGGGCCCTCGCCATCCTCGTCGACGAGGGGCACGACGACATCGTGCTGATGGGCCACTCGACGGGCGGCCTCACCGCCTCCCTCTGGGCGGACCAGCGGCCAGGCGTGTTCTCCGCCCTGGTCCTCAACGCGCCCTGGCTTGAACTGCAGGCCAACTCGCTGCTGCGCCCAGCCACCCAGCCCATGTTCAGCGCCGCCCGCGCCGTCGTGGCCACCACGGCCCTGCCGCAGATGGACACCGGCTTCTACAGGCGGACCATCTCGAAGGCCGAGGAGGGGGAGTGGGAGTACAACGCCAACCTCAAGGGTGACCCCGCCTTCCTGATCCGGGTGGGGTGGATGGCGGCCATCCTCGAGGGGCACGCGCGCGTCGCCGCCGGCCTCTCCATCGACTGCCCCGTGCTGGTGGCCATCTCCGGGCGGAGCGACTTCCGACGGGTGTGGGCCGAGGAGTTCCGCCTGGCAGACGTCGTGCTGGACGTAGACCGCATCGCGGCACGCGCCCCCCAACTGGGCCACCTCGTCGTCATCGCCCGGATCCCGGACGCGGTCCACGACCTGGTTCTGTCAGGGGCCGACGTTCGGGCCAAGGTGTTCGCGGAATACTCGCGCTTCCTGCGCTGCTACGCCCGCTGACGTCGCGATAGGTTCTCCACACTTCCCATCTACTACCGCGCGTAGCAGTACTATGCGGCGTAGGAGTAGATGCAATGACCGCACGCACCGGAGTCCGGGCCCAGCTGACGAGGCCGCGGCTGCTCATCGCAGCAGCCGTGTTCGTCGTGGGGTCGCTCATCGGGGTGGGCCTGTTCACCTTCGTGTACGCCCGCGGCATCTCCTACCTCGGCAACGACCCCGCTTCCTGCGTCAACTGCCACGTGATGGAGCGCCAGTACGACGCATGGATGGCCGGAAGCCACACCAACGTGGCCACGTGCAACGACTGCCACGCGCCCCACGACAACCTCGTCAACAAGTACTACGTCAAGGCCGACAACGGGTTCTGGCACGGGCTGAAATTCACCACCGGCTGGTACCCCGAAAACATCGAGATCCGTGATTCCAACCGAGCGGTGACGAACGAGGCATGCCTCTACTGCCACTCGGACTTCACGAGTGATATGCGCATGACCGCCGGCAGCGAGCAGGTCAACTGCACCCGCTGCCACGTCGACGTCGGGCACAGGAGCAGGTGAGGCACATGACTACCACCGAAGAACCCCAGGCAACGCCGGAGAAGAGGAAGCGCAACCGCTGGATCGGGATCCTCATCGTGGCGATCGCGATCACCGCCGTCGTGACGGCGGGCATCACCGCGCTGCTGGCGAACGTCATCGAGCGGATGGGGGAGGCGAGCGACTCGTTCACGAAGGTGGTCGAACTGGACGACACGGTCGTGGACCCGGCCATCTGGGGCCAGAACTTCCCGGTCCAGTACCAGTCCTACCTCAGGACGAAGGAGATGGAGGCCACCACGCACGCCGGTTCTGTGGCGGAGGAGCGCACCCCCACCGCCACGGACCCACGCACCGTCGTGTCCACCAGCAGGCTGGAGGAGGATCCCCGGCTCAAGGACATGTGGGCCGGCTACCCGTTCTCGGTGGACTACCGGCACGCCCGCGGGCATGAATTCATGCTCGAGGACCAGCGCTACACCCTGCGGGTCACGGAGTTCAACCAGCCCGGCACCTGCCTCAACTGCCACGCGTCCACCGTCGCACTCATGAACGAGCTGGGTGACGGCGACCGGCAGGCAGGGTTCATGGAGATGAACCAGATGGCCTACACGGACGTCACCCAGCTCGTGGAGCATCCGGTGGCCTGCATCGACTGCCACGACCCCGAGACCATGGAGCTGCGGATCACCCGCCCGGCTTTCGAGACCGGCATCGCCGCGCTCAAGGCCAGCGAGGGTATCGAGGACTACGACGTCAATCGCGACGCCACCCGGCAGGAGATGCGCAGCTTCGTGTGCGGCCAGTGCCACGTGGAGTACTACTTCGAGAAGGAGTCCAAGGAGCTCATCTTCCCCTGGACCAAGGGCCTCGACATCGACCGGATCTGGGAGTACTACCAGGAGGACGGCCACAAGGACTTCGAGCACGCCACGACCGGCGCCAAGGTGGTCAAGGCGCAGCACCCGGAGTTCGACATCTTCTGGTCCAACTCGGTACACGCGGCCAACGGTGTCAGCTGCGCAGACTGCCACATGCCATACGAGGCGGAAGGCGCCCGCAAGGTCACCAGCCACCACATCCAGTCCCCGCTGCTGGCCGTCAACTCCTCCTGCATGACGTGTCACCACGCCAGCGAGGAGGAGATGACAGAGCGCGTCGTCGGGATCCAGGACCAGTTCATCGGCACCCGCGACGTGGCCTTCGACTCGCTCGTGGCGCTCATCAGGGCTCTCGAGACGGCGCAGACGGACGGCACCCCGGCGGAGGCGATCGAGCAGGCACGCGAGTTCCAGAACAAGGCGAGCTTCTACCTGGATTACGTCTACTCCGAGAACTCCTACGGGTTCCATGCACCCGCCTACATCCAGCGGATCCTCGCGGACTCGCTCGACGCGTCGCGCAAGGGTCAGCTGGTCCTCAGCGGAGTCGACGCCACCACACTGGAGCCCTCCGACATCAGCGCGGAGAACGAGCAGAAGTCCGAGGAACGTGGAGCCTGACACCAGCGCGCGGCCCGGGGCCCCCGACACGGTCGAGGGCCCCGCGGACGCGCACACCCAAGCCCTGCTGGACTTCCTCGCCGCGGCCCCGGAACCGCTGCGGGAGTGGGCCGACGCCCGCGCGGCCGAGGCTCGCGCCCAGGCGGCGTCAGCGCAGGCCGCCCCCCCGTCGATCACGCCCATCGGGGTCCACGACCCGGCAGACCTCGCCCTTGCCGAGCTGGGGGAGCACGACGACGAGCCCCGTCGCCGCCCCCTCGTCCACACGCCGGCAGACAAGCCGGCCGCCACGGTCGCGGCTGCCCCCAGGAAGTCCGGGATCCTCGTGCCGCTGCTGGGTGTGCTGCTGGTTGCCGCGGTGGTCTACGGCGTATTCCGGATGGGTCTCCCGGCGGACACCGCAGCCCCCGCCACGACGCAGGCGTCGCAGGCGACGGCAACCGACAGCGCCGCCCGCAGGGCCGAGCTCGAGGCCACGCTGGCCGAGAGCCCTGAGGATGTGGCCGCCAACCTCGAGCTCGGCGTGCTCACCTTCAACGACGGCGACGTGGAGCGGGCGCAACAGCTCTGGACCACTGTCACCGAGGTGGACCCCAGCAACCCGCAGGCCTGGTTCAACCTGGGTTTCGTCCACCTGTCGGAGGATCCTCCCGATGCCGAGGCGGCGCGGGCCGATTGGCAGAAGGTCCTCGACGTGGCTCCCGAGTCGGACCTTGCAGCCACCGTGCGCTCCCACCTGGACGCCTTGGCCGCCTCGGCGGCCTCCCCGTCCCCGTCCCCGTCCAGCGAGGGGTGAGGGGCCGTGCGCGAGCTGTTCAGCTGGATCTACCGGGTCCTTCGATCCAAGCTTCTGGGGGTGCTGGTCATCCTGGCGATGGCCGTGCTCTCGTTGCTTGGCACCCTGATCGTCCAGGCCCCAGCGAGGCTGGACGCCCTCGCCAGGGCAGATTGGCTGGAATCCGTGCGGCCCCGCTACGGCGGATGGACACCGGTCCTCGAGTTCCTCGGCCTGTTCGGGGTATGGACATCCCCGCTGTTCCTCGGGGTGACGATCCTGCTGGCGATGTCGATCATCGCCTGCACCGTCCATCGGCTGCCGCAGCTCTGGGAGCGCGCCACCAGGCCGCGTACCCATGTGACCGACAAGTTCTTCGACCATGCCCAGTACCGGGCCGAGATGATCTTGCCGTTGGGCCCGGAGCAGGCGGTCGCCCACGTCCGATCCGTGCTGGGCGGCCAGCGCTACCGCTTCCTTGCCGACGAACGGCTCGCCGCGCCCGCCGTCGGGGTGTACGCCGACCGGTTCCGATGGGGACCCTTCGGCACGGCCCTCGCCCACGCCGCCATGGTGGTCATCCTGGCGGCCTTCGGGGTCTCCGCGTTCACCGGCTTCGAGCAGAACCTCGACATCGCCGTCGGCGAGAGCGTCGACGTGGGCCACGGCACCGGTCTCACGGTCACCGCCGAGTCGTTCAGGGACTCCTACGACGACGCAGGCCGCCCCACGGACTACGTGAGCCACCTCGTCGTCACGCGCGACGGTGCCGTGCTCGACGCCCGCGATGTCCGGGTCAACTCGCCGCTGGTGGTGGAGGGCACCGCGCTGCACCAGGCGTCCTTCGGGATCGCGGCCCGCATCCGCATCGCCGACGATGCCGGTGCCACCCTGTTCGAGGGATCGGTCCCGTTGAAGTGGCAGAGCAACGACGGGCGCTACGCCATCGGCAAGGTCACCCCGGAGGGCACCGGCACCGAGGTACTGGTCGTCACGCCCGCCTCCGGCGCGGTCGACGCGGCCATCACCGCGGGGAGCGCGGTCTTTGAGCTCTACGACGTGGCCAGCGGCGAGAAGGTCGACGTGCTGCCGGTGGAGCAGGGCGAGACCGCATCCGGGGCGGGGCTCCAGCTCACCTTCGAGCGCGAGCAGCGCTACACCGGCGTCATCGCCCGCCAGGACCCGGGGGCGATGTGGATGTGGGTGGGCTCGGCCCTGCTGGTCGTCGGCATGACGATGACCTTCACGCTGCGCCACCGCCGCCTCTGGGTGCGCGCCGTGCCGGAGGGGGGCCACACCGTGCTGCGGATCGCCTCCGCCGAGAAGTTGGACACCACCTTCGAGCGGCACTTCCGGGCCCTCGTGGAGCAGATCGACGCGACCGCCCCGGCCGCCGCTGAGAAGGAGCCTGTTGATGCTTGAGTTCGCCGAATATCTCGTCACCGCCGCCGCTGTCTTCGTCCTGCTGGGCCTGGTCAGCGGCATCGCGCTGGTCACCTCGCGCCGCAGGCATGCCGTGGCGACGGTCAGCCTGCGCGCGAAGGTGGGCGTCGGTGGTGCCGAGTTGGCTCCCGCCCAGTCCGAGGCCCCCGTGCAGGCCGGAAGGGGGACCAGCCTGGGGTGGTACGCCACGGCGTTCCAGGTGATCGCGCTGTTGCTGCTGACGTCCTACATGGTGATCCGGATGAGCCTCACCGGGCACGGGCCGTTCGCGAACCAGCACGAGTTCGCCGTCGCCTTCACGTGGGGGATCCTGCTGGTCAACCTGTTCTTCGGGCTGCGCTACCGGATCAGGATGCTGTCGCTCGTCGTGCTGCCCGTGGCCGCAGCCATGTTGGTCTACGCCATGAGCCTGGACACGGGTGTCCGGCCGCTCATCCCCGCCCTGCAGAACAACCTCCTGCTCACCCTGCACGTCGGATTCGCCATCATCGCCTACGGCGCCGCCTGCGTGTCCTTCGGCGCGGCCGTGCTCTATCTTCTCCACCCGCACATCACCCGCGTCCACCTGCCGCGCCAGGAGGTCCTCGACGACGTGGGCTACCGCGCCGCGGTCATCACCTTTCCCCTGCTCACCATCATGATCGTGCTCGGCTCGGTGTGGGCGAGCACCGCCTGGGGCCGCTACTGGGGATGGGACCCCAAGGAGACCGCTGCCCTGGTGACCTGGCTGGTCTACGGCGCGTTCCTGCACGCCCGGGTGGTGCGGGACTGGCGTGGCACCAAGGCCTCCTGGCTGCTGGTGATCGGGTTCCTCACCATCCTGTTCGCCTACTTCGGCAACCACTTCTTCGGGGGTCTGCACTCCTATGCGTAGCGGACAGGCCCGCGGACGCCTCCTGGGCATCCTGGGGCTTGCTGTGCTTGTCGTGCTCGTGGTGGGTGCCATCTATCTCGTCAAGGGTGGGGCAGCCAGTGAGGCGGCCTCTACGGGGCAGACGGTGCCGCTCGAAGGGCCGGCCGTGGGTGCCCGGGCGCCGGGATTCACGGCGCTGGACATCGACGGGGTCCCCGTCTCGTTGGACGACTATGCCGGACGGCCCGTGTGGCTGCTTTTCCAGGCCACCTGGTGCTCGATCTGCCGTGCGGAGCTACCGGACGTCGAGGCGGCGTCGGACCGGATCGACGTGGTGGCCATCTACCTCCGCGAGGACCGGGACCTGGTCACGGACTACGCAGAACGCCTTGACCTCACGATCACCAGCGTCCCGGACCCCATCGGGGAGATCTCGCTGCGCTACCTTGCCTCGTCGGTGCCCACGCACTACTTCGTGAAGGCCGACGGCACTCTGGCGGCCGTCCGCAAGGGAGCGATGTCCCCGGGGGAGATCAATGAGGCTCTGGCGCTGCTGGGCGTGGGGTAGGACCGAAAAAACCCCGCCGGAGGGGGGCATTCGGTGGCCAGGGCCGGGATCGAACCGGCGACCTTTCACTTTTCAGGCGAACGCTGCTACCAGCTGAGCTACCTGGCCAGGTGGCCGGGCGTTTCCGCCGACCCAGCGACCCCGACGGGACTCGAACCCGCGACCTCCGCCGTGACAGGGCGGCGCGCTAACCAACTGCGCTACGGGGCCAATTTCTTGACCTGCTGGCCACGCCAGCCCGGTAACTATAGCGTGCCAGATTCCTGGAAGGGAAATCGGGCCAACACCTTGTCGTAACCGGTTCAGACCCCCTCCGGAGAGTGGGCATGAGCATCCCCAACGGGATTCGAACCCGTGCTGCCGCCGTGAAAGGGCGGAGTCCTAGGCCGCTAGACGATGGGGACCAGCACCGGACAGTCTAGGGACTTCGCCGGGGGGCGCGCAAACGGGCCGCGCCGACCCATCCGGGATCCGGATGGGTGGGGGAGAGTGCTCAGCCGTAGGTGTTGATGTGGACGTGGTTGTAGTGGTTGGCGTTGTCGCTGCCTCGATCGGCCATGGCGCGCCACCCTTCGCTGGAGCGTGCCACGGACCAGATCTTCTGGGCGAAGATGATGTAGTTGATGTTGTACTTGGCGGCGTTCGCCCGGTAGTAGTCGGCGATCTCCCAGCCCAGTGCCTGGTTGGCCGAGTAGCTGGGGATCATGACGTCGACGGCGCGGCCGGCGGGGTGGTCCGGCGTCACGTCGCGGCGCCAGCCGTACATGGTGGTGATCGCGGGGTAGCGGTTCCAGATGTCGCGGGTGATGGCCTGGACGTTGGCGTTGGTCAGGTCGAGGCCGCTGGAGTATCCGCGGTTCAGCGTGGTGCTGCTGCCGCCCGACGCGGTCCCGTCGGCCGGTTTCGTCGCCGAGAGGTAGCGCGCGGTCACCCAGCGCACGGCGCCGTTGACGACGGCCTGGGCCCGGCCGTTGGTCACCAGGCCGGTGACCTGGACCTCGCCGCCCTTGGGGATCTCGCCCACATAGGACGTTCCGCTGCTGGCGGTCCAGATGTTCAGCACCGTGGTGGCGTAGCGCAGAGTGGTGGCGGGGACGGCCGGGGCGGTGGGTGCGGGCGTGGTGGCCGTGACGGCCGAGAGGTACTTGGCGTTCACCCACCGCACGGCCCCCTGGTGGATCACCTGGGCCATGCCGTTGGTGACCACGCCCGTGGTGTCCAGGATCGTGCCCCGGGGCACATCGCCCAGATTGACGAACGCGGCGGTGCTGGTGGTGCGGATCATGAGCGCGGTGGTGGCCCGGCCCTTGCCGGTGACCGGAGGCAGTTCGGAGTATGCGGCCGACGCCGTGGCGGACAGGTAGCGGGAGGCTGCCCACAGCACCTTGCCGTTGTAGGACACCTGGGCGTAGGTGCCACTCACCGTGCCCGTGAGCGTGAGGGCCGTACCGCGCTGCACGACGACCGAGATGGAGTCCGACAGCGAAGGGCCGACGCGCAGGTTGAGGTTGCCGGTGGTGAAGACGCTGCCCGTCGCGGAGGTGGTGGTTCCGTTCGTCGTCTGCGACGACGGCGCGGCCGAGGCGGTGCCGCCGGTCAGATAGGCGCTCGCGACGTAGGCGGTCCGCCCCTGGTACGTGACCTTCGTCCACCCGTTGGCCGACCCGTCGCTCGGCAGGCTCTGGCCGCGCAGGAGCACGGCCAGGCGCGTGCTGGAGGTGGTGGGCGAGGTCCTGATGTTGACGTTGGCGGTGGCCGTCACCGACGCGATGTCGGCGTCGGCAGCCGGGCCGAGGGCGATCGTTCCGAGCCCTTGGACCAGGATCGCGATGCCCGCCGCGGCGGCGATGCCACGGAGGCCCTTGAATGCTGTCTTCACGTCTCTCCTCGTGCAGGTGTGCGGTGGAGACCGGACGTCCCGCTTCCCCGGGGCTGCGTAGCCCCCGACACGTCCGGCCGCTGCCTCGGACACTAAGAGCCCTTGTCGGAGGCGGACAATCGCCACTTGAGGGTTGCCTGAGAGAAGGCAAGGCGACACGCCGTGCGCGGGGTGAAAATTACAGCTGTGTCATTCGCGTGCCCTTGCGGCGGCTATATCGCCCTGACTAGGACGTTAATCAACGCAGCTGTGCCGGGGAGGTCAACTGAACGCTCGTTGAGAGAGTCTTGGACGGCTCAGAATCAAGTGAGCTGAAGTCTGACTTGAGGTTCATGGTCGAGGTTGAGGTTCAGCCGAGGTCCAGGGGATCGACCCACGCGCGCCGCGCGGTGCTCGACCATGTGGCGGCGCGGCCGTAGACCTGCTCCGGCAGATAACCGGAGCGGAGGTCGTCCAGGGGAACCTGCGCGACGCCGAGCAGTTCGGCCAGACGCGCCCGGTCCCTGCCACCCGCAACGGCGCCCACCAGAGCCAGGCCCAGCGCTCGGCGGTTGGCGGCCAGCGTGCTCAGCACCTCAGGGTGGAAACCTGCGGCGACCAGGACCAACGGGGCCTCGGCGGAAGCGCGGGAGACCGGGCCCAGAAGTTCCCGCATGGAGCTCACCTCGCCGTCGATCACCAGGATCTGCGGGTCACGCCAGAGCGCGCCGTCGCGGTGGGTCGCGAAGTCGGGATGGGCGTGGCCGAAGCCGAACCCCTCGCCGGCGTGTCCGAGGTGCGCGGGCCCCGCGCCGGCCGAGGGGGCGCGCATGGCGTCCACCTCGTCCTGCGTGATGTAGTGCGGGACGTTGCGGTCCACCTCGTCGAGGCCCCGTCGCGGTGCGGGCTCATCGGCCCCCGTGGCGCGCCGCCGCGCGCCTCTGTCCGCGAGGACCGCCGCGCCCAGCAGGGCGCCCCCGACGAGGAGGGCGACGACGAACCAGGACCACGCGGGCATGGGCCCCAGCCTGCCACGCCCTGGACCGCTACACTGCTGTGGCCCCTATAGCTCAGCAGGTAGAGCAGTGGACTTTTAATCCATGGGTCGCGGGTTCGAGCCCCGCTGGGGGCACCGTCGCAGGCCGCCGCACCGTCAGCGCGTGAACCAGTGCACCGCGTAGGGACGCAGCGTCATGGTCCAGGGCGTCAGGTCCCACTCCACGCCGTCGAGCAGCTCCCGGGCGGTCTCGCCCAGGGTCTCGCTCACGCACGCCATGGGCACCGTGATCTCCGCCGGCGACATGTTGTAGACCTGCACCATGGGGCCGACGGGGTGGTCCCGCCTGATGGCCAGGACCCGGGGGTCTCCGGTTTCGAGGAACTGGCCCTCCCGCGCGGCGTGCAGGTGCGGGGTCACACGCCGGACGCCCAGCACGTGACGCAGCCACGCGTTGACGCGGGCCGCGGGCGAGGAGGGGTTGTCTCCCAGCGCCGCCACGGCGTCCCAGTCCATCACCGGACGGTGGACCCAGCGATTGTCGTCCGCGTGGGCAGGGTCCCGGGCGAAGTCGTGGTCGTTGAGGGTGGCCACCTCGTCACCCATGTAGAGCAGCGGCACGCCGCCCCACCCGCAGATGACCGCGTGCAGCAGGTTGATCCTGGCGACGGCGAGCTCGATCCGGTAGGCGTTGCCAGAGTCGATGGCCTTCTCGAGCCCAGCCAGTGAGGCCAGGGACCCGGAGATCCGCCGGTCCCCTGTGGTCTCGTTGGCCTGGAACACCAGCCCCTTCGCGAACGAGTCCGGGTGTTCGCCGGAGTAGAAATCGCTGAGGAACTTGCGGTGCGCGAAGCCGTTGAGGCCCGCCGTCGCGGCGTCCACATCGTCGATGGCCCAGCCGATGTCGTCGTGGCATCGGATGTAGGTGCCCCACGTGGCCGTGGACGGCTTCGGCGGGAACCCGCCCAGCGCGCGGCGCATCAGGGTGGTGTCGTGCGTGGCGAGCGTCGACCACATCTGTGCCATCAGCGAGTTGTGATAGGCGATGTCGGAGACCTTGCCGTAGTGCTCGCCCTCGCCGAAGTACGCGATGAGATCCTTGGGGCCGACGATGGCTTCTGCCTTGAACGCCACCGCGGGGGCCGCGATGCGCACGGCCGCGCGCATCGCCTGCGAGACGGCGTGCACCGGGGGCTGGTTCTGGCAGTTGGTGCCCATCACCTTCCAGATGAACGCGATGGCGTCCAGCCGGAGCACCTCGACGCCCCGGTTGGCCAGGTCCAGGATGATGTCCAGGTACTCGACGAACACGTCCGGGTTGGCCCAGTTGACGTCCCACTGGTAGTCGTTGAACGTGGTCCACACCCAGCCGGCCAGGTCGTCGTCCCAGGTGAAGTTGCCGGGCGCGAAGTCCGGGAACACCTCCGGGAGCGTCTGCTCATAGCGGTCCGGCATGGTCCGGTCCGGGAAGACCATGAAGTAGTTGCGGTACTTCTCCTCCCCGGCGCGCGCCCGCACCGCCCATTCGTGCTCACGTGCCACGTGGTTGAGCACGAGGTCCACCACCAGCGAGATGCCGTTGCGCCGGAGGTTTCCGGTGAGTTCCTCCAGATCCTCCATGGTGCCGAGATCCGGGCGGACCGTGCGGTAGTCCGCCACCGCGTATCCGCCGTCGTTCGCGCCCTCACGTGGCTGCAGGAGCGGCATGAGGTGCAGGTAGGTCACGCCCAGGTCCTGCAGGTAGTCGAGATGGTCCGTGATGCCGCGGAGAGTGCCGGCGAACCGCTCCGTGTAGGCCACGTAGCCCACCTGGGTGGGCAGCTGGAGCCAGTCAGGACGCAGGAGGCGGGCCTCGTCGAGTTCGCGCAGCTCGTCGCTGCGTGCGTCGAACTTGGCCCGCACGAGGTCGCGGACCCTGTCGGTGACCTCCCACGAACGCTCGCCGTACACGCTCTCCAGGGCTGAGATCAGATCTGCCCCGTAGCGCTCCCACCTGAGGTCGAAGGTTGTCTTCACGGGCTCAGCCTAGTGGTCAGGCCTGGGGCGTGAGGGGCATCCAGGGGGGTTGCATGCTCGGGGGCACGGGGTGCCGCTCCCATGTCGTCCACCACGAGTCGGCGCCGTCCGGCAGTGGTGTGCCGTGGGTGCTGCGCACGGCGTCCCGCAACTCCACCTTGGCGCTGCGCAGGCCAAGGAAATCCCTGCGCGCGGGCTCGGGGTTGCTCAGCAGCTGCTCCTCGAGCCGCAGGATCCTCATCCGCAGGGCCGTGATGCGCCTGTGCAGGGTCTCCGCCGACTCGCCGAGCCCGAGGTGGCGCTCGGCGGCGCGCAGCCAGCCGTAGTCACGGTTGATGGCGATCAGCCCCGGGTGCACCGTCATGGAGTCATGCACGCCGAGCTCGGGGTGGATGACGATGGCGCCGGCCGAGTGGGCGTAGGCCAGCTCGT
Organism: Tessaracoccus pujii; assembly: GCF_055326215.1. Classification (NCBI taxonomy): domain Bacteria; kingdom Bacillati; phylum Actinomycetota; class Actinomycetes; order Propionibacteriales; family Propionibacteriaceae; genus Tessaracoccus; species Tessaracoccus pujii. Next base: position 178,984 of record NZ_JBUZNP010000004.1, on the reverse strand, counting down.
CGCGGCCGGCCTCGTCGATGAGGATCTCCGTGGCGCGCATCACCACCGAGAACATGTCCGCATCCACCATGCTGGGACGTCTGGGCACTCCGCTGGCCTGCGACGAGATGACGTAGTTGCGGGCGGCGCCCAGCTGGCCGATGGTCAACTCCGCGGGAAGGTTCTCGCGGGCGCCGCCGTCGACATAGGTCTCGTCGCCCAGGGGAACCGGCCGGAACACGGCGGGAATGGCACAGGAGGCCAACACCCCCACGGCCAGGTTGTGCGCGGTGTCGTCGACAGGATCGTTCCGGCGGTCGACGAGGGTGCCGGCCTCCGTCATGAACCGCAGCTCGCCGGATTCCAGTGACACCATCGCGATCCTCAGCGTCACCCCGGACGCGGCGACACGGCCTGGGTCGAACGTGTCCGGGTCCAGGAGATGGGCGAGCATGGGGCCGGGCCGGAACATCGAGCGGGAACGGTCCATGCCCTGCCAGATGGTGCTCAGGCCGGTGCCAATCCGCGGTAGGCGGCCCAGATGCGAGGCGATGCCCGACAGTACGGTCAGGGACCAGTCCGAGCGGACGTCCTCGTCGGGGGTGAGCGCCAACTCGAGCGGATCAGGCGGTGGCGCCGGCTCGGCCGGGCTGGACGGGCTCCCGGGCGAGTAGCGCAGGAAAGGCAGGAGCGCCGCGCGTGGCCGGGGGGTACGGGCCGGCGCCTCCCTGATGGGCGTGACCACCTCGAGCCACCCCGGTGCCTCCGCCTGCAACCGCTCGAACCAAGGTCGCGGGGTGAACATGTCGGCCGGCCCCGTCATGGCCATCCAGATCTCGGTCAACCGGTTCAGGTAGCGCTGCTGTCCGTCCCTGGTGGGGTCCTGGGCCAGCGCGGAGGCCACGATGGCGCCGGCGGAGGCGCCGACGAAGATGCTGGGTGAGAAGGCCTCGTCGTGCCGGTACAGGTAGTCGAGCGCGCCCAACTGGAAGCCCGCGCGTGATCCGCCCCCCGAGAGCGTGCAGGAGACCACCTCCGGGCGGGGACTCTGCCCGAAGAGAGGAAGTCCGAACCAACCCTTGACAGCCATCCCACCAAGCCTACTCAGCACGCGGGTCGATCATCGGCCGCGGTGGGGTGCGGGTTCGCCTGTCCTGCCGCTGAGAATGTCGCTAGGCTCATCGCAGCTTGTGGGCGAGGAACCCGGTGTGACTCCGGGGCGGTTCCGCCACTGTGATGTCGTTGATCGACCAGCCAGACACTGTCCACAGGTGCATCCGACCGATCTACGGGGCGAGAACCCCGAGGAGGAAACCCGCGAATGGCCGATTCACCCGCGCACATCGCGCTGCTGTCCACGTCCGATACGGACCTGTTGTCCGCCCGCGCCAGCGGCTCGAGATACACGTGGGCCAATCCCGGACGGGCGGCCGACGACACGCTGGCCCGCCTCGTCGCCGACGCGGACCTCGTGGTCGTCCGGCTCCTCGGCTCCCCTCAGGACCTCTGGCCGGGAATCACCCACGCACGGGCCTCCGGTACCCCGCTGGTGATCCTCGGCGGTGAGCATCAGCCGAGCCCTGAACTGATGGAGCTGTCGACGGTGCCGATGAGGGTCGCGGCCGAGGCACACCGCTACCTGGCCGAGGGCGGCCCGGCGAATCTGGCCGAACTCCACGCCTTCCTCTCCGACACCATCCTGCTTACCGGCCTCGGATTCGAGCCCCCCAGCGTGATCGCCGCGTGGGGCTACGCCGAACGGCCCGCCGGCGATCCGGCACTTCCGCGCATCGGCATCCTCTATTACCGGGCCCACGAGGCGAGCGGTAACAACGCTTTCGCGCATGCGCTGGCCGACGCCGTCGATGACACCCGTGAAGCGGTCGGCGTCCCGATCTACGCGGGGTCGCTGCGCTCGGCCCCTGACGCCCTCTACGAGGCACTCGGCACCTTGGACGCGCTCGTGGTCACCGTGCTGGCCGCCGGTGGATCCGTCCCCGCCACCGCAGGGGCCGGCGGAGAGGACGAGTCCTGGGACGTCGCCCGGATGACCGCACTGGACATCCCGGTGCTACAGGGTCTGTGTCTCACCGCGGCGCGCGCCGATTGGGAGGCCTCGGCCGAGGGCGCGACGCCGCTCGACTCGGCCAACCAGATCGCGATCCCCGAGTTCGACGGGCGCATCATCACCGCACCGTTCTCGTTCAAGGAGATCGACGAGCAGGGCCTTCCTGCCTACGTCGCTGACCCCGAGCGCACCGCCCGGGTGGCACGGATCGCCGTCAACCACGCCCGGCTCCGCCGCATCCCCAACGCGCGTAAGCGCGTGGCCCTGGTGCTGTCGGCCTATCCGACCAAACACTCCCGCATCGGCAACGCGGTGGGGCTCGACACCCCGGTCTCCGCGATCCGTCTGCTGCGCCTCCTCCGCGCCGAAGGCTACGACCTGGGTCCGGCCGACGACACCGCCGACTTCCCGATCCACCACCTGCTGGACCTGGGCGACGACACCGCGGCCGGGGACGCGCTCATCCACGCCCTTATCGCCGCCGGTGGGCAGGACGAGGAGTGGCTCACATCCGCGCAGCTGACCGAGGCGCACGTCCGCATCTCGTCCGCCCAGTACGACGCCTGGACCGCGCATCTGCCCGCCGACCTGCGCGCCGCCATGGTGGCCTCCTGGGGGGAGTCGCCCGGCACTCTGTTCGTCAACGAGGCCGGGGAACTGGTGCTGGCGACACTCCAGGCGGGCAACGTCATCGTCCTCATCCAGCCACCGCGGGGCTTCGGTGAGAACCCCGTGGCGATCTACCACGACCCGGATCTGCCGCCCAGCCACCACTACCTCGCCGCGTACCGCTGGCTCGAGCACGGCTTCTCGGCCGACGCGGTGGTCCACCTGGGCAAGCACGGCTCGATGGAGTGGCTCCCCGGGAAGAACGCCGCCCTATCGGCCTCCTGCGGACCCGATGCCGCGATCGGTGACCTGCCCCTGATCTACCCGTTCCTCGTCAACGACCCGGGGGAGGGTGCCCAGGCCAAGCGCCGAGCGCACGCGACGATCGTCGACCACCTCATCCCGCCGATGGCCCGGGCGGAGACTTATGGCGACATCGCCCGGCTCGAGCAGCTCCTCGACGAGCACGCCAACATCGCCGCCATGGACCCCGCGAAGCTCCCCGCGATCCGCGGCGAGATCTGGCAGCTGATGCGCTCGGCGGAGATGCACCGCGACCTGGGCCTCGACGAGCAGCCGCATGACGACGACTTCGATGACTTCCTGCTCCACGTCGACGGCTGGCTCTGCGAGATCAAGGACGCCCAGATCCGCGACGGTCTCCACATCCTGGGTGCCGCACCCACGGGTGAGGCCCGCGTCAATCTCGTCCTGGCGATCCTGCGCGCGACGCAGGTCTGGGGAGGCGTGGGCGACGCCGTCCCTGGTCTGCGGGCTGCGTTGGGCCTCACCGAGGGAGCAGACCTGGCGGCCGTCGACCTGGCCGAGTCCCAGGCGCGGGATCTCATCCACCGGGCGGAGGCGGCGGGCTGGGACCCGTCCGCCGTCTCGACGCTCCACGAGGACGCCGAAGTCGGGCGCGTCCTCAGGTTCGCCGCGGAGCAGGTCGTCCCGCGGCTGGCGGCCACGACGGACGAGCTCAGCGCCGTCGTGCATGCGCTCGCTGGTGGCTTCGTCCCCGCCGGCCCCTCAGGCTCGCCGCTGCGCGGGCTCGTGAACGTGCTGCCCACCGGGCGCAATTTCTACACCGTGGATCCGCGGGCGGTGCCGAGCCGCCTGGCGTGGCAGACAGGACAGGCGATGGCCGACTCCCTGCTCCAGCGCCACCTCGATGAGGCCGGCACCTACCCGGCGTCGGTCGGGCTCTCGGTATGGGGCACCAGCGCCATGCGCACTTCCGGCGACGACGTCGCCGAAGTCCTCGCCCTGCTCGGCGTCCGGCCGGAGTGGGACGAGGCGTCGCGGCGGGTGTCGCGGCTGACGGTGGTACCGCTCGAGGAGTTGGGCCGCCCCCGCATCGACGTGACGCTTCGGATCTCAGGTTTCTTTCGCGATGCGTTCCCGCACGTGGTCGCGATGCTCGACGACGCCGTCGGCATGGTCGCCGGCCTTGACGAGCCCGACGAGATGAATTTCGTGCTGGCTCACGCCCGCGCCGATCTCGCGGTGCACGGCGACCACCGCCGCGCGACCACCCGCATCTTCGGCTCGAAGCCCGGCTCCTACGGCGCCGGCATCCTGCAGGTGATCGAGTCCGGTACCTGGCGCAACGACGCGGACCTCGCCGAGGTGTACACGGCCTGGGGTGGCTTCGCCTACGGCCGCGGTCTCGACGGGTCCCCGGCTGCCGAGGACATGCGAACCAACTACCGACGTATCGCGGTGGCGGCGAAGAACATCGACTCCGCCGAGCATGACATCGCGGATTCCGACGACTACTTCCAATACCACGGCGGGATGGTGGCCACCGTTCGGGCGCTGGCCGGGACGGCGCCGAAGGCGTACGTCGGGGACTCCACCTCACCGGATTCCGTACGCACCCGTACTCTCGCCGAGGAGACGGCGCGCGTATTCAGGGCCCGGGTCGTGAATCCTCGATGGATCGCGGCGATGCAGCGTCATGGCTACAAGGGGGCCTTCGAACTCGCCGCGACCATCGACTACCTGTTCGGCTTCGACGCGACGGCGGGCGTGGTGCATGACTGGATGTACGACCGGTTGGCCCACGCGTACGTCCTCGACGACGCCACGCAGGAATTCCTGCGCAGGTCGAACCCCTGGGCCCTGCGTGGGATCATCGAGCGGTTGCATGAGGCCGCGGAGCGCGGGCTGTGGGCGGAGCCCGATGCCGATACCCTCGCGGCCATGCGTGACATCTACCTCGAGGTCGAGGGCGAGTTGGAGGACGACACATGAGGGGACCGGTGAGGGTGCGGATCCTCGGCATCGGCATGGGTGCGCACCACGTGACGCCGGAGGTGTCGCGGGCTCTGGCTGAGTCCGACTACGTGCTCGCAGCCAGGAAGCGCGATGACGACGGACTGTTGGCGGCCCGCCGGGCCATCGCCGCCGCCCACGGCGTCGAGGTGGTCGAGGTGCCCGACCCCGAGCGCGACCGCGACGCTCCTGCGGACTATCCGGCCGCGGTCAGAGCCTGGCACGCGGCCCGGGTCACCGCCTACGAGGAGATCCTGCGTGCCCGGGGTGGCACCGCGGCCTTCCTGGTCTGGGGTGACCCGGGCCTCTACGACTCGACCATCCGCATCGTCGAGGGGATCGCCGCGAGTCTCCCGCTGAACTACGACGTGCTGCCGGGGATCAGCGCTCCGCAGGCGCTGGCGGCCCGGCACCGGATGGTCCTCCACCCCGTCGCAGACCCGGTGCACGTCACGACGGCGCGCCGGCTGCGCCAGGACATCGCGGCCGGCCAGACGAACCTCGTCGTCATGCTGGGTGGGGTGCCCGCCCTCGAGGGCCTCGACGACTGGTCGATCTGGTGGGGGGCGAACCTCGGCGCCGACTCCGAGGAACTGATGGCCGGCCGGGTGGCGGAGGTCAGCCACGACCTGCCTGCCGCGCGGGAGCGTGCCCGGGCTCGCGCCGGCTGGGTCATGGACATCGCACTCCTGCGTGCCCCCGGTGGGTCCCCGCCACCGCTGGAGGGCGGTGCCGGATGAGGCTGCTCATCCTCGGCGGCACCAGCGAGGCGCGCCGGCTGGCCGCGCGGCTGGTCGAGGTACCGGGCGTCGACGTCACCACTTCCCTGGCCGGCCGCGTCGCGGCCCCGCGACTGCCGCCGGGGCGCGTTCGGACGGGAGGTTTCGGTGGTGTGGAGGGCCTCCGTGCCGAGCTGGTGGCCTACGACGTCGTCGTCGACGCCACCCACCCCTTTGCGCTGGGGATGACCGCGAACGCGGTCGAGGCGTGCCGCGCCGACGGTGTGCCACTGCTCAGGCTGGAGCGGCCGGGCTGGCCGCCCGACCCGGCCTGGCGCTGCGTGGACGACCACGAAACGGCGGCCGATGCCGCCGCCCGGGCAGGTGCCCGGCCATTCCTCACGGTCGGACGGCAGGAACTTGCGCGCTACGTGCCGGCGCTGGGCGACCTTCCGGTGCTGGCCCGCGTGGTGGATGCCCCCGACGTCCCGGTGCCCCCGTCCTGGGAGGTCCTGCGGAGTCGCGGCCCGTACCCGCTCGACGACGAGCGGGCGCTCATGCGCCGCCACCGCACCGATGTCCTCGTCACGAAGGACTCAGGGGGCACCTACACCCGGGCGAAGCTGGAAGCGGCCGCGGAACTGGGTGTGAGGGTGGTGATGGTGCGGCGGCCACCGGGCCCCCAGGGCGTGCCCACGGTGGTGGATGTCGACGCGGTGCTGGCCTGGTTGCTGCGGAGGATGTGAGCGGGGCGACCGGCCGGCTCACCACTCGATGCCGCGCTGCCCCTTCTGTCCCGCGTCCATCGGGTGCTTCACCTTGGTCATCTCGGTGACCAGGTCCGCCATCTCGACCAGACGCGCATCGGCGCCGCGCCCTGTGATGATCACGTGCTGCGTCCCGGGGCGGCGGGCCAAGGTGGTGACCACGTCCTCGACGTCGACCCATCCCCACGTCATGGGGTAGGTGAACTCGTCCAGGATGACCATGTCGTGCGCCTGGTCGGCGAGCCTGCGCTTGACCTCCAGCCATCCCTCGCGGGCGGCGGCCCGATGGTCGTCCACGTCACCCTGCTTACGGGTCCACGACCAGCCGGCGCCCATCTTGTGCCATTCCACAGGACCCCCCTCGCCTGTCTCGTCATGGAGCCGCCCGAGGCGTTCCAGAACGGTCTGCTCACCGATGCGCCACTTGGCGGACTTGACGAACTGGAAGACGCCGATGCGCCAGCCCTGGTTCCACCCACGCAGCGCGAGGCCGAAGGCCGCCGTGGACTTGCCCTTGCCCTCGCCGGTGTGGACGATGAGAAGTGGCTGGGTGCGGCGCTGGCGTGTGGTGAGTCCGTCGTCGGGGACGGACAGCGGTTGGCCTTGGGGCATCAGGCGGCTCTTCTCGTGTGGGTGTGGACCGTGGACGTGAGGGCGTCCGCGGTGACCTCGGCCACGGGGACGTGTCGGGCGCCGAGTCGATCGGCGAGGCGCGCGGCGAGGCCGAGCCGCAGCGGGCCGCTCTCGCCGTCGATGACGACGCTCATCACGCCGAGCCCCGCGAGGTGCGCGGCAGCCAACTCGGAGCGGGCCAGCGCGTCGGCGCCCCCGGTGGCGCGCCCGTCGGTGACGACGATGAGGAGAGGGCGCAGTCGCGGGTCGCGACGGCGTTCACGTGTCAGCACCGCTGCCGCCTCGAGGAGTCCCTCGGCCAGCGGCGTGCGGCCGCCGGCGGCGAGATCGTCAAGGCGGGCCGCCGCCACGTCGACGGAGTGCGTCGGCGGCAGGACCAGATCCGCCTGCCGGCCCCGGAAGCTGATGAGCCCCACCTTGTCCCGCCGCCTGTAGGCGTCGAGCAACAGCGAGAGGATCGCCGTCTTGACCTGCCCCATCCGCTTTCGGGCTGCCATGGACCCGGAGGCGTCGACGCAGAAGAGGATGAGATTGGCCTCGCGGCCCTCCCGCACCGCGGTGCGGGCATCCTCCGGCTGCAGCAGCACCCGCCCCTGACGGTCCCGCTCCGGCGCACGCTCGGCGGCGGCCAGCAGGGTTTGGACGAGGTGCAGACCGCCGACGGCGCCCACTGCGCGGCTCGCCCCGATCCGACGGCCGGTCTCGCTGATGGCGCGGCTGCGGCGACCGGCCGCCCCGTGACCGATTCCCTGCACGATGAAGGCCTTCGGCCGGTAGGGGTCCCCGCTGGAAACCCGGCTCTCGGAGGCCGCGTCCGATGCCGGACCTGCGGCCGCCGTATCCGGGCCCTCGCCGTCGAGCGGCGGGCTGCCCTCCGCGGAGCGGTCCGCCGCCGAGTCGGTGCCGGTGGGGTCCTGCGGATCAGGGCTCTCGTCGGTGGGATCCCCCGGCGGGGAGGCGTCGTCGCGGGTCGGATCATTGTCCGGCGGAGGAAGGTCGCGCCCGAGGAGGTCGTCGAGGAGCTGCTCGTCGAGCCCGGGCGCGTCGAACGGGTTGCGCCGCCGCCGGTGCGGCAGGGCCAGGAGAGCAGCCCGGCGGATATCGGCCCGCGTCACTTCCGTGCGGCCCTCCCAGGCGGCATGCGCCACGGCGGTGCGGGCCGTGACGAGGTCGGCGCGCAACCCGTCGACCTCGAAGGCCGAGCAGATCTCGGCGATCTTCAGCAGGGCGGCGTCGGGCAGCCGAACCGAGACGACCCTGGCGCGCGACGCCTCGATCCGGCGGGTGAGCGCCTCCTCGGCTGGCCGGTACCTCTCGGCGAAGCCGATCGGGTCCCCGTCGAAGGCCATCCGCCGCCGTACGACCTCCGCCCGCAACCCGGGGTCCCGGGGGGCCGCAACTTCCACGGTGAGGCCGAAGCGGTCCAGGAGCTGCGGACGCAGTTCGCCCTCCTCGGGGTTCATGGTTCCGATCAGCACGAAGCGCGCCAGGTGCTCCACGGAGACGCTGTCACGCTCCACGCTCACCCGCCCCATCGCGGCCGCGTCCAGCAGCAGGTCGACGAGGTGATCGTGCAGGAGGTTCACCTCGTCGACGTACAGCAGACCCCGGTGGGCGCGGGCGAGCAGGCCGGGCTCGTATTCGACGCGTCCGTGGGACAGCGCCCGCTCCAGGTGCAGCGAGCCGAGCACGCGGTCCTCCGTCGCCCCGACAGGAAGTTCCACGAGACGAACGGGACGGTCCACGGTCTCGGCCCCGGGCCCGAAGGGGCCGTCAGGGGAGGTCGCCGCGGGGTCCGCCGGATCAACCGAGAACCGGTCCGCGGCGTAGACCCTCACGTGCGGGAGGACGGCGGTCAGCGCCCGCACCGTGGTCGATTTGGCGGTCCCCTTCTCGCCGCGGATGAGGACCCCGCCGATTTCGGGGGAGATGGTGGACAGGACCAGCGCCAGGCCCATGTCGTCCATCGCGTCGGTCTCGCAGCCGAGAACGGCAGGGAAAGGAAAGTGCACCGGCATGTGAGGCTCCCGCTCGTGTCGCCATGGTCATGGTCGGGCGCGAGGCCGGTCTTCGGACTTGCCTGGTCCTTCGCTCACGCGAAGGCCGGGCTCACCGCAGCGGGCCTGTGCCGGACTCTCACCGGCTTCCCAGATTCTCCCCGTCGCCTGCGCCACCGTGTCCGATGGTTGAGCCTTCCGGGGCACCTCGTGCCTATGCCCACATGATAACGTCCTTTGTCGTGTCCGACAGAAGCCCCGCGGCGGCTGGCCGCGCCACCGGCCGGGTGATCGTCGTCGGCGTCGCGGCCGACGGTGTTCACGCGGTCAGCGAGGAGCTCGCCGGATCCGGAACCCTCGTCGTCGGCGCGGCGCGGCACCTGGAGCTTCTGCCCCCGGTCCCCGGGCAGGTGCGGCTCCGCCTGCCCTCCCCGCTGCGGGCCGGCCTGGCCGAGATCGTCACCGCTCACCCCGACACCACGGTGGTGGTGCTGGCATCCGGCGACCCGCTGGTCTCGGGGATCGGCTCGGTGCTCATCGACATCCTCGGCCCGGACGGCGTCGAGATCCGCCCAGCTGTCTCATCGGTGGCGCTGGCCCGGGCCGCCATGCGCTGGCCGGCGGAGTCCCATGGCCTTGTCAGCGTGGTGGGGCGTGACGTGTCTCTCGTGCTGCGGGACCTGGCGCCCGGCCGACGCCTGCTGGTGCTGTCCTCAGACGACGTCACCCCGCGGCTGCTCGGGGCGCTCCTCGTCGAGGCCGGATACGGCTCGTCGCGCCTGACGGTACTGGGGAATCTCGGCGGAGACGAGAGTCGGCTCGACCTCGACGCCTTCGCCGCGGCCGAAGGCGCGGAGTTCCCGCGGCTGAACATCGTCGCGATCCAGTGCGTCGGTGAGTTGATCGCCGGGTGGACGGCGGGTGTGCCCGACAGCCTGTTGGCGGGGGTGGGGACCCGCCTCCCGCGCGATGTCCGGGCGTCGGCCCTGGCGCTGTTGGGGCCGGTCCCCGGCGGGCGGCTGTGGGACATCGGCCGAGGCGCGGGCCCCGTGGCGGTCGAGTGGCTCCGCGCGCATCCCACCTGCCTGGCCACGGCGGTCGTGCCCGATGCGGCGGCATCCGGGCCGATCGGCGACCTCGCTGCGCGGCTCGGCGTCCCCAGGCTGCCGGTCGCGGTCGGGACGGCGCCGTCGGCCCTGGCTGGGCTGACCGTGCCGGACGCGGTGCATCTCGGCCCCGGCGCGGCCGCGTCCCGGCTCGCTGCCGCGTGTCTGGGTGCCCTTCGGCCCGGCGGCCGGCTCGTCGCCCATGCCGTCGGGAAGGGGGACGCGGCGCGGCTGGTAGAGCTGCAGCACCGCTTCGGGGGACAGCTCACCAGGATCGGTTGCGAGGTGCGGACGCCCTCTGGGTGGGTGCCTGGCTACGCGGTCACGCGATGGGCGCTGACGATCGCCTGACCACAGGCGGTCTGCGGCGCGCGCGGTCCGGGTCGTACAGGTAGGACTCGCCGCCCGGACTCGGGTCCAGGGCCGGCCCGACCAGGATCACGGCCGCCTGTCGGAGCCCTGCGCCCTCGACGGCATCCGCGATGGTCCCGACCGTCGCGGTGAGAATCTGCTGCTCCTGCTGACTGGCCCGGTAGACGACGACGGCGGGGCAGCCGGCGCCGTACTCGGGCTCGATCTCCGTCATGAGACTCCGCACCCTCGTGATGGCCAGGTGGAGCACGAGGGTGGCGCGGGTGGCGGCGAACGCGGCGAGCGATTCGGTCGCGGGCATCAGTGTCGAGCGGGCCTGGGTGCGGGTGAGGACCACCGACTGCGCCAGCATCGGTACCGTCAGCTCCCGCCCGATCGCGGCGGCCGCCGCGGCGTAGGCGGGAACACCGGGGGTGACGTCCCAGGGGACCCCGACGGCGTCGAGACGGCGCGTCTGCTCCGCGAGCGCGGAATACAGCGACGGATCACCGGAGGTGAGCCTGACCGCGACCCGGCCCGCTCGGTGCGCGGCCACGAGGCGGTCGGTGATCTCATCCAGGTCGAGGTGCTGCGTGTCCACGAGAGCCGCAGCCGCGCCCGCGTGTGACAGCACATCGGGATCCAGATAGGTGCCCGGATAAAGCACGACATCTGCGCCGGCGAGCAGGCGCGTGGCCCGTACGGTCAGCAGGTCCCCCGCCCCGGGACCGGCCCCGACGAAGTGGACGGTCACCGCACGAACCTCGGGGTCCACACGCCGGCGGGCCCCACGCGGGTTCCCGAGGCGCCCACGATGACGAGGCACTTCATATCGATCGACGCCGGATCCAGCTCGCCGAGCGTCGTGACCGTGAGGGATTCCTCCCGACGCCCGACGTCGCGCCCCACCACCACGACGGTGTCGCGGGCCCGGTGCTCGAGCAGAATGCGGCGCGCCTCGGTGATCTGGGTGCTTCGGGCCCGCGAGGCGGGGTTGTAGATGGCCAGGACCAGGTCGGCGTCGGCGATCGCGCGCAGGCGACGCTCCACGACTGTCCAGGGCTTGAGCCGGTCGGACAGGCTGACCACGGCGAAGTCGGCGCCGATCGGTGCGCCGGCGCGGGCGGCCACGGCCTGCACCGCGCTGACGCCGGGGAGGACGCGGATCCGCACGTCGGCGTACAGCGGATCCTCGGCCGCCTCGAACACGGCAGCGGCCATGCCGAAGATGCCGGCATCGCCCCCCGACACCACCGCGACCCGCTCGCCCGCGCGCGCGAGGTCGAGGGCCAGCCGGGCCCGCTCGACCTCGACGGTGTTGCCGGACGCGTGCCGCGTCAGACCCACCCGGTGCGGTACCCGGTCCACGTAGGGTCCGTAGCCGACGACATGGTCCACGTCGCTCAACGCCGTGACCGCCTCGCCCGTCATCCAGTCCTCCGGCCCAGGTCCCAGCCCGACGACGAGGACCTCACCGGTCTGCGAGGTGGTCAGGGCCGGCGCCGTCGGCTCGTCGCCGTCGCGGGACCGGGTGCCGTTGCGTGAGTCGCCGGTCACGACGATGAGCGAGAAGTAGGGCACCTCGTCAGCCTTCACCTCGCTCACGGGCATCCAGCGCTCCTCGCTCATCGACGCGCGCTCGACGTACACGGCCTCCTTGAGCCGGCCCGAGGCCTCCAGCGCGCGGCGGACCGCCGGAAAGGTGCGGCCCAACTTCATGATGATCGCTCCGTCCGTGTCGGCGAGGCGCCGGGCGAGTTCCTGCTCGGGGAGGGTTCCCGGGAGCACGGTCAGTACGTCGGTCTGGCGCACCAGGGGGCTGCGGACCGCCGCGGTCGCGGCGGCGAACGCCGGCACGCCGGGAACGATTTCCGTGTCGAAGTCCACGGCGAGCCGGTCCTGCATGTACATGCAGGACCCGTAGAGCAGCGGATCCCCCTCGGCGAGCAGCACGACATCGCGCCCTGCCTGGAGATGTCCGGCGAGCCGTGCCGCGGAGTCCGCGTAGAAGGCGGCCATGGCGCCCGCGTAACCGCCCGGGTGGTCCGTCTTCCCCGTAGTCAGCGGGTAGGTCAGCTGCTCCTCGACAACATCCGACCGGAAGAGTCCGCTGGCGGTGCGACGGGCGTTCGACTGGCGGCCCACGCCGGCGTGGTAGGCCACCACGTCGGCGCCCTGGATGAGGCGGGCCGCCTTGAGCGTGATGAGGTCGGGGTCGCCGGGGCCGACGCCGACACCGTAGAACCGCCCCCTCATTCCTGCTCCAGTGCCAAGGCGTTGAGCGCCGACGAGGTCATGGCCGACCCGCCCCGTCGTCCCAGGACCGTGAGATAGGGGATGTCGATGCCGTAGCGGTCATGAAGATCGATCAACTCCTGCTTGGACTCCGCTGCGCCGATGAAACCGACGGGGCAGCCGACGATCGCGGCGGGCCGGGGGGCGCCGTCGATGATCATCTCGAGCAGGTGGAACAGCGCGGTCGGGGCGTTGCCGATCGCGACGACAGCACCGTCGAGCAGCGGCTCCCACAGAGACACCGCCGCCGCGGTACGGGTCGTTCCCCAGGCCTCGGCGAGGCCAGCGACGCGGTCGTCGTTGAGGAAGCACAGCACCTCGTTGTCGCGGGGCAGCCGACGGCGGGTGACCCCTGTGGCCACCATGGTGGCGTCGCAGAGGATCGGTGCTCCCGCCTCGAGAGCCCCTCGGGCGGCCGCGACGAGCCGCGGATGGATCACCAGGTCGCCCACGAGATCGACCTGACCGCTGCCGTGGATCATCCGCACGGCCACCTTCTCGGCGTCCGGGGGAACTGCGGCGAGGTCGGCCGCGAGGCGGATGGCGGCGAAGGAGTTGACATAGATGTCCCGGCCTTCGCCGATGTAGTCGTAGTGCCTGGTCGGCCGGGTGGGGTGCATCATGCTGATTCTCCTCGGGGGACGAGCACACCCCGCCAGGGCGTGACGACGACTTCAGGCGCGCCGTCGGCCAGCGCGGCGATCTCGGTGCGTCCGAGCCCGTTCTCCGGCACGGGAACATGCCGGCCCCCCGCTACCTCGCCGTACGGGAGCGGCGCGGCCGGGGTGGGCAGCCGCGGATCCGGCGGGGCCGGGGCGACGAGGGGGACGGCCAGTTCGCTCACGTGCCAGGGTGCCGTGGGCCCGGAACCACGCGACGAGAGGAACCGTAGGGCGAGGGCCGCGAGGTTCTCGGGCGCCGCGGCGATGGGCACCACCTGGCCCCAGTCGCCGCCGATGCGGAGTTGTCCCGTGTCGTCGTCCAAGGCGACGAGAGCGAGGTCGGAGCGATGCTCCACGAGGTCGCCCCGGCCGTCGTCGAGTACGACGAGGAACCGGCCCGGCAGGTCAGCCAGGCGCGGCGTGGCCTGCAGCAGAGAGTCGAAGGCTGCTGAGACTGGACGCAGGTCCACCCGCCCCCCAGCCAGTCCGCTCTGCGGCGAGAGCATCACATTGCGGACAAGTTCATGCGAGCGGCTGGGCAGCAGGCCGGTGTCCTCGAGAGCGGCCAGTGCCTCCGCGTCGAGGCGGCCGTCGACACCGGGGAAGGCACGCACCTGCAGGTTCGCGCGCCCGGTGACGCGCACGCGACCATCACCGAACCGCTCGGCCACCGCAGCGAGGGAGACCAGGGATCGGGTGGCCACGCGGCCCCCAATGAGACGCAGGCGCACCAGGAGGCCGTCGTCGGCAGGCCACGGACGCAGCGCGCCGGGGCACCGGTCACGTCGATCGCGGAGAAGTGTCATGGGAACGAGGCCCTTCGGTCCGTGGCCCTTGCGCGGGGCCGCACTGAGACCTGGCGGCGGTCGCCGCTAGGGCCAGCAGGTCTTCGGACTCGGGATCGTTCGGACCGGTGCGCCTTCCCGGGTATCACCCCAGTGGCTGCCATCTCTGGCGTGCTCCGACCGTCACCCTCACCGCTGCGCGTCAGTCCCGGAATCGCACCGGGTTCCCTGACTCCGGGATGTGGAGTACGACTGGCGATGCTCACCCTACCTCTCGGTGCGGAGAATCTCACCAAGAACTTCGCCACATGTCGCACAGGTGAGCGAAAACTGTCAGTGGTGGTCCGTAGTGTTGTGGTCATGGAGGACACGGCGCGGGAGGTTGCGGAGCAGTTACGCTCCGTCGACGAGCTGCGCCGCTTCGCCGAAGCCCAGACCCTCACCCTCCTCTGTGATCTGGCAGACCACTACGAGGTGGGCTACGACCAGGTGGTGGAGGTGCTTGCTGAACGCAGGATCACCGTCGGAGGTGTCGGGACCCCGGCGGTATCGGAGTTCATCGCGTTGGAGTTGGCCGGGCTGTTGCGTTGCACTCCCACGGCCGCAGCGTCGAAGCTGGCGGATGCCCTGAACCTGAAGCATCGCCACCCCGGCCTGTTCCAGGCGGTGCAGGAGGCGCGGATCGAACCGTCCCGCGCGTGCAGGGCCGCCTCGACGTGTCTGGACCTTCCCGCCGAGGCAGCAGACGCCGTCACCGATCTGTGGGTGGGCAGGCAGGCGAGGTTGGGGTGGACCGCCGCATTCAACCTGTTGAAGAAGATGGTCATCGAGGCGGATCCGGCGGTGGCCGCGGAGCGTGAGCGTCGGCAGCGGGCCAGTCGTGGGGTGCATGTCTGGGGCTTGTTCGACGGGGTGATGAACCTGACCGGTCGTTTGGATGTGATCGACGCCCGCTACCTCGACGCGGCGGTGGATCGGATCGCGGACCTGCTCGCCACCGAGCACCCTGACACGTCGAAGACCATCCTGCGCGCCAAGGCGCTGGGGGTGTTGGCGAACCCGGCCTATGCGCTGGCGCTGCTGCAACAAGCCGCCCAGCCCGCACTCCCCGAGAGTGTGTCGGCGGCGCTGGACGGTGGCGTGCCTGCCGCGCCCGCCGCCGCAGTCCATGGTGGGCAGCGGCACGACCCGCACTGCCTCGGCGCACTGTGCGGCACCATCACCACCCCGCTGGCGAAGCTGCGGCCCAGGCTGGAGTTGGCGGTGCACGTCCACACCGACGCCGTCGGCCAGCTCACCGGAACGGCTCGGATCGACCGCGCCGGGCACATCACCACCGCACTGCTGGCCGAACTGCTGCCCGGGGTGCAGGTCTCGGTGCAGCCGGTGATCGACCTTGCGGAGGTCCCCGCCGAGGACGGCTACACGCCGTCGGTGGGGTTGAAGAAGGCGTTGATGCTGACCATGGATCACGAGATGTTCCCGTACTCGAAGCGGCGGGCTCCCGGTTTGGATCTGGATCACACCCAGCCGTTTGCGCCCGGCTGCCGCGGCCAGACCCGGATCGGGAACCTCGCCCCCCTCAGCCGCAGAGTCCATCGGGCGAAAACCGCCCGCGCCTGGCGAGTCGACCAACCCAGACCCGGCCAGTTCTACTGGTTCAGCCCCCTCGGTTACCGCTACGAAGTCACCCCCAGCGGCACCCGCATGCTCGACTGAAGGTCGAGTTGCGCTTGGACGTCACGACACGACCCTTCGAGACGGCCCCGAAAAGCTGCCGAAGCAGCGGATGCAGCCGGGATGACCCCCGCTCGCGCGGGGACGACCCCGGCTCCGCGGCGCAGGCAGACCCACCCCGCGGATGACCCCCGCTCGCGCGGGGACGACGCGTGTGACCTCACCGATCGCCGAGGCGTAGTCGGATGACCCCCGCTCGCGCGGGGACGACCCCAGCAGTAGCGCCGACATAAAGCCCTGCATCGGATGACCCCCGCTCGCGCGGGGACGACTCACCGTCGAGTACCCCGACCGGGCAACCGCACGGATGACCCCCGCTCGCGCGGGGACGACATGACGCCTCGCTGCAGCGAATCCTGAGACAGCGGATGGCCCCCGCTCGCGCGGGGACGACATGACGCCTCGCTGCAGCGAATCCTGAGACAGCGGATGACCCCCGCTCGCGCGGGGACGACTTCACGCGGTCGAAGGCGCCCTCCATGGTCTCCGGATGACCCCCGCTCGCGCGGGGACGACCGGGCGTCGCCCTTTTCAAAATCCCGGAGCTGCGGATGACCCCCGCTCGCGCGGGGACGACCTGGTGATGTCCTCGCGGATCTGGGCGCCGGTCGGATGACCCCCGCTCGCGCGGGGACGACCACCCACACCGCAGACTGCTACGGGATCTGCGAGGATGACCCCCGCTCGCGCGGGGACGACGCGGGGCGCGTCCACTCGGTCGCGCTGGCCGACGGATGACCCCCGCTCGCGCGGGGACGACACGGCCCCGACGCCATGGGGGCGATGGGAGGGCGGATGACCCCCGCTCGCGCGGGGACGACACGGCCGAGGGCGAGAACCAGGGCCGCCGCCAGGGATGACCCCCGCTCGCGCGGGGACGACCCGCCGATCTCCTCGATGGCGGTCCCGCCGTTCGGATGACCCCCGCTCGCGCGGGGACGACCGAACCCAGCTCATAGCAGTAGGTACCCGCCGCGGATGACCCCCGCTCGCGCGGGGACGACTCCAGGGCGCGGCCGGTGGCATGCTCGATGCTCGGATGACCCCCGCTCGCGCGGGGACGACATGCGCGCCGGGGGTATGGCGCACATCAACGGCGGATGACCCCCGCTCGCGCGGGGACGACGCGTTTCCGTCGACTCGCAGTCGGTCCACCTGGGGATGACCCCCGCTCGCGCGGGGACGACCTCCCGCTCAGGCATCAGTAGTTACTCAAGGGCGGATGACCCCCGCTCGCGCGGGGACGACGTGACCCTGCCGGGCACCGATACGCACCCGGCCGGATGACCCCCGCTCGCGCGGGGACGACTCCGGGGCCTGCGGGAATGGATCACGGAGGACCGGATGACCCCCGCTCGCGCGGGGACGACGAGCACGCCACCGGCCTCGCACTCGACGTCATCGGATGACCCCCGCTCGCGCGGGGACGACTGGTTCGTCGCGGCGACCATGTCCTCGAGCGCCGGATGACCCCCGCTCGCGCGGGGACGACCACGGCCACAACCCGGGCGACATCGACGGCTACGGATGACCCCCGCTCGCGCGGGGACGACGTGTTGGAGGCGGGGACCGGGGGGCGGCAACCCGGATGACCCCCGCTCGCGCGGGGACGACAATACCTGCGGATCGGCCGGCTTGTCGTCGGACGGATGACCCCCGCTCGCGCGGGGACGACCCGGTCGGGACGACGTTGGCGCCGCTGCCCGACGGATGACCCCCGCTCGCGCGGGGACGACTGTGGCTGGGTGACGACGTGACCGTCGACAACCGGATGACCCCCGCTCGCGCGGGGACGACGCGCCACGGTCGCCCCGGAGTGACACCCAGCGCGGATGACCCCCGCTCGCGCGGGGACGACAGGGCCTTGGCCTGCTCCCAGGTGTTGGCTCGCGGATGACCCCCGCTCGCGCGGGGACGACGCCAGCATCAGTGGTACCTCCTTCGAGTCGATCGGATGACCCCCGCTCGCGCGGGGACGACGTAGCGCGTCCATACCGTCGGCACTGCCAGGTCGGATGACCCCCGCTCGCGCGGGGACGACATGCGCGCCGGGGGCATGGCGCACATCAACGGCGGATGACCCCCGCTCGCGCGGGGACGACCAGGGCGAGCCACGATAGACGTAATGCAGGATCGGATGACCCCCGCTCGCGCGGGGACGACGACGCAGAGCTGGCCATTTCGTCGCTCAACTGCGGATGACCCCCGCTCGCGCGGGGACGACTAGATGTACTCCGTCACAACCTTGTCGTCGAGCGGATGACCCCCGCTCGCGCGGGGACGACCTCCAGGCCCGCCTCCAGACGCTCGTTGAGGCCGGATGACCCCCGCTCGCGCGGGGACGACATCCCGTGGATCAGGCCGAGGGAGATGATCTCCGGATGACCCCCGCTCGCGCGGGGACGACACGGGAGGTCTGTGCGAGGGTGCGCCGGGCCACGGATGACCCCCGCTCGCGCGGGGACGACATGACAACAACGAGCGGCCCCAGCCAGTCGGCGGGATGACCCCCGCTCGCGCGGGGACGACAGCAAGCCCCAGCGCCGACCCATCACGGACGCGGATGACCCCCGCTCGCGCGGGGACGACCCGGCGCCGACGAGCAGCAAGTCGGCGGTGATCGGATGACCCCCGCTCGCGCGGGGACGACCCACCCGTGGCGATGGCGCCAACCCCGTACTTCGGATGACCCCCGCTCGCGCGGGGACGACTCACGGGTGGCACCCATCGGCTCGTCGGCGGCCGGATGACCCCCGCTCGCGCGGGGACGACCTTGTTGCGCTCACCGTCGGCCTGTCGCCTGACGGATGACCCCCGCTCGCGCGGGGACGACTGCTTGATGAGCTCAAGGCTCATGATTTGCCCCGGATGACCCCCGCTCGCGCGGGGACGACCGCTCCACGAGCCACACGCGCGTGTTGGTCACCGGATGACCCCCGCTCGCGCGGGGACGACCCAAAGTACGAGGCGGGAAAGCCGGTCGCCGCAGGATGACCCCCGCTCGCGCGGGGACGACCACTGGTCACGCAAGCACCGCCTGCCGACCTACGGATGACCCCCGCTCGCGCGGGGACGACCGGAAGTCGCCCGCCCAGATGGAGACGTAGATCGGATGACCCCCGCTCGCGCGGGGACGACTCGGCATCCACGACCACCAGACGTTCGGACCCCGGATGACCCCCGCTCGCGCGGGGACGACGCGGCAGGCGACGACGACGCGGGGCGCCTTGCAGGATGACCCCCGCTCGCGCGGGGACGACGTGATGAGCAAGCACGACAAGTCCAACGCCACAGGATGACCCCCGCTCGCGCGGGGACGACCCCCTAGTCAGGGCCGATTTGGGGTATGGCACCGGATGACCCCCGCTCGCGCGGGGACGACCGGGTGTTGGTCTGCCAGTAGGTGAACAGTGACTGGATGACCCCCGCTCGCGCGGGGACGACGTCTCGAAAGCGCCGTCGCGGAAGACGCGCTGCGGATGACCCCCGCTCGCGCGGGGACGACTTGTTCGGCAATCGGATGAAGTCCTCGCGAACCGGATGACCCCCGCTCGCGCGGGGACGACGCGTGACCGTCGGCATACTCGGCGGCCATGAGCGGATGACCCCCGCTCGCGCGGGGACGACGCGATGAACGCCAAGGCCGTTCCCAAGGAGATCGGATGACCCCCGCTCGCGCGGGGACGACCACAGCCAGAACATGACGGGGCCGACGACGTTCGGATGACCCCCGCTCGCGCGGGGACGACTTCCGGCGTCGGCTGAAGAGGAGCGGTGGTGGCGGATGACCCCCGCTCGCGCGGGGACGACCAACTCGCCAAGGAGTTGGCCGCATCCAAGCACGGATGACCCCCGCTCGCGCGGGGACGACCGGAGATGGCCAGCTCCGCGTCCTTCGGCGCGCGGATGACCCCCGCTCGCGCGGGGACGACACGGAGTCATGGATGGCCACGTCTCGCGTGACCGGATGACCCCCGCTCGCGCGGGGACGACGGGCGCATCTCCACGCCCGCATGGTCGAGGATCGGATGACCCCCGCTCGCGCGGGGACGACAACAAGTAGCGCCGGTTCGGGATCATCGGGAACGGATGACCCCCGCTCGCGCGGGGACGACTCCGACAGGGGGATCAGCCAGCGCGTGCCGACCGGATGACCCCCGCTCGCGCGGGGAGGACCTGGTTCAAGAAGGTCAGCGGCGCCGATACCACGGATGACCCCCGCTCGCGCGGGGACGACTCATCCACATTCAACGCGACGCGCTGCGGGGAGGGATGACCCCCGCTCGCGCGGGGACGACTCCTGTCCGTGCTGGCAACAGCTGTGATGAAGCGGATGACCCCCGCTCGCGCGGGGACGACCTGGCTTGTCGCCAACTGGGACATGGTGACGGCGGATGACCCCCGCTCGCGCGGGGACGACGGTGTCATCGACATGCAGCACACCGTCATCGCCGGATGACCCCCGCTCGCGCGGGGACGGCTCTTCGTGTGGCCCACGTTTGACGCGAAATTTCGGATGACCCCCGCTCGCGCGGGGACGACCGGGATTCGTGAAGCGCTTCGCCGCTGCTGCTCGGATGACCCCCGCTCGCGCGGGGACGACGCAACTCCGGCCATCGGTGTTGCGGTGGGCATCGGATGACCCCCGCTCGCGCGGGGACGACTGACCGTCAGGCGATCTGCCCTTGCGGCTGAGCGGATGACCCCCGCTCGCGCGGGGACGACTTCTTGCCCGCGTCGTCGGACGAGTCGCCGATCGGATGACCCCCGCTCGCGCGGGGACGACAACACGAAACGGCTAGTGGGGACACGTACCAGCGGATGACCCCCGCTCGCGCGGGGACGACCCGAGCTTCATGGCTCCGCTAAAGTCGGCGCCCGGATGACCCCCGCTCGCGCGGGGACGACCGCGCCAGGACGTCCAGCGACAACGCCGTCGTCGGATGACCCCCGCTCGCGCGGGGACGACCGCTAGGCGGGTGGTTCAGTGAACGTCCGCGACGGATGACCCCCGCTCGCGCGGGGACGACCGGGCCGCCGTCACGCGCGGCATCGGCTGACCCGAATGACCCCCGCTCGCGCGGGGACGACCGTGACTCTGCCGAGCACTGATACGCACCCGGCGGATGACCCCCGCTCGCGCGGGGACGACAGTCCGTCTCCGCCCTCGCCGCTCGGCTCAGGCGGATGACCCCCGCTCGCGCGGGGACGACTTCGCACGGAACTCAGACACACCCGAGGCCACCGGATGACCCCCGCTCGCGCGGGGACGACCTCGATCCAGACAGACCGGCCGGCGACTGCCAGGGATGACCCCCGCTCGCGCGGGGACGACCTGATGCGCCAGACGACCGACGCGCAGGGAACCGGATGACCCCCGCTCGCGCGGGGACGACTCCGTGCACGCAAGGTCACCGCCGACATGCTGCGGATGACCCCCGCTCGCGCGGGGACGACGAGAGCAACAGCCTCCGCTACGCCTGCCAGCTCGGATGACCCCCGCTCGCGCGGGGACGACCTAGTCCGGGCACACATGGCCCCGTTTATAACTGGATGACCCCCGCTCGCGCGGGGACGACTAGGCCGCCGTCACGCGCGGCATCGGCTGACCCGGATGACCCCCGCTCGCGCGGGGACGACCCAGCGGGTGCAGCATACTCACGCCCGACCGTCGGATGACCCCCGCTCGCGCGGGGACGACTAATCCGTCGCCGCAGCGTTGGTGACGAACTCCGGATGACCCCCGCTCGCGCGGGGACGACACAGTCTCGTGCATCACGAGCGCCGTGGACGCCGGATGACCCCCGCTCGCGCGGGGACGACTGGTCCGTGCCTCGTGCTGCTGTTCCGGTTCTCGGATGACCCCCGCTCGCGCGGGGACGACCTGGGCAGCGTCGCGTACACCATCGCAGCAGTCGGATGACCCCCGCTCGCGCGGGGACGACTCAGGCCGGGGTGGTCGACCAGCGGTCGGGCGCGGATGACCCCCGCTCGCGCGGGGACGACATCCCAAACAGGCAGCCAACACCGGACGGCCCAGGATGACCCCCGCTCGCGCGGGGACGACTCAGCTGCGACCGAGGGGGCCCCGGAGGCGGTCGGATGACCCCCGCTCGCGCGGGGACGACCGACGCTCTACATGCCCGACAGGACGCTATGGCGGATGACCCCCGCTCGCGCGGGGACGACTGACGCGGGCGCTGGGCGCGCATGGAACTGGTCGGATGACCCCCGCTCGCGCGGGGACGACTCACAGCCGACGAAGGCGATGCCGCCGGACCCCGGATGACCCCCGCTCGCGCGGGGACGACTCGCGCAAGGGCGCGTTCGGGCCGGTGCCAAGCGGATGACCCCCGCTCGCGCGGGGACGACCGGTCCTGAACGGCCTCCATGACGGCGGTGGCCGGATGACCCCCGCTCGCGCGGGGACGACTGGGCGGCGAGGTCCGCGCCCAGGCCTAGGAGCGGATGACCCCCGCTCGCGCGGGGACGACGCCATGCGGGGACCGGTCGGGCAGATGGCGGACGGATGACCCCCGCTCGCGCGGGGACGACGCGGTGATGATGTCGACATGGCCGATGGTCTCCGGATGACCCCCGCTCGCGCGGGGACGACAGCTGGTAGCAGGCGACGCCGTAGGGGCGTGTCGGATGACCCCCGCTCGCGCGGGGACGACTTGTTGACGTCCAGATTGGCGATGACCTCGGACGGATGACCCCCGCTCGCGCGGGGACGACGATGACGCGAGGTCGTCGGCGTCCGCGCCGGTCGGATGACCCCCGCTCGCGCGGGGACGACAACATGGACGCGGCGAGCGCCGCGGGGCGGGCAGGATGACCCCCGCTCGCGCGGGGACGACCTAAATCCGAAGATCGAGGCGTCGGCGGTCGTCGGATGACCCCCGCTCGCGCGGGGACGACACTGTCGCGTCGGCCAGCGGTAGGACCAGAGCGGGATGACCCCCGCTCGCGCGGGGACGACACTCTGAACGTCGACTATGTGACCGGCGGCCCGGGATGACCCCCGCTCGCGCGGGGACGACTCCCAGCGTGAGCTCGAGGATGCGTACACACGCGGATGACCCCCGCTCGCGCGGGGACGACCGCTGGACAGGATGGTGGCCCAATGGGTGCGCAGGATGACCCCCGCTCGCGCGGGGACGACAGGGCGGCAGCGCGCGCCAGGATGGTGCGCAGCGGATGACCCCCGCTCGCGCGGGGACGACAGTCCGTCTCCGCCCTCGCTGCTCGGCTCGGGCGGATGACCCCCGCTCGCGCGGGGACGACACTCGCTGACTAGGGTATCTTTCTACGTTCGCGAGCGCAGAGCATGAGTCCATCAAAGTCCACAGGGGTCCAGCGGTCGCGCCCAGCGGTGCGAATCTGCCAACCTTGCTCGTTGCCGGCGGGTTCCACCATGACGGCTTGACCGTCGCCGATCCTCTGCTCAAGAACGCGCCAGAGCCCATCTCGGATGCGCGCCGAAGGAGACCCCACGAACACGCCTGCCTGGACCTCCACCATCCATCTCGTCAGGTGCCCCCGCAGACCTTCTGGGGCAGCGACCAGCACGACGACGGTGCTCAAAACGGCACCTCTGGTTCATCGAACTCAGGTCCTCGAATGGCGACGAATCCTTCCCTGGAGAGGATCTCGAACTCCTCATCCCAGTTGCGCCCGCCCTCCACGTTGCCGGCCTCATCCCACAGCAGGCGCTGGTCCTCGGACGCCCCAGCCGGCCTTTC
Source organism: Tessaracoccus pujii (assembly GCF_055326215.1). Classification (NCBI taxonomy): domain Bacteria; kingdom Bacillati; phylum Actinomycetota; class Actinomycetes; order Propionibacteriales; family Propionibacteriaceae; genus Tessaracoccus; species Tessaracoccus pujii. Next base: position 155,254 of record NZ_JBUZNP010000004.1, on the reverse strand, counting down.
GCCGCCCATAAGAAGCCGGATCACATCAGAGACCACGCGTGCCATGAACTGGCCATTGGCGAACCGGTCCCGCAACTCGTACCGGATCTCACTCTCGTCCACACGACCTGCAGCTGCTAGGTCAAAGGCCAGTGGGATCGTGTACTCCGCCTTGTAGAGGTCGGCGATGTCGAGGACGAAGGACAACGCGTGCCCGGTGTGGACGAACCCGAGTGCAGGACTGGCTCCGACCCCCACAATCGCCGCATGGCTGGCCCCGTACAGGGCAGCGTTGCCGGCTGAGAGCAGTCGGTTGACGTCGTCACCTGCGGCGAAGGCATCACCCGCTTTGTACTCCCGCCGGCGCCATGGGACCCCCGTTCGCTCCGATTGCTGCCGGTAGATCCGCTTCACCCGGGCGCCCTCGCGTCCACGCAGTTGCTGCATGGTCAGGCCGGACACATCCTCGTCGGGGAATCGCATGCCGTACATGGCGCGAGCCACGCCGAGCCGCTCCGGGGTCCGCGACACCAGATAGGCCTGGCGCGTGATCAGCTGTGAGCCGCGGGCAACTCCCATGCCCGAGGCGTACATTCGGACACCGTTCTCTCCTACCCAGGACACCGCCGTACCTGAGTCGGCCAGCAGCCTGATTGCCCCGTGGGTGATTCGAGTGCCGGGCCCTAGGAGAACTGCGGCGATCATCGCCGCAGGCAATCGGACGGTACGAGCCTTGTTGATGAAGACAACGGCGTTCTCGGCCCTGTCGACGTGACAGCGCTCGACATACACCGTGGAGATCCGATCGGAGACTTGGTGCAGGTCATGAGTTTCAGCGAGCCACCACATGGCGATCAGGGCTCCGGGCGTGCCAAGGTCACCAACCCGCAACCATAGGCCTTGCCCTTGCCGATCCCGTCTACCAGACTCGAACGCGTGCGTTCTGAATCCGTCACACGTAAGACCCCTTCGAAGGTCGCGACGTTGAGAGTGACGGGTGGCTCGCCAGGCCGACGCGTGAACCGCAGCTGATCACGGCCCGTCACGCGCAGCCTGGGATTAGTTGAACTGCCCACTGTAAACCCCCATTGAGCCTGTTCATCCGCCGCGCGTGCAAGGAACCAGTTGATCTGATGCTCAGCCGTGCGTTGACCGACCCTGGGTTTGCGGCCGTTCGCGATCCGGCGGCTCTGAGACTCGGTCGGGGCATGCGGCCTGGCCGAGGTGCTGACGGTGTTGAGCGTGGTACGGAAGGCGAACTCGCGACCCGTGGCGATCAGGGCCAGCAGGGGTTGATAGTCGGCCACGATGGGTTCTCCGCCGTCAGCATTGGGCCAGCCGGCGTGTTCTACGAGGTGAGTCCAGTCGGGGCGCGGACCTGAGAGCGCCACCACGTCTGCGTGGTGGTTGTGAACCTCCAGCCGCCAGAGGAGGCGCCCTTCGGCCTCATGCTGGGGCGGGAAGGCCCCGAGCAGGGCTGCATGGAGCCGCTGCGGGTTCTGCAGCAGGCGCTGAGCGCCGCTCCGCAGGGGGTTCAGCCGGATCTTCGAGAGGAAAGTCATCGTCAGCTCCCTACAGCAGCGAGAATGGGTCGTGGCTGGCGCCGGTCGTCGCGACGTCCGTCGGAACCTCAACCCAGGCGTGTGACACGCGGCGACTCATCATCCCGCGCTTGGTGGGCTCGAAGTTCGAAGGGACATCCGTCGCGACATCCTGTCCATCAGCGTCATCCAGCGAGATCGGCAGCCGAATGGTCTCCTCGGTGGCCACACGACGCCTGTGCCATGCGGCTGCCTGCCATGGCACCCTTCTCGCTACCTCGATGAGACCACCGGTCCAGATCTCGCCGCCGTCCTCATCGCGCAGCAGCAAGGGCTGGGTCGGCACGCACGCCCTTCGGCCGAGAGCCAAGGGGAAGACCGGGCGTTGTATGGCGGATTCGAGTCCCCCCAGCAGATGGAGGGGACCCTCCACGACCGCCACGAAGACGGCGTCTTGCAGATAGAAGCGTTGCGTCACATGTGTGAGCTTCTTCGGCGAAGTTGGCATCTGGCGCCCACGGGGGCTCACATTGGCAGACAGCAGAGGCTCACCGTCCAGGGTCGAGACGGTGTGGTAGTCGCGCAGCCTCGACCCCGGCTGATCGACGCGCACCAGGAGGCTAAGGCCGAGGAGGTCTTCGATGCTGTCCTGTCGCCGACGTCCCTCCGCAGCCGCGAGCAACCCGAGCACCCCAGACTTCGTGGGTTGGCTTTGCGTGTCGCGGCGGTTGAACCGACTCGACACACCCCAGGACTGTAGGGGCCCTGCCAGCCGCAGGACGAGACAGTGTCCGGTCATGCCGAGGCTTCCTGGATCGCACCACGGACCCTTGAGAGCAGCGCGTCGAGCGACAGGGCCGAACCGAAGTACGCCTCCAGAGCCGCACCAGACTGCTGAGTGGCCGCGTAGCTTGCCGCGATCTGGGCGGGGCGGTCGCCCCACCGTGCAGCCTCTCCAGCGAGGTGGTCAACCAACCGCTCCTGAGATTCGGCCATGAAGCCCTTGCCCGGGGTCCACACCGGCTTCTCGAACGCCGACACAGCGTTGACGGGCTGATCAGCGCGAACGATCACGGCCAACAACGCGGGTCGCGTGTGGGCGGCGTAGCTCGACTGGTGACCACTCGGCATGGATAGTGCGAACGCGCGGATGAACTCGGCCACACCGTCGACCATCGCTCCGGTGTCCCCTCCCAAGTTCAGCAGCAGCTGATCAGTGGACACGGTGGCGTAGCGGTACATGGTCGCGGAGTTGAACTCGATCGTGCCGATCATGCCGGCTCCGGTCTCTGCGTCCTCCTGCTCGTCGTCCACGGCCGTGTAGTAGTCGAACTGAACCTCGGCGCTGTGCGTGGACAGGGCGTGCGCCACCTGAGCGGCCGCATCGACGTTTATCGCAGGAACATCGGCCACCATTCTTCCAAACAGGGCGACGTCGAGCGAGTGGCCGTTGGAAAGGTAGTGCGCGAGATCTACATCATGCAGTGCCTTCTCGATGGCCGCCTGATTCTGACCGCGCCAGTCATTAGGCAGCGCCATCACCGCATCGACCAGACGGACCAGTTGTTCTCGGGCGAAGAACAGGAGGTAGGCAAGATCGGTCTCCTTTTTCCCCTTGGATTTGATGGGCGCTAGCAGGAACTCTGTGACCGCAGCAGCGTCCGTTTCGTCCAGCCCTCTTTCGATGAAGGCCTTGACCACCATCGGCGCGACTCGTCGGGTACGCACGCCGAGTTCCTCCTTGGGTATGGTCTTCTCGAAGGCCATGCGGGTGGCGCGCTTCCAAGCCTGGGACGAGACGCGGAGCCGGTCGACGCCGCCGTACGTAGCTTGCTTTGGGGTGCCGTTGTCGTCGCGGTTGATGCACGACGGAGGGAGGTCCTGGAGGATGTGGACGTCGACGAAGTAGTTGGTCATGAGTGTTCTCCTGAATCTGTCTTGGGTCTGTTGGAATGGAACTGGAGCCCCCAGCGACGACGAACGCCGGTGAGGCGAAGGGGGTCCTGCCAAGCGGCGAGGTCGCTTGCCAGCCTGGTGTAGTCCAGAGTGGGAACGTGTCCGAGGGTCTTGGCCTCTTGGATCAGCCCACGGAGATGGTGGGCGACCGCGCCGATGGACTGAGCTGCGGCCGCACGCACGAACCGCTGGGTGACTGCCTCTTCGCTGAATCTCCCGCTCAACAGGACAGCTCGGGCGAGATCACCAACACCACGACCTGTCTCATGCACGTGGCGCTTGACCGACTGCTGATGGAGGCCGAACAAGGCAAGCGCCTCATGCTCAGCCCTGAGGTGGTTGGTTACTCTGCCATCACCGGTGAGGTTGCTGTAGAGACCCCACATCTGCGGAACCTCTCCAGCCTCGCGGCCCAGGCCGCGGCGCATCGCCGCCAGGTCCTGACCGGGCGGGGGCCGCCAAGTTCCGTCCATTTGCCGTTCCCAGTAGTAGGTCATGCTTCCTCCTCTTGTGAATGGGGGATGATCTTCTTAAGTGCTCCACGGAAGAATGCCTCCGCCCGCGCCAGAGTGAAGGGGTCCTTCTTCGGTCCCACGCCGGCCACGGCCCGTGGCGGGGCGGCATCGAGGAGTCGGTTCCCAGTAGTCCAGGTGATGGCTCGGGCTGTTCTGCGCCAGTCTGCCAGTGCCTCATCGCCTTTGTCTGGTTCCTCCTGGAGACGCAGCAGGAGCCATCTGGTTGGTTCGTCGAATTCGGACATCATGGAGTCTCCACGGTGATCTCCCTTGTCCCAGGGGATCTTGTCTCCTCCGCACGCGCGTCGGATGTCCGACTGGAGATCGTTCACAAGTCTGCGGAGACTCTCGGCAGTGGCGACAACTCTGATTAGGTCGTCAGCAAGGGACAATCCGTCGAGATCCTCCAAGGCGCGCAGTGGCATGGGGATCCGGTCGAAGATCACGTTCTCGAAAACGGCGGATTGATTCCCATACTCAACGCCGATGCAGAGGACGCCGAGCGGGTAATCATCCGGCAGGAATCGTCCAGCGGTACCGATATTGCGCAACGCACACGGTCCTGACGCATCGCCTCCTCTGGCCGCGTCAGATGCCAGGAGGGCGTCCATGCCGCGCCACGCTGAGCGTCCTGAGATGTGACGGCGGGGGCGGTGGGAGACAGCGCCCTTGGTGTCGATACGCCACGCCGCGTGTGGTTCTAGGTGCGGCGGAACAAAGTCCATCCGGTCGCCCGCCGCCACAAGAACACCGGTGATGCCATCCGTATCACCGATGAGCCGGATCCGTCGTGACTGCCATGTCAGGAGTTCGCGGATTCCCCGTGGCTGATGGACATTCCACTCGGCCGACCACTCGCGCCGCCATGCAGGCAGATCGCCAGCTTGCTCAGCTTTGACAGGGGTCTCCAGCACCAAGGATTCAAACAGGTTGCGCCCTTCCGGCAACACCAGGCCAAGGTGACCAAGTGGCCCTGTGGGGTTACCGGTGGTTTTGCCCCGGCTGGCCCTGGGATCGCCGACTGCAGCCGACTTGATGGCGGCTGTGTCCCACGCCTGGATTGTCACCAGCCCCCTGGCTGCCTCGGCGGGCGACAACGCCTCGACGGTGGACTCCAGGACGGACGTGAAGAGTGGCACGTTGTTGCCGGTTGCGATTTCAGGGATCAGCAGAGTCACCGATTTCCACTCGCCACTGGCGGGCTCGATTTCGGCAACCTGATAGAAAGGGTGCGGGCCGCCAAGTAAGTCGAAGCGGTCATAGTGCTCCTCGAAGTAGGAGTCGAGCACCGAGCGATCGAAGGATCCGGCTTCGAATAGCCTGCGCCACTCCTCGGTTGAAGAGACGGGCCCGAAAGCGTCCACCACGATGGCCACGAGGAGGCGCGCCAAGGCGCCGCCCGCTAGAGGGTTGCCGAAGTCTAGGCCCTTGATGAGGGGTGCATGGGCCAGTGCGTGCTGTAGGGAGACCTGTGCGGGGCCGGAGGCAGTCACGACTGGTACCCAGCTACTTGAGGCGAGATTGAACGTCATCGTTGCTCTTTCTGAATGGTCTATTAGGAGGAAGGTAGTGGGTAGCTCGGACCAGCGTGGGCTTTTCGACGAAATCGTCCTCATGGGGAGGCTCGCCTAGTAAAGTCGGCGAGTCGCCGCTTCGCGGTGGTCATCCGGGCCTGTTAGGGGGCGCAGAGTGGTCCCTGCAACCGCGGGGTAGTGGGGCTCTCCTTCGCGCTGCCGTTCGATAGAGAGCCCCACCTCCAAGTCGTAGCTCACTCGCCCCGCAGGTGTAGTGGCCTGGAAGCTGCCGTCAAGCACCAGGGTCGGCTGGCGGGCCAGCAAATGCGAGCCGTTGAACCCCGACGGCGCCGAAAGGTCTCCCAACCGGATGTCTTGACGGACACGGACAGTGTCGCCGAGCAGGCGCCGAGCCACGTCGGGGTCTGTTGCCCTCGAGCCAGTCGGGCCGAGAGGGGTGCCGTCCAACATGAAGTAGCCGTCCGCGGATCGCCTGACGAGGCAGACCTCAAGGGTCGGTTCACCATCCCGAACCACCGGAGGTTCATCGTCAACGGGCAGTGCATGTAGGTCGGAAATGTCCCGGGTCCTCCAGAGATCTGCCTGGAGGCCGCCGAGAGTGAACGTCGCGGCCCGGGAGCGCCTTCGTGTGGCGTCTGCCATCAGGTCCTTCCACGCCTGCTCGGCGGCCTCGGGCCAGTGACAGCTCTCGCGCCAGGCGTCCGAGTACCCGTAGCTCACCAGATCGGGGATATCGGTCGGCATGGTCCAGGTGCTGGGATGTCGCAGGAGGAGGTCGCAGGTTGCGAGCAGAGCGTGGCTACGGGTGAACCTGCCCTTTGCCTCCGGGCGTTGTCCGTAGACGGCATCGAAGGCCGAGATCCACCGGGGGGGATCCTCGCCCAGGCGTACACCCGTGATGATCGTTCGCGGGCGACGGAGCCGGGGGGGTCGTTCCTCGGCGCTGCGTGCGTGCCTGTGAAGCCGGCCCATGCGTTGCAGAAGGAGGTCAATGGGGGCAATGTCGCTGAACAGGACGTCAGCATCCACATCGAAACTCTGTTCTGCGATCTGCGTGGCCACGATCACTCGCTGAGCCGGTCGGGCTACGTTCGGCCCGAGTGCAGCGACTGCCGCGTGCGTTCGGCGTGCCCTCTCCGCAGTTGTGAGGCGCCCGTGGACCAACTCGACGTCCACGCTGCGGTCCCTCAGGAGCCGATAGACGCCCTGAGCTCGTGCGACGGTGTTGAGAATGACCAGGGCTACGCCGCCGTCCGCGACCTCGTCCGCGACCCGGGTGGCGATCGGCTGAAGGTCGTCAGGGTCCGCAGGGTCCAGGACCTCGACGTCGACTGAGGCGGGGCGGAGTCGTGATGCGCAGGCAACGGTAGTTGTTTCGCGCTCTGGCCCCGCGACCGTGACCCGGGGGTAGTCCCCGCTCTGGGGCAGGGAGTCAGGGTCTCGGCCACAGTACGCGGCAACGAGCCCGTCCCGTGTGGCAGCGGGCAATGTCGCCGACATGAGCAGCACTGGGATGCCGCCGTCGCCGCACCAGCGTAGCAACTCGTGGACGAACTGAGACATGTGCACATCGAAGCTGTGCACCTCGTCGATGATGACGACCTTCCCTGCCAAGCCCGCATGCCGCAGTGAGACGAAGCGGGTCCGGGTGGCCGCCCACAGGATCTGGTCCACCGTACCGACCACACCAGGGGACAGGAGGCTGCGGTGTCGGCCCAGCAGCCACTCGGCGGGAACGCCCGCCCGGTCAGCCCTCGACATCCCCATCCCGAAGGGGTCATCCTCGTCATAGATGTCGGACAGGTCCTCACCGTGCTGGCTGTTCAAGCGGGCGACCCATTCCTGATTCAGCATGGCCTTGCCATGAAGCAGGCTGACCGTGAACTCGCGGTCAACGCTCTCCGCCCATTTGGTGACGCGCGAGTACATCGCATCAGTGGTGCCTTGCGTGGGCATAGCGAACACGAAGCCCTCGAAGCCGAGCGCCGCCGAAAGGTGTTCCGTTGCCCAGAGCGCAGCTTCGGTCTTGCCCTCACCCATCGGCGCTTCGACGATCAACAAGGCCGGTCCATCGAGCGTCTTAATGATCCCGGGAATCAGGTCCTGAAGCGGAGCCGGGACCCGGCCGAAGCGCTCATCGAATGTCGTCTGGCTCAGAGCGCTCGGGTCCCATCCAGAGCGGATGCCCAGGTGGATCCAAGCTCGATCCGCTCTGGCACGCGCCTCCGCCAGTGATACGTCCCTCAGTCCCAACCCAGGAAACTCGTCAGAACTCGCGATCCAGTCCGCCATTGTGACGTATCCGAGAAGGCTCAACTGGGTCTGGGGTGACGGCGCGGGGAGATTCAGGACAGTCAGATCCGATCCCAGTCGGTGCAGCACGAGCACGGCGAGTTCCTCCTGCACAGCGACCCAGCGTGCCCCACCATGGGACTTTCGCGGGCGCCCGACTCTGCCCTTGAGAAGCCCATGATGTCCGCTGACGAGGGAGGAGACCCACGTGTGAATTTCCGTTGTTCCGGAGCGGTAGGTCAGGCCGTCGATGATGGCTGCCCCTGCCAAGGTGTGGTGCCAAAGATGTGCATCGGCGAGGGTTCGCAGCCCCCAGTCCAACCCGGAGTCTCTGACCTGCTGCGCCAGAAGAGGGACCTTGGACTGGAAGGCCGGGGTGGCCTTTCCGATGTCGTGAAGACCACAGGTGGCAACGAACACCTCGCGGCCGCGCCGCTCGCACGCGCTATCGACTGCGTTGCGGACAGCCACTGGAATGAAGTGATCCCAGATCAATTCGGCCGTGGCAGCTGAGTCCATCAAGTGCCCGATCAGAGAATGGGGAATACCGCCTGCATGCGATTTCGCCCATAGAAGATGAAGATCTGCACTGCTGGACCCCGTCATACGAAGCAGTATGGTTCCGGGCACCGACAGTTTTCGCCGGGGGTGCCGAAAGCACGGATACCTGACGGACTCAGGCGCGGGTCAAGATACCGCCGCAGTTAGCGCCTGGCTTCCTGCGGCACGCAGTCATCCCGCAGGGCGCTCTGACGTTCGGCTCCGCGCGAACGCCTGAGTGAAGCGACTCACCCCAGGGCGATATCCAGGGCCCGCCAGTCGACGCCCGCGGGTGCCAGGGCCAGGACCGATGCCAGGAGCCCCTGGCGCGACGCGCGCACGGCCGGATCCTCGGCGTTGACCAGGATGTCGGTGAAGAACCGGTCCGCCGCGGCCACGACGTCACCCGTGGCGTCCAGCAGGGCGGGGATCGTCGCGTCGGCGCTGCTGGCCGGGGCGGCCTCCACCGCTGTGCGCAGTTCCACCTCGGCCGGCTCGGTCAGCAGTGCTTCGTCATAGCCGGCCGCCGTGCTCGCGGGCAGGATCCGCCCGATCCGCACCAGCGTCGACACGAGTTCCCGCAGCCGCGGGTCCTGCCGGGCCTCATCGAGCTCGCGCAGGAGCCTGGCCCCCCGTCCCGGGGCGTCGGCGGCGGGGAGGATCGCGGTGACCAGGTCAGCCGACGTGCCCTCGTCGCGCAGCAGCTGCGCGAAGCGGCCGACGGTGAACTCCAGCGCCGCGTCGACGGCGTCCGCCGCGACCTCCACGCCCTGGTCCGCCAGGCGTGCGACGGCATCCTCAAGGCCGGCCCGCACGGTCAGGGACTCGAGCGGGGTGCCGGCGGACTCGCGCAGGATCCGCACCACGCCCAGGGCGGCGCGGCGCAGGCCGAAGGGGTCCGACGAGCCCGTGGGCTTGGCCCCGAGCGCGAACATGGCGGCGAGCAGGTCGAAGCGGTCGGCCAGGGCCAGCAGCGCGCCGGGGATCGACGCGGGCACCGGATCCGCGGACGTGTGCGGCTGCTCCATCTCGTACAGCGCATCGGCCACGGCCTGCGTCTCGCCCTTGCGGACGGCGTACTCGCGGGCGATGAACCCGGCCAGGGAGCTCATCTCCACCACCATCTGGGTGGCCAGGTCGAACTTGGCCAGCTGCCCGGCGCGGGTGAGCGTGGCGCGGTCCTCGCCGGCCAGTGCGACCCGGTCCGCGAGCTTCCCGGCGACGTCCGCGATGCGGCGGGCGCGGGCCCCCACGGACCCGAGGCGCTCCTCGAAGGTGAGCTTGTCCAGGCCGGGCACGAAGGCGTCCACGCCCTCTGCCTGCAGGTCCGCGTTCCAGAAGAACAACGCGTCCTCGTAGCGGGCGCGGATGACCGACTCGTTACCGGCTCGGACGGTGTCGTCGTCGCAGAGGCCGTTGGCCATGGTGACGAAGTGGGGCGCGAGCCCGCCGTCGCGGTACACCGGCAGGTAGCGCTGGTGCTTGCGCATGACGGTGGTGAGAATCCGCTCCGGCAGCTCGAGGTAGCGCTCGTCGAAGTGGCCCAGCACACCGCGGGGATCCTCGACCAGGTTGGTGATCTCGTCGATCACCGCAGCCTCGCCGTCCACGTCCACCGTGCCGCCGACGCCTGCCGCCAGCGCGACCGCCTGCTCCACCACCGACGCGCGGCGCGCGGACGTGGAGACCGTGATGGAGCCGGAGGCGATCGTGGGGAGGAGGTCCGCGGCGGTCGCCACGTCCACCCAGCCGACGCGGGCGCCGTCGGAGCGCGTGCCCGACTCCTGGCCGGCGACGGCGCGCTGCAGGGAGGTGGCGCGCCCGGCGGTGAGCCCGGAGACGGTGGCGGGCACGACGGTGTCGCCCCAGAGCGCGACGATCCACCGGATCGCGCGGGAGAAGGAGAGGGAGGGGTCGCTCCAGCGCATGTTCTTCTCGGCGCGCAGGCCCGAGACGATGTCGGTGAGGGCCTCGCCGGCCACGTCGAGCACGTGCCGCCCGGTCACCGTCACCGCGACAACCGCGTGGTCCTGTCCGCCGATCTCCGCGCGCACCACCTGGCCCGCCTCGACGCCCTGGCCCCGCATGAAGCCCTGCAGCGCCTTGGACGGGTTGCCGTCGGCGTCGAAGGCAGCGGCCCATTTCGGCCCCTTGCGCAGTTGCTCCGCGTCGGGCTCCTGGGCCGCGACATCCTCCACCACGGCCACTATGCGACGGGGGGTGCCGTCGACGGTGATGGCCCCGTGGGTCAGGCGGGTGGCCGCGAGCTTGGCGGTGAGGGCCTCGCGGACGGCGTCGACGGTCTGGGGCACGACGTGCGGCGGCAACTCCTCCACGCCGATCTCGAAGGCCAGGGTCTGCGGGGCCGTGCCGAGCGCCGCGCGGTCCACGGGCGCCTCGGATGCCACCGGCGCCGGGGCCGCCTCGCGCAGCAGCGGGTAGCCGAGCTCCTCGCGGCGCTCGATCCACAGGACGGCCGTGTCGCGCATCAGTCGGCGCATCGTCGCGAACGCCTTGGCCCGCTCCGTCGTCGAGATGGCGCCGCGGGCGTCGAGCACGTTGAAGGCGTGGCTGGACTTGAGGATGTAGCCGTGGGCGGGGACCGGGAGCCTGGCCTCGACCATGCGGGCGGCCTCGCCGACGTAGGTCTCGTACAGCCGGCGGTTGGCCTCGACGTCCGCGTCGTCCAGGTAGTAGCGGCTCATCTCGTACTCCTGCTGCCCGAACGCCTCACCGTAGGTGACGGGGCGGCCGTCGGAGGCGATGGAGTAGACGATGTCCTTGAAGTGCGTCACGCCCTGCTGGGCCATGAGGATCCGCTCGACGCCGTAGGTGAGCTCCACGGGGACCGGATCCAGGTTCTGGCCACCCACCTGCTGGAAGTAGGTGAACTGCGTGATCTCCATCCCGTCGAGCCACACCTCCCAGCCGAGGCCCCAGGCGCCGATGGCGGGCTGCTGCCAGTTGTCCTCGACGAAGCGCACGTCGTGCTTGGACAGGTCGATGCCGAGCGCCTCCAGCGAGCCCAGGTACAACTCCTGCGGGTTGCCGGGTTCGGGCTTGAGGATGACCTGGAACTGGGTGTGCATCTGCAGCCGGTTGGGGTTCTCGCCGTAGCGGGAATCGTCCGGGCGCACCGACGGCTCCACGTAGGCCACGTCCCACGGCTCCGGCCCGAGGACCCGCAGCACCGTCGCCGGATTCATCGTGCCGGCGCCCACCTCGCTGTTGAACGGCTGCCACGTGAGGCAGCCCTTCGCGGTCCAGTAGTCGGAAAGGCAGCGGAGGGCTTCTTGCATGGTCAGCACCCCTGCAGGTTACCGAGTTCTGCCGCGGGACGCCCACCCGCCTGTGGGATGCTGGGCCGGTCCTATGGAGGTGCTTGCCAGATGAAGGTCCTGATCCCAGACACGTACACCGGAGCGATCCCGTCGATCGACGGCGCGGAGGTGGTGGTGATCCCGGGCGATCGCCCGGTACCGGAGGAGCACCTGGACGCCGAGGTGCTGGTGGTGTGGGGGCAGAGCGGTGATGTGCTCGCGGACGCCGCCCGCCGCATGACGCGGCTCCGCCTCGTCCAGGGCCTGGCGGCCGGCCCGGACACCGTGGTGGCCGCCGGCTTCGCGCCGGACGTGCTGCTGGCCAGCGGGGTGGGACTCCACGACGGGCCTGTGGCCGAGCACGCGCTGGCGCTCACGCTCGCCCTGGTGCGGCTGCTGCCGCTGGCGATGCGGCAGCAGCAGGACCACGTCTGGGACGACGAACTCGGCGGGGCCATGCTGGACCGGGCCCACGACGGCCGCATCATCACCCTCGACGGCGCCAACGTGACGATCTGGGGCTTCGGCTCCATCGCGTCCCGGCTGGCGCCCCTGCTCCGCGCCCTCGGTGCGTGGGTCACCGGCATCGCCCGCTCCACGGGGCCGCGGCACGGCTTCGAGGTGTTCGACGAGGACTCCCTACCGCTGGTCCTGGCCGAGACCGACGTGCTGATCATGGTGCTGCCGAGGCACGGTTCGACCGACGCGGCGTTGAACGCCGAGCGGCTCGCGCAGCTGAAGCCCGCGGCATTGGTGGTCAACGTCGGCCGCGGCACCACCGTCGACGAGGAGGCGCTGCTCGCCGCGGTTCGCTCCGGCAGGGTGGCCGGTGCGGCGCTGGACGTGACGGCCGTCGAGCCGCTGCCCCCGTCGTCGCCCCTGTGGGACGAGCCGAACGTGCTCCTCACGCCGCACGTGGCCAGCGGGCGCCCCCAGGAGGCCGACAGGCTGATCGGCGCCAACGTGCGCGCGCTCGGCGGCGACGGCGACCTCATCAACCTCCTGGCCCGTTGAGCCGACGTTGATCCCGCCCGATGGGACGCGACAGGATGGACGCATGCCCACACCACGCGTCGACCTCACGAAGTTCGCCTGGTTGTCGATCGCGGCCGCGCTCGTCACCATCGCGCTGAAGACCTCCGCCTGGCTCATCACCGGATCCGTCGGCCTGCTCTCCGACGCCGCGGAGTCGGTGGTCAACCTGGTGGCGGCGGTCGTGGCGCTGTTCGCGCTGCGGGTCGCGGCGAAACCGGCGGACAAGAACCACCACTTCGGCCACTCGAAGGCCGAGTACTTCTCCTCCGCCATCGAGGGCGTGATGATCTTCGTGGCGGCGGTGGCCATCGTGGGGTTCGCCGTCGAACGGCTGATCTTCCCCCGGCCGCTGGAGGAGATCGGGGTGGGCCTGCTGATCTCGGTGGTGGCCGCGGCCGTCAACGGCGGCGTGGCGGTGGTCCTGCTCAGGGCCGGGAGTCGCTACAACTCGATCACGCTCAAGGCCGACGGGCATCACCTCATGACAGACGTGGTGACCTCCGCCGGCGTCGTGGTGGGCATCGCCCTGGTGTGGCTCACGGGATGGGACTGGCTGGATCCGGTCGTCGCGCTGCTGGTGGGCCTCAACATCCTGTGGACCGGATGGCGGCTGGTCTCCGAATCGGCCTCAGGGCTCATGGACGAGGCGCTGCCCAAGGAGACCAACGCCCGGCTGCGGGAGATCCTGGAAGAGCACGAGCGCGAGGACATCAGGTTCCACGCCTTCCGGACGCGCATCTCCGGCGCGCGGGCGTTCATGGAGTTCCACATGCTCGTGCCGGGCGCCTGGTCCGTGCAGCAGGGCCACGACGCCATGGAGGACCTGGTGGACCTGATCCAGGGCGAGTTCAGGGAGTTGCGGGTCATCGGCCATCTGGAGCCCATCGAGGACCCCCGCAGCTACGAGGACATCCACATCGACTGAGGCCGGGTGGGACCACGGCCCCTCAGGGAGCCGGGACGTCGTCGGCGAGGCGGTGGATGTGGTCGTGGATGATCCTCCACACCGACTCCTCGCGCATGGGGCGGAAGTGGCCGGGCACGTCGAGGTTCACGTTGGTGGCCCCCGCCAGATGCGAGCCGTCCGGGATCACCTGGTCCCACGCCGGGGCCAGGGACACGATGCGCGCGTTGGCGCTCACGTCATCTGCCAGGCTGCGCAGGATCGGATTCTCCGGCGAGAACAGGCCGAGCGGGGACCTCGCGACCAGCCGGTGCAGCCTCCTGCCCACCGTCGACCCCCCGAACGGCGTGGCGACCGTCACGAGGCCCAGGGCCACGTCGTCGCGCTGGCGCAGGAGCACGGACTTGCCGATCAGCCCGCCCTTCGAGTGCGCCACCAGGACGCACCTCCGGACCCCCCGCTCCTCGAGCACCGCCAGGCAGCGCTGCGCCGACGCGTCGAGATCGCCCAGGTTCCAGCCCAGCGTCTCGACGAACTCGACGCGGTGCCCGTGCCTCCCCAGCCAGCGGGCCAGGGGGGCGAGGTAGCTCCACGGCTCCAGGATGCCGGGCAGGAGCACCACCGGAATGTCGCGGCAACCGTGTCCATCCCCGTCCTGCCGGGGGTGGCGCCAGGGGAGGACGCGCCGCCAGAGCGCGGCGGTCATGTCGCGGCCGGCGATGCCCCAGTCGGTGGCCGCCGCGCGCGCCCGGCCGATCGCTGCCCGGACCCGCCTCACGTCAGCCCCGCGATGTCGAGGCAGCCGTCCACCACCCGCTCCGGGTGCGTGACCATCACCTGGTGCGAGGCGTTCGGCACGACGTCGACGGTGACGCGCTCGCTGCCCGCGGCCGCCCGCAGGACGTCGAGCCATGGGCCCGGTGCCAGCCGGTCGTACTCTCCGGCGATGAGCGCGAGGTCCGCGCGCACCTCGGCGATGCGTTCCTCGATGGGGTAGGCGAGCATCGCGGGGAAGGTGTCGATGAACCACCGCGGACCGCAGCTGAGCCAGGCGCGGATGGACGGCCAGGCCGACGCGGGGGTCTCCCGCGAGGCGGCCTGGAGGAAGCGTCGCACCACCGTCGGAGCGCGCCGCTCGGCGCCGTTGACGACGGGGCCGATCAGCACGCCGGCCGAGGCGATCGTGGGCTGGCGGCGCAAGGCCTCAACCACCACCTGGACGCCCATGGAGTGTCCGACGAGGACGGCGTCGTGGAGGCCCAGTCGCTCGATGGTGTCGATCAGCGCCAGCGCGAAGCTGGGGATGCGCAGCGTCCGGTCCGGCGTGTCGGCCCGCCCGAAGCCGGGAAGGTCCACGGTCACGACGCGGGCATGCGGTGCCAGATGGCGGGCGAGCTCACGGAAATACAGCGAAGACACTCCCAGCCCGTGCACCAACACGAACGCCTTCTCCAGCGGCATGGCGTCGGGGCACGAATCGAGGACCACGACGTTGAGGTCGCGGATCTGGAACTCGCGTTCGGTGAAGCCCGGGTCGTCGGCGGTCACTCTGCGATCGTGCCACACCGCCCGCGCCGGGGGGAGAGGCGGCGCGCGGGGCGCCCCCAGGGCCTTGACGCCGGCGCGACTCGCTAGCGGATGTGCTTGGCCGCCGTGGCGAGGATCAGGGCCATGGAGACCGCTCCCGGGTCGATGACGCCAACGGAGGATTCGGCCTTCAGCGCCGCGCGGCCGCGCCTGGCCACCAGGGGCAGGGTGGCGTCGCGTCCGGCCTCGGCCGCCGTGGCCGCCCTGGCCAGCGCCTCAGCCACGGCGCAGCCCTCTGCGGCCGCCTCCTCCATGGCCCGTGCGGCGGGTTCCAGCGCGTCCACCATGGTCTTGTCGCCCACCTCGGCGCGGCCACGGGCGACCACGCCGTCGAGACCGGAACGCAGCGCGCGGGCCAACCCGGCCGTCGAGACCTCCGAGGGCCAGGACGCGCCCGCCCGCAGGAAGAAGGTGCCGAAGAGCGGACCGGAGGCGCCGCCCACGGTGCTGACCAGCGCCATGCCCACCAGGCGCAACGCTTCGGCGGCGGTGGGGGTCTCGCTGAGGTCGATGGTCAACGCCGCCTCGGTGCCGCGCCGCATGTTGGTGCCGTGGTCGCCGTCACCGAGGGTGCGGTCCAGGCCGTCCAGCTCCTCGCTGCGCAGCGCGAACTCGCGGGCGCACTCGCGGAGCCAGTCGGACACCGCCCCCACTGCTCCAGGCATGATCTGTTCTCCTCTGTCCGACGTGGCCGACCCATTCTAGGCTGTCTAGGGCCGGGTGCCGAACTCGTGGACTGGCTCAGCGGAGGCCGCGGAGAAAGTCCTCGTCGTCGTCCGGGGCGCTGGGCCCGCGGTCGAGGGCCCGTCCGCCCGTCGTCGGGCGGCCCAGGAAGAGCCACGCCAGCGGACCCACCACCGGCAGACCGATGACCAGGAACGCCCACAGCCACCGCGGCATGGCACGCACGCGTTGCCCCCGCGCCTGCGCCACCTCGACGACGCAGTACACGGTGAGCATCACGATCGCGATGATCAGAAGAACCCGGGTCACAGACCTATCCTACTCGCGGGCTAATGTGACGACGTGGGCCACTGGATCGACGACGCGCGCAGCCTCCTCGGCGAGGGGGCCGGCCTGTGGCTCGCCGACGGCGAGGGCTCCGCGCCGCCCGGCACCGCCGTCGTCGGCACCTCGGGATCCACCGGCCCGGCGAAGCGGGTGGTCCTCGGCCGCGCCGCCCTCACCGCCGCAGCGGACGCCGCCCACGAGCGGCTCGGATTCCGCGCCACCTGGCACCTCGCGCTGCCGCCGCGCTACGTCGCGGGGCTCATGGTGCTCGTGCGCGGGCTGCGGGGTCGCGGCGTGCGCCTCGCCGACCCGTCGCTGGCGGGGCTCGAACCGGCGGCGGGACCCAACGCCGTGTCCATCGTGGCCACGCAACTGTTCCGTGCGCTCGGGGACCCCGGTGTCGCGGCGGGGCTGGCCCGGTTCGACGCGGTGCTCGTGGGCGGCTCGGCGCTCGACCCGGACCTGCGCCGACGCGCCGAGGCGGCGGGGATCGCCGTGATCGGGACCTACGGCATGAGCGAGACCTGCGGCGGGGTGGTGTGGGACGGGGTGCCGCTGCCGGGCGTCGACGTCCGGCTGGGGGCCGACGCCCGGGTGTCCATCGCCGGCCCCACCCTGTTCGACGGCTATCTGGGAATGCCCCGTGAGACGGCCGAGGTGCTCGTCGACGGCGCCCTCCTCACCCGCGACAGGGGCCGCTGGGCCGACGGCAGGCTGGTCATCGACGGGCGCATCGACGACGTGGTGATCAGCGGGGGCGTCAACGTCGACCTGGCCGCGGTGCGCGGCGCCGCCCTGGCGCTCGACCCGGACACCGAGGTGCTGGCCGTGCCGGACCCCGAATGGGGGGTGCGCGTGGTGCTGTTCGCGACGAGCGGAGACCTGGCCGGCTGGCGCGACCGCCTCCGGGAGACGCTCCCCGCGGCCTCCCTGCCACGGCAATGCGTGCTGGTCCGGGGGCTGCCCCGGACCGCCGGCGGCAAACCGGACCGCGAAAAGCTCCTACAGTTGCTCGGGTCATGAACGAGAAGCTCACAGTCTGGGTGGCCGGTGCGCGCCCCCGCACCCTGCCCGCCGCCGTCGCCCCCATCCTCGCCGGAGCGGCCAGCGCCGCCGCGCTCGGCCACTACGACTGGGGCATGGCCGCGCTGTGCCTCGGCGTCGCGCTCGCCCTGCAGGTGGGGGTCAACTACGCCAACGACTACTCCGACGGCGTGCGGGGCACCGACGACGACCGCGTCGGCCCCACCCGCCTCGTGGCGTCGGGCCTAGCGTCTCCCCGTGCGGTGAAGACGGCCGCGTTCGCCGCGTTCGGGCTGGCCGGCCTGGCCGGCATCGCCGTCGTGGCCCTCAGCGGGCACTGGTGGCTGCTCGCCGTGGGTGCCCTCAGCATCCTGTCGGCCTGGTACTACACCGGTGGCGCCAGACCGTACGGCTACCTGGGTCTGGGTGAGGTCATGGTGTTCGTGTTCTTCGGCCTCGTCGCCACCGTCGGCACCGCGTACGTCATCGCCGACGCCGCGCCCCCGCACGCGTGGCTGGCCGCGACCTCCGTCGGCTCGCTCGCCAGCGCCATCCTCGTGGCCAACAACCTGCGCGACATCGCCACGGACGCCGTCGTCGGCAAGATGACCCTGCCGGTGCGGCTGGGGGACCGGGGGTCGCGGCTGTTCTTCGCGCTCCTCGCGGCACTCGCCCTCGTCGCGACACTCGGGTTCGCGGCCCTCACCACCTGGTGGGCCCTCGTCGCGCTCGTCGGCGGGCTGCTCCTCGTCGCCCCACTGCGGCGGGTCCTGGGCGGTGCCACGGGCCGCGCCCTCATCCCCGTCATCCAGTCCACCGGCATGGCCGAGATCGGGATCGCGGTCGGCCTGCTGGCGGGTGTGTCGCTGGCATGAGGCTCCACGTCGTCGATGTTCCTTTGACGGTGCCGTTCCGGGGCCTCACCCGGCGCAGCGCCGTGCTGATCCACGGCGCGGCCGGATGGGCCGAATGGAGCCCGTTCCCCGAGTACGGCGACCACGAGGCCGCATCCTGGCTGCGCGCCGCGCTGGAGGCCGCTGGGCACGGCTATCCCGACCCCGTCCGCGGCTGGGTGGAGGTCAACGGGATCGTGCCTGCCCTCCCTCCCGACCAGGCCGCGGCCCGCGCGGTCGCCTCCGGGTGCCGGACCGTCAAGATCAAGGTCGCGGCCGCGGGCGAGCGGCTGGACGACGACGTGGCCAGGGTCGCGGCGGTGCGCTCGGCCCTGCCGGACGCCCGGATCCGGGTGGACGCCAACGGGGCCTGGTCCCTGGCCGAGGCTCGCGACGCCCTCCGGGAGCTGGGCCACTACGCGCTGGAGTTCGCCGAGCAGCCGTGCGCCACCGTCGAGGACCTCGCCGCCCTGCGGGCGATGGACATCGGTGTGCCGATCGCGGCGGACGAGTCCATCCGCAGAGCCGCGGACCCGCTCCGGGTCCGCGACGCCGGCGCCGCGGACATCGCCGTGCTGAAGGTGCAGCCACTGGGGGGCGTGCGGGCCTGCCTGCGGCTGGCGGAGGCGGTCGGGCTGCCCGTCGTGGTCTCCAGCGCGGTGGAGACCTCCGTCGGTCTGCGGGCGGGGGTGGCCCTGGCCGCCGCGCTGCCGGACCTGCCGTACGCCTGCGGGCTGGAGACCGGCCGCCTGCTCGCGCACGACGTGGTGACGCACCCCCTCGTGCCCGTCGACGGGGTGATCGGCGTCGGCGGGATCGACGTGGAGCCCCGCCTGCTCGAGCGCCACGCGGCCGGCCCGGAGCTCACCAGGTTCTGGTTGGATCGGTGGGAGCGGGTCCACCGGCTCGTGGAGGAGGGACGATGAGCAGCATCGAGCTCGGATCGGTGGTCCTCGACGCCCTCATCGGCTCCGGCGTCACCGACGTCGTCCTGGCCCCCGGATCCCGCAGCGCCTCGCTCGCGCTCGCCGCTGACCGGGCGGACCGGGCCGGTGCGCTGCGGCTGCACGTGCGCGTCGACGAGCGGGTCGCGGGGTTCACCGCGCTCGGGCTGGCCAAGGAATCGGGGCGTGCCGTGGCGGTGATCACCACCTCCGGGACCGCCGTGGCCAACCTGGCGCCCGCCGCCATGGAGGCGAAGGCCTCGGGTGTGGCGCTCGTGCTGATCACGGCGGACCGGCCCGCGCACCTGGTCGGGACCGGGGCCAACCAGACCACAGACCAGGTGGGCGCGTTCGGCCCGTCGACGCTCGGGGTCGTGCGCCTGTCATCGGAGTCCGGCGACGAGGATGCGTGGGCGGCCGGCGTGCACCGCGCCGTCGCGCTCGCCGAGGGGAGGCGCACCCGCCAGCCCGGGCCGGTGCAGCTCAACGCCGAGTTCGCGGCACCGCTGGTGGGCACCCTCCCGGCGCTGCGCCCGCGCGGGTTCGCGGTCCCGAGGTCTGCTGGGCACACGGCCGTCGAGCTCGACGCCCGCCGCACGGTGGTGCTGGTGGGCGACGCGCCGCCCACCGTCGGTCTGGAGGCGCGGGCGCTGGCCGAGGTGTCAGGGGCGCCGCTGCTGGCGGAGCCGTCGTCCAACGCCCGCAGCGGGCCCAACGCGGTGGCCCGCTACCGCGAACTGCTCGACGGGGTGGGCCGCGCCATCGCGCGCGTGATCGTGGTGGGACACCCCACCTTGTCGCGCCCGGTGACGGCGCTGCTGTCGCGGCGGGACGTGGAGATCGTCGTGGTCTCGTCCACGGCCGCCTGGATCGACCCGGGGCACCGTGCCTCAGTGATCGCCGACCGCGTGATCCTGCAGGACCAGGACCCGGCCTGGGTGGACCAGTGGCGTGAGGCGGCCGTGGAGGGCGACGCCGCCGCGACGGGCTTCACCCAGCGCGACGTGGCGGATGCCGTGCTGGCGTCCCTGACCGACGCCGACGACCTCGTGCTGGGCTCCAGCTCCATCATCCGCGCCGCGGACCTCGCGCCCATCGCGTCGTCGCCGCCGCGGGTGTTCGCGAACCGCGGGTTGGCGGGGATCGACGGCACCGTGGCCACGGCCACGGGGATCGCCCTGGCGGGCCGTCGTCCGACCACCGTGCTGCTGGGTGACCTCACCCTCCAGCACGACCTCGGCGCCCTCGTCCGGGCCCCGCAGGAGCCGGCCTCCCGGCTCCGGATCGTGGTGGCCGACGACGGCGGCGGGTCGATCTTCCACGGCCTGGAGCAGGGGGCGCCGGCCTACGCGGACAGCTTCGAGCGCGTCTTCGGCACCCCGCAGGGCCTCGACCTGGTGCCCGTCGGACAGGCCCTGGGCTGGAACTCGGTGCGGGTGGGGACCCGCGGAGAGCTCGAGCGTGCGCTCGTCGGTGGCGCCGAGTTGATCGTCGCCACGCTACGACGGGGCTGAGGCCTCCGCCGCGGGGGCGTCCAGGCCCGTCAGCCAGCGGCGGACCGCCAGGGTGGCCCGCACGTCGTCCTCGTTGTACTGCAGCACGCGCTCCCGGGCCGCGGCGCGCGACTCCGGCGTGGTGCCCGTGACCGCCTCGCTGAACCAGGTCTGCGACGCCAGGCCGCCCGGCTCCTCGTCGCGCCAGGCGAATCCGGCGCCGCGAGTGGCGACCACCTTGAGGCCCAGGCCGTCCACGCCGACGAAGTTGTCCCGCACGAAGCCGAACAGGTCCACGAAGTGCGTGCGGATGATCCCGCACAGCTCCTTCAACACCGGGCTGGCGCTGCGTTCGGCGAGCCGGTGCAGGTGGACGGTCTCGTAGTCGCTGTAGTGAAACACGCGCAGCTCGGGGTGCCGCTGGACCAGGCCGAGCAGCCACCGGGCGAACTCCTCCGCCAGCTCGAACTCCTTGGACGCGACGTCCGCCCCGAAGCGGCTGAACTGCACGTAGCGGGGGGCCGGGGAGGCGTCGTCCCCGGCAACCAGGGCGCCCCACAGATACACCGTGCCGTCGTCGGAGGTCTCGATGTCCAGGTCCACCTCGACGGCGGCTCGGGGCACGCCGATGGGGTCCACGCTCACCCGCTCCAGGTCCACCCCGGTGGCCAGCATGCGGGCCCGCTTCGCGGCCTGCCGGAGCCGCTGCTCGGGGCGGTCGCGGTGCCCCGTGAGCGGAAGGTAGCGCGGTAGAAGCTCCTCGACGTCCGCCTCCGCCAATTGCGCCACCGTCGTGATGCCCAGGCTCATCAGGGTCTGCAGCTCGCGCACGTCCAGCGGCGCCTTGGAGATGCGCAGCGACAGGTCGTCGTCGTCGATGCGCGTCCGGCACACCGACCACCACGAGCACCATTCGCACTCCTTGACCCTGATCGGCCGGACCACGGGGGGCGGATCGTCCAGGCCGGTGCGCTCCGCGGCGCGCTCGGCCACGTGGACGCGGAACTGGTGCTCGTGGTCGTAACGCTCGAGCGCCGAGCGGAGCTTGTGGCCGGCGCTGCGAGAATAGGTGCGGATGAAGCGGTGCGTGAGGTCCACCCAGGTGGCCGTGGGTTCGGCGCCCGCCGCGCGATCGTTGCCCACGACCGCCGCCCGCGGCTCCGAGGAGGCGAATCCGCAGGATTCGAGCAGCCGCCAGTGGTGCGCCAGTTCGAGCAGCGCCCCCTCGCGGTAGACGCGGTAGCGCAGGTCCGGGAGAACCTCGCAGGCGCCGATGTGGCCAAGCGGCGACCATTGCAGGGCGGTGGCGCCCACCTGCTTCTCGCGCACCCGGTAGGGCTTGACCTTGAGCGGCCAGTAGCCCGCCGCCCCGGAGGCGGTGTCCGTGCCGCGGACCAACGCGTCCGGGCGCCCGCTCCGGTGCCCGTCGAGGTCCAGCGGCAGCACCCCCCCGAGGATCACTGGCGCGCCGGCACCCATGGCCGCCAGGCAGGCCGCCTCCCGCTCCACCCAGCTGGCGCCCGCCTGATGCATGCCACGGAGGTCCACGGCCCCGGCGTCCGCGGCGAGCCGGTTGAGTACCTCGTCGCGGAAGTCCGAGCCGCCCTGGAACGACTCGCGCAGCGACTCGTCGAGGGGCGCCTCCGGCTGGGCCAGGGTGGGATCGAAGAGATGGAACGTCTTGACCGGGCAGCTGCGCGCGGCGTAGGCGTCCAGCACGAACCCGTTCACGTCAGGCGTTCCAGCCGCGATGCAGCGCGACGATGCCCCCCGCGTGATCCTGCCACTCGACGCCGCTCCACCCGGCCTCCAGCATCAGCTGCGCCAGCCCCCGCTGATCCGGCCACGCCAGGATGGATTCGGCCAGGTAGCCGTAGGCCACCGGATTGCTCGACAGCCTGGCGATGGTGGGCAGGGCAGCCACCAGGTAGTTGGTGTAGACGTGCCGGAAGGCCGGCATGGTGGGGGTGGAGAACTCGGCGATCACGATCCTGCCGCCCGGCCTGGTCACCCGGCGCATCTCCACGAGGGCGTCCAGGGTGCGCTCCACGTTGCGCAGGCCGTAGGAGATGGTCACGGCGTCGAACGTGGCATCGGCGAAGGGGAGGGCCAGGGCGTCGCCCGCCACGAAGTCCAGGTGGGGCTGCTGACGGCGGCCCTGCGTGAGCATGCCGATCGAGATGTCCGAGGGCACCACGTAGGCGCCCGCCTCCGCGAGCACCGCGGAGGAGGTGCCCGTGCCGGCGGCCAGGTCGAGGATCCGTTGACCGGGCCGCGGGGCGATGGCCCTCACGGTGGCCCTGCGCCAGGCGTGCACCTGGCCGAGGCTGAGGACGGAGTTGAAGAGGTCGTAGCGCTTGGCCACGCCGTCGAACATGGCGGCCACCTCGCCGCGTCGCTTCTCCATCGTGGCCCGCTGATTCTGCATTGCTGCAGCCTAGCGGGGCGCCCGGCAGACCGGCGCGGGCGGCATGCTTGACCCATGACGCAACCGCAGGACCCGAGCACGGCCCGCCTCGTGCTGGTGCACGGCTCGATGTCCTCGTCGGCGCAGTGGGCCGACTATCCGGCGCTGCTGCCCGGCCTCGACGTGGTCGCGGTGGACCTGCCGGGCCACGGTCCCCGGAGCGGGGAGACGTTCTCGACGGCGGGCGCGCTCGAGGTCATCGGTGAGGCCGCGGCCGGGGATCGGCCCGTGGTCCTCGTCGGGCACAGCCTCGGCGGCTACCTCTGCGGGCTGTTCGCCTCGACCCCGCGCCCCCGGCTGGCGGGGGTGGTGCTGATCGGCGCGACGGGCAACCCGAGGGGGCCGATGGCCGTGCCGTACCGGGGCTTCGCCTGGCTGACGGGGCGGGTGGATCACCGGCGGCTCGGCCGGGTCCGGCTCGGGCTCGCCAGGCGGCTCGGCGTTCGGGAGGGCCTGCTCCCCGACGCGGCGTCCTACGGCTCGCTGCCCGCCGTATGGCGCGCGGTGGCCGAGGACTGCCCGCCGCGCGTCCTGGCCACGGTGGCGTGTCCCGTGCTGTTTCTCAACGGGCAGTTCGACCAGATGAGGGTCGACGAGCGCCGGTACCGTCGCCTGGTGCCCGGAGCCGGGCTGGCCATCGTTCCCCGGGCGAGCCACTTCGCACCGCTCACGCACCCGGCGGCGGTGGCCTCGATCATCCGGCGGTTCGTCGATCAGGTGGTGGCCGTCCCGGCGAGGCAGGCGCCCGATGTGCCACCGCTTCGTCGATGAGCCACAATTGGCCGCGTGGCTAAGAAAGACGTCGTACTCCAGGTCGACAACCTCAAGAAGGCCTACGGGCCCGTGACCATCATCGAGAACTTCAGCATGAGGGTGCACGCAGGGGAGGCGGTCGCCCTGACGGGACGCAACGGCGCCGGAAAGTCGACGGTGCTGCGCTGCCTCGTGGGAGCCGACCGTCCGGACGAGGGCACCATCACCGTCAACGGCACCAAGGTCACCGAGACCAACCCGGAGATCCGTCGCACCGTGGCCACCGTCATCGACGACCTGGACTTCTTCCCGGACCTCAGCGTCGTCGAGCACCTCGATCTTCTGGCCCGGGCACACGGCCTCCACGACCCCGACGACCTCGTCGACGAGGTGCTCGAGGAGGTGCAGCTGGTCCCGCAGGCGGGGCAGCTGCCCAGCACCCTCTCGTCGGGTCAGCGCCGACGCCTTGCGCTGGCCACCGCGTTCGTCCGCCCCCGCCAGCTGCTCGTGCTCGACGAGCCCGAGCAGCGTCTCGACGTGGAGGGCGTCGCCTGGCTGGGTGAGCGGTTGAAGGCGGAGCTCGCCGGCGGTCTCGCCATCGTGCTCGCCAGCCACGAACCCTCCCTGCTGCAGGCCATCGGGGCCCGCGAGCTCCACCTCGGGGGCGCCCGATGATGGACCACCGGCTGACGGAGGTCGGCGTCGTCGACGAGAAGCAGCTCAAGCTGCTGATGCGCGACTGGCGCCGCGGCCGCGCGGACCGCAACCTGTGGCAGGCCCTGTCCGACGGGTACGTCATGGTGTTCTCCATCGTCCTCATCGGCGCCATGCTGGTGTCGTCCATCCTCCAGGCTCAACGCACCGCGGCCATCTGTGACACCGCGGGCTGCGTGGCCGCCCGCGGACTCCTGCCCTGGGCCTCGGTGGCGGGCATCCTGGCGTTCACGCTCGTGGTGGCCAGGCTGTTCGGCCCGGTCGTCGCGTCGTCGGCCGAGGGATTCTGGCTCATGGACGGACCTACCGACCGGCGCCGCCTGCTGGCCGGCCGCCTCGTCGGCGGCATCGCCGCCGCGGCCGTCCTGGGCGCCGCTGCCGGCGCGCTCATCGCCTCCCTGACCGGCTCCCGGGCCGCGGAGATCGGCATCTGGGCGCTGGCCGGCGGCCTGGGGGCGGCGGGACTCATCGCGTTCGCGGCGGCCGAGCAGGGGCTGGACCGGCACTGGATCGTCACCGGGGTGCAGTGGATCATCGGGGCCACGGCGATCGGCACCATGGTGCTGCTGGTCAGCGGCGCTGCCGGCTGGATGGATCTCGGCGGGCTGACCCTCATCGCGGTGGAGCTGGCCTACATCATCGCCGGCGTGGGGCTGCTGCTGGTCGTAGTGGCCGGGTTCCTGGCCCACCGACGGCTGCGCAACATCCGCCGCCAGCGCCTGACCACCGGCGGTTCGCTGCTCAGCGGCCTGCAGGGCGCCGCGTTCGCGCTGGAGTTCGCGCTGATCCGCGACATCCTCGTCGAGGCGAAGGCCAAGAAGCGCGGCCACGTGCGCCCCACGCGCGGCGCCGGGTCAGGGCTGACCGCGCTGGTCATGCGCGACGTGCAGCGCCTGTGGCGCCAACCCATGCCGCTGATCACCCTGCTCGCCACCATGGTGGTGCCCTACGCGGTACAGGCCCTGGGGCTGGCGATGCTCAACCCGCCCATCTCGGCTCTCGTGCTGCTGGCGGCGCTGGTGCCGTTCATGAACTCCCTCCGGGTCCTCACGCGCACCAAGGGCCTCCAGCGCTGCCTCCCGTTCGACCCGTCCCAGATCAAGCAGGCGGCCATGATCGTGCCGGCGGTGCTGGCGCTCCTGTGGACCGTCGGCGTCTTCCCTGCGTTCCTCGGCGTGGCAGGGGGGGTGGAGTCGGATCCGGTCACGGCGGCCTCCTCAGCTCTGGTGACGGGCGTCGCAGGCCTGCTGGCGGCGGTGCGCTGGGTCTCGGCCAAGCCGGCGGACTACTCCGGCCCCATCGTCTCCACCGGCATCGGCGCCATGCCGCCGGGGCTGCTGTTCTCGCTGCTGCGCGGTGTGGACATCGTGGTGCTCGTGACCCTGCCGATCGTGTTCAACTGGCCGGTGTGGGTCTCGCTGATCATCGCGCTGATCGCCTTCATGCTCCTGCGCTCCGGCCTGGACCGCGACACCCTCATGGACCAGCAGGCGGAACAGAAGCGCCTGCTCGAGGAGGAGAAGACCCGACGCAGCGGCGGACCCGGCAGCCCGAAGCAGAAGATCCAGGTGCCGCGGAAGCGCTGATCAGGCCAGTCCGAGGGCCTGCAGCATCGGGACGAACTTCGCGCCGGTCTCGGCGAGTTCGGCCTCCGGCGCCGAATCCGCGACGATGCCCGCGCCGGCGAACAGCTGGATCTCCTCAGGGGTCCCCGGGCGCACCTGGCCCCCGCGCAGGGCGATGGCCCACTCGCCGTCGCCCTGGGTGTCCACCCACCCGACGGGGCCGGCGTAGCGGCCGCGGTCCAGGGATTCCAGTTCACTGATGATGTCCAGCGCCAGGTGGGTCGGGGTACCGCACACGGCCGCGCTCGGGTGCAGGGCCGCGGCCAGCGTCAGGGCGCTGGCGGACTGGCTGACCACGCCCGTGATGTCGGTGGCCAGGTGCATGACGTTGGGCAGCTTGAGGACCGACGGCGCCTCGGGGACGTTCATCGCCTGGCAGTAGGGCGCCAGCGCGGAGGCGACGGAGTCGACGGCGAACTCATGCTCCGAGATGTCCTTCTGCGAGCGCGCCAGTTCGGTCGCCTTGGCCAGGGGGTCGGTACCTTCGGCGTCGCGCCAGACGGTGCCGGCCAGCACCCGCGAGGTCACCAGGCCGCCGTGCCGGCGCAGCAGCAGCTCCGGGGTGGCGCCCACGATTCCGTCGACGAGGTAGGTCCACGTCATGGGGTATTTCGCCATCAGCTCGGCGAGGAGGTGGCGCAGGTCCAGCGGCGCGTCGGCCCGGACGCGGAGGTCACGCGCCAGGACCACCTTGTGCACCTCGTCGCGCCGGATGAGGTCCACCACTGCCGCGACGATGTCCGTCCACAGCTGCTCGGTCATGGACCCGCCGAGTTGCCGCAGGCCCCTGGGCGGGACGGTCGGCGAGCCGGGCGGGGGGAGCGTGGTGGTGCGGCGCGAGGCCCCCAGCCGGGTCATCCATGACACGCCGCCGCGCCGCCCGACGATGACCTCGGGGACGATGAGGACCGAGCGGTCCTCGGAGCGGTCGGGGTCGAAGGTGAACGCGCCCACGGCCAGCGGCCCCGTGCCGAACTCTCCGGGCATCTCGGAGTCGTGATCGATCTGGCTCGATATCTCGTCCCACCACACGTCGGCGGCCTCGAGGGTGTCGGTCTCGAAGCGCGCCACCTCGCCGAGCGTCACGAAGCCCTCGCCGCGCCGCACGAAGGCGCACCCGGGTGCCGCGTCAGGCAGAAACCGCTCAAGGGGGCCGGGGTCCGCGATGGCGACGGTCGTGGCGCGCATCCTCGCACTGCCGAAGTCCAGAATCACCTTGGCGAGCATAGCCGTGCGATGACCCGCGGGCCACCCGCCCCCAACCCGTGGACCTTCCTGGCGAACCTCGGCGAACCGACTATTACGCAACGTAGTCATAACTTAAATGCCCCCGCAAGGCCTTGTCAGTGGGCCTTGGGTCGTTCTGAACCCGGTTGGTCGAAATCTGCGGGCACCCCCTAGACTGACCGCGAGAGACGCCCGGGAAGACAGGAGAACCGCATGTCGTTC
The DNA here is from genome assembly GCF_055326215.1 of Tessaracoccus pujii. NCBI lineage: Bacteria > Bacillati > Actinomycetota > Actinomycetes > Propionibacteriales > Propionibacteriaceae > Tessaracoccus > Tessaracoccus pujii. The sequence continues at coordinate 127,678 of NZ_JBUZNP010000004.1, read as the reverse complement.
GCCAAGCCTGATGGCGCGGCGTCTGCCGACACACCCACCGAATCGGACGTCATCGTCGTCGGTGCGGGCCCCGGCGGATCCAGCACTGCTGCCTACCTGGCGCGGCACGGCCTCAACGTGACCCTCCTGGAGAAGTCACACTTCCCCCGCGAGAAGGTGTGCGGCGACGGTCTCACCCCCCGCGCCACCCGTGCGCTGACCCGCATCGGGATCGACACCTCCGAGGCCAACGGCTGGCTCCACAACAAGGGTCTTCGCGTCTACGGTGGCCGCACCGAGCCGTTCGAGCTGCCCTGGCCGGACCTCACCGACTTCCCGCCCTACGGACTCGTCCGGCCCCGCGCGGACTTCGACGACATGCTCGCCAGGCACGCCGTCGCCCAGGGCGCCACCCTCGTGGAGGGAGCCAACGTGGACGCCGCGGTCCTCGACGACCGCACGGGCCGGATCACGGGCGTCACCACCAAGGATGGCCGCGCCTTCCGCGCCCCCTACGTGGTCGCGGCGGACGGCAACTCGTCGCGCCTGTCGGTGTCCATGGGCCTGAACAAGCGCGACGACCGCCCCATGGGTGTGGCCGTGCGGACCTACTTCACGTCCCCGCGTACCAACGACGACCACCTCGAGTCCTGGCTCGAGTTGTGGGACGGCAAGCCCCACGTGTCCACGCTCATGCCCGGCTACGGCTGGGTGTTCGGCATGGGTGACGGCACCTGCAACGTCGGCCTGGGCGTGCTCAACACCTCGAAGAGTTTCGGCAAGACGGATTACCGTGCGCTGCTGAAGCGCTGGCTCGAGAACACGCCGGAGGAGTGGGGCTTCCGCGACGAGAACATGGTGGGCCCGGTGCAGGGCGCCGCGCTCCCCATGGCGTTCAACCGCCAGCCCCACTACGGCCGCGGGCTCGTGCTGGTGGGCGACGCCGGAGGCATGGTCAATCCGTTCAACGGCGAGGGCATCGCATACGCGATGGAATCGGCTGAGATGGCCGCCTCGGCCCTGGCCGAGGCGTTCTCGCGTGGCGCCGGCACCAGGTCCGCCGAGCAGGCCATGCAGGCATATCCCGCCCAGCTGAAGGCGAGCCTCGGTGGCTACTATCGCCTCGGCACCATCTTCGTGAAACTCATCGGCGACCCCCGGATCATGCACCTCTGTACGCGCTACGGACTGCCCCGCAAGACGCTGATGCGCTTCGTGATGAAACTGCTGGCCAACCTGACCGACTCGCATGGCGGTGATGCCATGGACCGCATCATCAACGCGCTCTGCAAGGCTGCGCCCTCGGCCTGACCGGAAGGAAAGTTCACTGATGAATCCTTACATCCCGATCGTGGGCATGGTGGTCCTGGCCACCGTCTTCGTGGTGATCTCGATGTCGCTGAGCCTCGTCGTCGGCCCCCGGCGCTACAACCGGGCCAAGTACGACAGCTACGAGTGCGGCATCCAGCCCACCCCGCAGCCTGTGGGCGGAGGCCGCTTCCCGGTCAAGTACTACATCACCGCCATGCTGTTCATCATCTTCGACATCGAGGTGGTCTTCCTCTTCCCGTGGGCCGTGGCCTACCGGCAGTTGGGCACCTTCGCCGTCGTCGAGATGATCGTGTTCATCGTCACCGTGTTCATCGCGTACTTCTATGTCCTGCGCCGCAACGGCCTCGACTGGGACTGAGAGGAAATCCAGGCATGGGTATCGAAGACAAGCTCCCCAGCGGCATCCTCCTGACCACGGTCGAGGGTGTCTTCGGCTGGGTCCGCAAGGCCTCGTTCTGGCCCGCGACGATGGGTCTGGCCTGTTGCGCCATCGAGATGATGGCCTACGGCACGCCCCGCTACGACGCAGGACGCTGGGGCCAGGAGGTGTTCCGCGCCTCGCCGCGCCAGGCGGACCTCATGATCGTCTCCGGCCGCGTCTCGCAGAAGATGGCGCCGGTGGTGCGCCAGGTCTACGACCAGATGCCCAACCCTAAGTGGGTCATCTCGATGGGTGCCTGCGCGTCGTCGGGCGGCATGTTCAACAACTACGCCATCGTCCAGGGCTGTGACCATTTCCTCCCCGTGGACATGTACGTCCCCGGCTGCCCCCCGCGGCCGGACATGCTGATCGACGCGATGTTCAAGCTGCGCGAGAAGGTGCAGAACCGCCCCATCGGGCCGAACGAGGCAGCCGCCGTCGAGGAGGCCGAACGGGCTGCGCTCATCGCGCCGGCCAAGGTGGAGTTGAAGGGACTCATGCGATGAGCGAGACGCAACCCGAGCAGAACCTGCCCGCCCAGGCCGCCGCCCCCGTGGGCCAGCCGGTCTTCGCGCGCCAGGAGGGCATGTGGTCGCGCGGGTCGGGCGACACCTCAGGCTACAGCGGCATCCGCCGCGAGCTCGCGATGCCCGGGCGCTCCGAAGGCCCGTTCGGCGAACCGTTCGACGCCATCCACGGCCGCGCGCTCGAGGTGCTGCCAGGGCTGGGGGAGGGCCGCGTCCTGTTCGACCGCGGGGAGCTGACCATCTATGTGCCGCGCGAGCAGCTGCCCGACGTGGTGCGCCGGTTCCGCGACGACGCCTACCTCCGTTTCGAGGTGTGCGCGTCGGTGTCCGGGGTGCACTACCCGCAGGAGCGGGGCGCCGAGCTGCACGTGGTCTACCACCTGCTCAGCCACACCCACAACCGCCGGGTGCGCCTCGAGGTCACGTGCCCCGAGGAGGATCCCCACATCCCCTCGGTGGTGGCCACCTATCCCATGGCCGATTACCACGAGCGCGAGACCTGGGACATGTTCGGCGTCGTCTTCGACGGCCACCCGTCGCTGACCCGCATCCTCATGCCCGACGACTGGCAGGGTCACCCGCAGCGCAAGGACTACCCGCTCGGCGGCGTGGACGTCGAGTACAAGGGCGCCAAGGTCCCCGCCCCCGATAACCGGAGGAACTACTCCTGATGAGCACGCACGCAGCGACCGAAGACGTCTTCGCGGGGTCGACGGCAGACAAGGCTGACCGCGTCTACCTGGCGCAGGGCGGGGACTGGGCGGACATCGCCGCCGAGCACGCCGAGCGCGGCGACGAGACCATCGTGGTCAACATGGGCCCGCAGCACCCGTCGACGCACGGGGTGCTCCGCCTCATCCTGGAGATGGACGGCGAGACCGTCACCTCGATCCGCCCCGGCATCGGCTTCCTGCACACCGGCATCGAGAAGAACATGGAGTACAAGACGTGGACCCAGGGGGTCACTTATGTGACCCGCATGGACTACGTCGCCCCGCTGTTCAACGAGGCCGTCTACTGCCTGGCCGTCGAGCGCCTGCTGGGGATCACCGATGAGGTTCCGGAGCGGGCCAGCATCATCCGGGTCCTCGTCATGGAACTCAACCGGATCGCCTCACACCTGGTGGCGATGGGAACCGGCGGCATGGAGATCGGAGCCCTGACCGTCATGACGGTCGCGTTCCGCGAGCGCGAGATGATCCTCGACTTCCTCGAGGGGCTCTCCGGGCTGCGCATGAACCACGCCTACATCCGCCCCGGCGGCGTCGCCAACGACCTGCCGGAGGACGGGCTCAGCCACCTCCGCACGGTCATCGACTGGCTGAAGAAGCACCTGCCGGAGTACGCCATCTTCTGCAACGAGAACCCCATCTTCATCGGCCGCCAGTCCGGCGTCGGCGTCATGGACCTCACCTCGGCCATGATGATGGGCATGTCGGGCCCGCCGCTGCGCGCCACCGGCTACGACTGGGACCTGCGTAAGAAGCAGCCCTACTGCGGCTACGAGACCTACGAGTTCGACACCGTCACGTGGGATTCGAACGACGCCTACGGACGCTTCCGGATCCGCCTGCAGGAGTGCTGGGAGTCCTTGAAGATCGTCGAGCAGTGCTACGAGCGCCTGGAGCGCACCCAGGGCCAGCCCGTGATGGTGGCGGACACGAAGATCGCGTGGCCGGCCCAGCTGTCCGTCGGCGAGGACGGCCAGGGCAACTCCAACGAGCACATCAAGCACATCATGGGCGAGTCCATGGAGGCGCTGATCCACCACTTCAAGATCGTGACCGAGGGCTTCAAGGTGCCGGTCGGTCAGGTGTACGAGGCCATCGAGTCGCCCAAGGGCGAACTGGCCTGTCACGTCGTCTCCGACGGCGGCACCCGCCCCTACCGGGTCCACTTCCGGGATCCGGGCTTCAACCACCTGCAGTCGATCCCGGCGATGTGCGAGGGCGGCATGATGTCCGACGTCGTCGTCGCGATCGCCAGCCTCGACCCCGTCCTTGGAGGTGTGGACCGATGAGCGGCCACTTTGCCAGCAACTTCCCCGAGTCCGGTTCGGTGGACTACTCGGATCAGTCGACCAGCATCGACGAGGGCACCATCGAGGAGTTGCGTCAGCTCGCCGCCCGGTACCCGCAGCCACGCTCGGCACTGCTGCCGATGCTGCACCTCGTGCAGTCGGTGGACGGCCGGGTCAGCCCCCGCGGCATCGAGGTGTGCGCGGACGTGCTGGGCATCACCACCGCCCAGGTCTCCGGTGTCGCCACCTTCTACACCATGTACAAGCGGCGCCCCGCCGGCAAGCACCACGTCGGCGTCTGCACCACCGCGCTGTGCGCCGTGATGGGTGGCGACATCCTGCTCGACCGGGCCAAGAAGCGCCTGGGGATCGACGAGAACCAGACCACGCCGGACGGGCAGGTCTCGTTGGAGCGCCTCGAGTGCAACGCGGCATGCGACTTCGCTCCGGTGACGATGGTCAACTGGGAGTTCTTCGACAACATGGATCCCGCGAAGCTCGATGAGCTCCTGGACCAGCTGGTCGCCGACGAGGAGGTGGTGTCCCCGCGCGGGGCCACGCTCACCTCGTGGCGCGAGGCGGAGCGGGTGCTGGCGGGATTCCCGGACGGGCGTGCCGACGAGGGCCCCTCGGCCGGAGCCGCCTCACTGCTCGGGCGCGAGATCGCCCGCGAGAACAACTGGTCCGCGCCGTCGGCCGACACCCGGCCGGCCGCTGAGAAGCCGGAGGCCACCAAGTGACGGATCTGCTGACCCCGGTCCTCTCCGCCCACTGGGGCGAGGACAACTCGTGGAAGCTGTCGCGCTACGAGACCAGCGGCGGCTACCGCGCCCTGCGCACCGCGCTGGCGATGCAGCCCGTGGACGTGGTGAACCTGGTCAAGGAGGCCAATCTCCGCGGCCGTGGCGGGGCCGGCTTCCCCACCGGCATGAAGTGGTCCTTCGTGCCCCAGGACAATCCCAACCCGAAGTACCTCGTGGTCAACGCGGACGAGTCGGAGCCGGGCACCTGCAAGGACATGCCGCTCATGCTCGCCACGCCCCACACCCTCGTCGAGGGCGTGATCATCTCCTCCTACGCCATCAACGCCCACACGGCGTTCATCTACTGTCGCGGCGAGGTGCTGCACGTCATCCGCCGGCTGCAGCAGGCGGTGCGCGAGGCATACGCCGCCGGGTACCTGGGCAGGAACATCCTCGGCACCGGCTACGACCTGGACATCATCGTCCACGCGGGGGCCGGCGCCTACATCTGCGGCGAGGAGACGGCGCTGCTCGACTCGCTCGAGGGCCGCCGCGGGCAACCGCGCCTGCGCCCGCCGTTCCCGGCCGTGGCCGGCCTGTACGCATCCCCCACCGTGATCAACAACGTGGAGTCGATCGCCTCGGTGCCGTCGATCCTCACCAACGGCGCGTCCTGGTTCAAGTCGATGGGGTCGGAGAAGTCGAGCGGGTTCACCCTCTACTCGTTGTCCGGGCACGTCGCCCGCCCCGGACAGTTCGAGGCCCCCATGGGCATCACGATGCGTCAGCTGCTGGACTTGTCCGGCGGAATCCGCGGTGGTGGTGAGCTGAAGTTCTTCACCCCCGGCGGCTCGTCGACGCCCATCCTCACGGCCGAACACCTCGACCTTCCCCTGGACTACGAGGGGATGGCCGGAGCCGGCAGCATGCTGGGCACCAAGGCCCTGCAGGTCTTCGACGAGACCACGTCGATCGTGCGCACCACGCTGCGGTTCGTCGAGTTCTACAAGCACGAGTCCTGCGGCAAGTGCACCCCCTGCCGTGAAGGCTCGTGGTGGCTGGTGCAGCTGCTCATGAAGTTCGAGGCCGGCACCGCCCTGGAGGGCGACGTGGACAAGCTGCTGGACATCTGTGACAACATCGGCGGGCGCTCGTTCTGCGCCCTGGCAGATGGCGCCGTCGCCTGCGTCACCAGCGCGGTGCGGCACTTCCGCTCCGAGTTCGAGCTCGGCTACCACACGCCGGCCTGGGAACTGTTCCCCTACGAGAAGAGCGCGCTGTTCGCCGTGGAAGGAGACCTTCGATGAGCGTCGACACCAAGACCACCACGGGTGAGGAGGTCGCGCCGAAGCCGGATCTGGTGACCCTCACCATCGACGGCACCCAGGTGAGCGTGCCGAAGGGCACCCTCATCATCCGCGCCGCGGAGATGATCGGCACCGCCATCCCGCGCTTCTGCGACCACCCCCTGCTCGACCCCGTCGGCGCCTGTCGCCAGTGCATGGTGGACATCCCCGACGCCGGCAACGGACGCGGATTCCCCAAGCCGCAGGCCTCGTGCACCATGCCGGTGGCCGAGGGCATGAAGGTCAACACGCAGGTCAGCTCCCCGGTCGCCAAGAAGGCGCAGGTGGGGATGCTGGAGCTGCTGCTCATCAACCACCCGCTGGACTGCCCCATCTGCGACAAGGGCGGCGAGTGCCCCCTCCAGAACCAGGCGTTGTCGCACGGGCCGGGGGAGAGCCGGTTCCGTGAGCTGAAGCGCACCTTCCCGAAACCGGTGAGCATCTCGGCGCAGATCCTGCTGGACCGCGAGCGCTGCGTGCTGTGCGCGCGCTGCACCCGGTTCTCGGAGCAGATCTCCGGAGACCCGTTCATCGCGCTCGTCGAGCGCGGCGCGCTCCAGCAGATCGGCACCTACGAGCAGGATCCCTACGACTCCTACTTCTCGGGCAACGTCGTGCAGATCTGCCCGGTCGGCGCCCTCACCTCGGCCGCGTACCGCTTCCAGGCGCGCCCCTTCGACCTCGTGTCGACGACGGTGACCTGTGAGCACTGCGCCTCCGGCTGCCAGCTGCGCGCCGATCAGCGCCACCACCAGGTCAAGCGGCGCCTCGCCAGCGAGAACGAGGCCGTCAACGAGGAGTGGAGCTGCGACAAGGGCCGCTTCGGCTTCATGTACGCACGGGGCGAGGACCGCATCACCCTTCCGCTCGTGCGCCGCGACGGCGTGCTCCAGCCCGCATCCTGGCCCGAGGCCATCGATGCCGTGGTCCTCGGGCTCCGGGCCGCGGGCACCTCCGTCGGCGTCCAGACCGGTGGACGGCTCACCGTCGAGAACGCCTACGGCTACAGCCGGTTCGCCCGCGCAGTCCTGGGCACCAACAGCGTTGACTTCCGCTCCAGGCCCTCGTCGGCCGAGGAGGCCGAGTTCCTCGCGGCCCGCGTGGCCGGGCAGCCCCTGACCCGGTCGGTCACCTACTCGGATCTCGACAGCGCCGGCCACGTGGTCCTGGTGAGCTTCGAGCCGGAGGATGAGTCGCCCATCGTGTTCCTGCGGCTCCGGAAGGCGGTGCGCGGGAACCGCCTGAAGGTCACCACGCTGGCGCCGTTCGCGTCGCGCGGCTCTGAGAAGTTGTCCGCCACCCTGGTCCCGGTCGCCCCCGGTGGGGAGGTCGCTGCGCTCGACGAGCTCACCGATCTCGATGCCGGCACCGTGATCCTCGTGGGCGAGCGGGCGGCCACCGTTCCCGGCCTCCTCAGCGCCGTCGCCGCCAAGGCGGACGCCACCGGCTCCCGCCTCGCCTGGATCCCGCGCCGCGCAGGCGACGTGGGCGCGGTCGAGGCCGGATGCCTGCCGGGCCTGTTGCCCGGCGGTCGTCCCGTCAGCGACCCGACCGCGCGCGTAGACGTGGCCTCGCAGTGGGGCCTCGCCTCGCTGCCGGCAGACGTGGGCCTCTCCGCGGAGGAGCAGTTCGCGGCCGCCGCCGACGGCTCCCTCAAGGCGCTCGTGCTGGCTGGTGTGGATCCGGCGGACCTCGCCGACCCGTCCACGGCGCTCGCCGGCCTGGAGAGGGCCGAGTTCGTGCTCAGCATCGAACAGCGCCTTTCCCAGGTGTCGCAGCGCGCCGACGTGGTGCTGCCGGCCGCCCTCGTCGAGGAGCAGTCGGGCCATTTCCTCAACTGGGAGCACCGTCACGGACGGGTGCGGGTGGTCAACAAGAACGTCCCCTCGCCCATGACCGACCTGCGGATCCTGGCCGCCCTCGCCGATGCGATGGGCCAGGACCTCGGGTTCCGCGCCTCGAAGCAGGCCTACGCCGACCTGATCGAGCTGGGCACGTGGGACGGCCAGCGCACCGCCACCCCGACGGTGAACGCGTCCGTCGCGGCCGCCGACGGCGTGACGCTCGCCGGGTGGCGCGAGCTGCTGGACGCTTCGCAGGGCAATGACCACGAGCTGGCGCTGCGGGCCACGGCCCGGCCCGCCGTCGCCCGTGTGTCCGCAGCCACGGCCGAACGCCTCGGCCTCGGGGACGTGGCCACGGTGGAGTCCGACGGCGGCACCATGGTCCTGCCGGTCGAGGTCACCCCCGGCATGGTCGACGACGTGGTCTGGGTTCCGCTGAACCCCAACACAGCCGACCGGCTTTCCGTGGTGCCCGGCGCCCCCGCCCACGTCTCGGCCGTCTCGATGGATGAAGGAGCCTGACATGAACATCTTCTTCCAGGACCCCTGGTGGCTGATCCTGATCAAGGTGGTGGCGATGTTCGTCATCCTCCTGGTCTGGACCATCTTCAACGTGTGGTACGAGCGGCGCCTGGTCGGCAAGATGCAGCACCGCCTCGGCCCCATCATGAACGGCCCCTTCGGGCTCGGACAGGCCCTCGCCGACGGTGCCAAGCTCCTCGTCAAGGAGGACTTCCGGCCGAAGAACGCGGACAAGTGGGTGTTCAACCTGGCACCCATCCTCACCGGTGTCGCGGCGTTCACCACCTGGACGGTGATCCCGTTCGGCGGTGAGGTGGAGATGTTCGGCGTCACCACCCGGCTGCAGGTCACGGACCTCCCGGTGGCCACGCTCTTCATCCTGGCCGTGGCCTCCATCGGCATCTACGGCATCGTGCTCGCCGGCTGGGCGGGCAACTCCACGTACTCCTTCCTCGGCTCGATCCGGTCCACGGCCCAGATGATCTCCTACGAGATCGCCATGGGCCTGTCGATGGTGGCGGTGTTCCTGCAGGCGGGCGCCATGTCCACCGCGCAGATCGTCGAGGCGCAGCGGCAGACCATTCTCTTCCGCGTGCCGTTCACCGACATGACCTTCGATCCGGGCATCACCGGGTGGTACGCCATCCTGCTTTTCCCGTCGTTCGTCATCTACGGCATCTCGATGGTGGGGGAGACGAACCGTGCGCCGTTCGATCTTCCCGAATGTGAATCGGAACTCGTCTCTGGTTACCTCACCGAGTACTCCGGCTTCCGCTACGCCATGTTCTTCCTCGCCGAGTACATCAACATGGCCACCGTCTCGGCCGTGTGCACCACGCTGTTCCTCGGCGGATACCTGCCCCCGTGGCCGCTCAACCTGATCCCCTTCATGAACAACCCGTGGCTCGGCCCGGTGTTCTTCGTCCTGAAGGTCCAGCTGCTGATCTCGGTGTTCGTGTGGCTCCGCGGCACCCTGCCGCGATTCCGCTACGACCAGTTCATGAACCTCGGCTGGAAGGGCCTCATCCCGATCTCCCTGGTGTGGATCCTGATGATCGCAGTGGCCCCCGGCTACACCATCGGCCTCTCGCTGGCTCTCATCGTGGTCCTGTACCTCATCCTCGGCGGGAAGGACCGTGTCTCGGACCAGCCGGAGCCACGCGTGGTGACCACCGACGAGGTCTTCGACCCCTTCGCCGGCGGCTACCCGACGCCTCCCCGGCCGGGGCAGATCCTGCCGGAGTTCGCCGGCGTGGTGTCGGGCCGTGGAGACGATGAGTCCATGTCGACAGCCGCCACCGAAGGGAAGGAGTCCTGATGGGACTGCTAGATCCGTGGGCCGGTTTCGGCGTCACGTTCAACACGATCTTCCGCAAGACCTTCACGCAGTCCTACCCGCACAAGAAGGGCGCGGAGAAGGTCACCATGCCCCGCTTCCACGGCCGGCACCAGCTCAACCGCTGGCCCGACGGTCTGGAGAAGTGCGTCGGTTGCGAGTTGTGCGCCTGGGCGTGCCCGGCGGACGCGATCTACGTCGAGGGTGCCGACAACACCGACGACGACCGCTACTCACCCGGTGAGCGCTACGGCCGCGTCTACCAGATCAACTACCTGCGCTGCATCTTCTGCGGCCTGTGCATCGAGGCCTGCCCCACGCGCGCCCTGACGATGACCAACGAGTTCAAGATCTCGGACGACACGCGCGCCAAGCTGATCTACGAGAAGCAGGACCTGCTGGCCCCGCTGCTCAGCGGCATGGAGCAGCCCCCGCACCCCCGTCGACTGGGCGACAACGAGCAGACCTACTTCCTCGGGCTGCCGGAGACCGGCACGCCGGACACCCGCACCGCCACAATCTCAGGAGCCGCCACATGATGCCCTTGATTCCGCTGGTGACCGCCAGTGAGGTGGCCTTCTGGGTCTGCGCACCCATCGCGGTGGTGTGCGCGCTGGGGCTGCTGCTGTCGCGGAAGCCGGTCCACTCCGCCATCTGGATGGCCGGCGTCATGGTCAGCCTCGCGGTGTTGTACGCCGCCAACGACGCGCCGTTCCTGTTCGTGATCCAGATCATCGTCTACACGGGCGCAATCCTCATGCTCTTCCTGTTCGTCGTCATGCTGGTCGGCGTGGACTCGACGGACTCCGTGGTGGAGACCATCAAGGGCCACCGCGCCTCGTCGGTGCTCGTCGCGGTGGGGCTCGGCGCGCTCCTCGTGCTGGGCGTCGGGCAGTTCGCCGTCAACGGCGCCCCCGCCGGCCTGACCGCGGCGAACGCGGAGTACGGAGGAAACATCCAGTCGCTGGCCGCACTCCTGTTCTCCAAGTACGTCTTCATCTTCGAGGCCACCGCCGCACTCCTGATCACCGCCGCAGTCGGCGCCATGATCCTGGCCCACGGCGAGCAGCTCAAGCGCAAGGCCTCGCAGGTCGAGTCCCTGCAGGAGCGGGTCCGCGCCTACTCGGAGGAGGGGGTGCACCCGGGTGCGCTGCCCAGCTCCGGCGTGTTCGCCCGGCACAACGCGATCTCCACGCCGGCGCTGCTGCCCGACGGTTCCATCGCTGAGAAGTCGGTGTCGAACACGTTGTCCATGCGCGGCGTCATCGTCGACGTCAACGAACTGCGCTCGCCCACCACCTCGGCTTACGCCGCCATCGCCGGCCGGACCGACGAGACCGAAGGAGACGACGAATGAACCCGGAGGGCTATCTCGTTCTCTCGGCGATCCTCTTCGCGATCGGAATCGCAGGATTCCTGCTTCGCCGCAACGCGATCATCGCCTTCATGAGCATCGAGCTCATGCTCAATGCCACCAACCTGGCCTTCGTCGCCTTCGCCAACTACCACGGCAACCTGGACGGCCTCATCGCGGCGTTCTTCGTCATGGTGGTGGCGGCCGCGGAGGTCGTGGTGGGGCTGGCGATCATCGTCGCCGTCTACCGTGCCCGCCGATCGGCTTCCGTCGACGACGCCAACCTGATGAAGTTCTAAGGGGTTTAGAAGCGTGCAACTCCTCGAATCCGTGTCCGCCCTGTCCGGCTCCGGCGCCATGGCGTGGCTGCTGATCGCGATCCCGCTGGCCAGCGCTGCGTTCCTGCTGCTGGCCGGCCGGCTGGCCGACGGGTGGGGCCATCTCCTGGCCACCCTCGCCCCCATCGCCTCCTTCGTCCTGGGCCTCGTCCTCTTCGTCCAGCTCCTCGGCGCCGCCGAGGACGCGCGGCAGATCGACGTGAGCGTCTACGAGTGGATCTCCACCGGCTCCTGGTCAATCGAGTTCGGCCTCCTGGTGGATCCCCTGTCGATCCTCTTCGTGCTCCTCATCACCGGCGTCGGATCGCTGATCCACGTGTACTCGATCGGGTACATGGCCCACGACGACCGCCGTCGACGGTTCTTCGCCTACCTGAACCTCTTCATCGCGGCCATGCTCACGCTGGTCCTGGCCAACAACTACCTGGTGCTCTTCCTCGGGTGGGAGGGCGTCGGCCTGGCCTCGTTCCTGCTCATCTCCTTCTGGGCGCACAAGCCGTCCGCGGCGGCCGCCGGCAACAAGGCGTTCATCGTCAACCGAGTGGGCGACCTCGGTCTCAGCATGGCGATCTTCACCATGCTGGCCATGTTCGGCAGCGTGAAGTTCGCCGACGTCAACGCGGGCGCGGAGTCGCTCAGCCCCGCGTGGGCCACGCTGATCGGCCTGCTGCTCCTGCTGGGTGCCTGCGGCAAGTCCGCGCAGGTCCCGCTGCAGTCCTGGCTGCTGGACGCCATGGAGGGCCCCACCCCGGTGTCGGCCCTCATCCACGCGGCCACCATGGTCACCGCCGGCGTGTACCTGGTGGTGCGGTCCAACGCCATCTACGAGCAGACCGAGGTCGCCACGACGGCCGTGGCCATCGTCGGCACCGTGACGCTGCTGGTGGGCGCATGGATCGGCTCGTCGAAGGACGACATCAAGAAGGTCCTGGCGGGCTCGACCATGTCGCAGATCGGCTACATGATGCTGGCGGCCGGGCTGGGCCCGGCAGGGGCGTCGTTCGCGATCTTCCACCTGCTCACGCACGGCTTCTTCAAGGCCAACATGTTCCTCGGCGCCGGTTCCGTCATGCACGGGATGAACGACGACGTGAACATGCGCCACTACGGCGCGCTGTCGTCGAGCATGCGGATCACGTTCATCACCTTCGCGATGGGATACCTCGCCATCATCGGCTTCCCGTTCACCGCGGGCTTCTACTCGAAGGACCACATCATCGAGGCGGCGTTCCACGAGAACACCGTCATCGGGGTGCTGGCGCTCATCGGCGCCGGAGTCACGGCCTACTACATGACACGTCTCATGATGATGACCTTCTTCGGTGTGAAGCGGTGGGAGAAGGACGTGCACCCGCACGAGTCCCCCCTGGTCATGACCGTGCCGCTCATGGTGCTGGGCGCCCTGTCGCTCGTCGCGGGACTGTTCCTCAACGGATGGATCCAGGGATGGCTCGCGTCCTCGACGGGCCAGGAGGAGCACACCACCGGGCTGCTCACCTTCACCACCGTCGGCGTGGCCACATTGGCGGTGGTCGCCGTCGGCGTGCTGATCGGCTGGTGGCTGCACCGCCGCGACATTCCCGTCGACGCCCCCGCCACCGCCAACCCGCTCGTGCTCGCCGGTCGCAGTGACCTGTACGGCGACGCGTTCAACGAGTACGCCGTCGTCCGCCCCGCCAAGGGCCTGGCCTCCGGCCTCACCTGGTTCGACCGCGGCGCCGTCGACGGTGTCGCCATGGGCAGCGCGAGCCTCGCGAGCGGCCTGGGGGCCTGGTTGCGCAAGGGCCAGAACGGCTACGTGCGCAGCTACGGCCTCATCCTCGGTGTCGGTGTGCTCGCGCTCGCCGCCGTCGTGATCATCGGTCAGCTGGGCTAAGGAGAATTCGAAGAACATGCCATTGCCACTACTGACCATCCTTGCCCTCGTGCCGCTCGCCGGCGCGCTGGTGCTGTTCGTCGTGAAGGGCCCGGCCGGCAGGCTGATCGGCTACGGCGTCGCCCTCACCACCGCCATCCTCGGCGTCCTCGCGGTCGTGCTGCAGGCCCGGGGCGTGCCGCTGGCCGAAGAGGTCGCCTGGATCCCGCAGATCGGCGCGCACTACGCGCTCGACCTCGACGGGATGGGGGCCGTCCTCGTCCTCATGACCGTCATCCTGGTGCCGGTCGTGCTACTCGCCGAGTGGCGCGTCGGCGAGGCGCCGGATGCCCGCTGGGACACCACCACCTTCTTCGCGTTGGCGCTCCTGCTGCAGTCCTTCGCGCTGTTCGTCTTCATGGCCTCCGACATCCTGGTGTTCTACGTCGCCTTCGAAGCCACCCTCATCCCCACCTATTTCCTCATCGGCGGGTTCGGCGGCCCCAAGCGGTCCGCGGCCGCCATGAAGTTCCTGCTCTACTCCCTGGCCGGAGGCCTGGTGATGCTGGTGGCGGTGGCGGGCGTCTACGCCGTGACCGCGGCGGCCGGCAGCCCCAGCTTCCTGATCGGGGACCTCATCGGCCTCGAGATGAGCACGGAGTTGGGCCGCTGGCTCTTCGCCGGCTTCTTCTTCGCGTTCGCGGTGAAGGCACCGCTCGCCGGGCTGCACACGTGGCTGCCGGATGCTGCGGAGCAGTCCACCCCCGGCACCTCCACCCTTCTGGTGGGCATCCTGGACAAGATCGGCACCTTCGGCATGCTGAAGATCTGTCTCACCGCGTTCCCCGAGGCCACCCAGTGGGCCACCCCGGTGATCCTGATCTGGGCGCTCGTCTCCGTCCTCTACGGGGCCTTCATGGCCTTCGGGGCCACGGATCTGCTGCGCCTGGTGTCCTACACCTCGATCAGCCACTTCGGGTTCATGGTGTTCGGCATCTTCGCCCTCACTTCCCAGTCCATCAGCGGCTCGATCTTCTACATGTTCAACCACGGCCTGTCGACGGCGGCACTGTTCCTCGTCGTCGGGTTCCTGATTCGTCGTCGCGGTTCCGCGCACATCGACGCCTTCGGCGGCGTGCAGAAGGTGGCCCCGGTCCTGGCCGGCGTGCTGCTGATGTCGGGCCTGTCCGCGCTCGCGCTCCCCGGCATGGGCAGCTTCGTCTCGGAGTTCCTCGTGATGGCCGGCGCCTGGCAGCGGTACCCGATCCACACGGCGGTCATCACCCTGGGCATGGTGATGGCGGCGGTGTACGTGCTGCGCATGTACAAGACCACCATGACCGGCCCCGTCACGGAGCAGGTCTCCACCCAGGTCACCCACGACCTCAGCGCCCGTGAGAAGGCCGTCGTGGCCCCGCTCCTCATCCTCCTCATCGTCTTCGGCTTCGTGCCCAGGCCCGTGCTGGTGATGGCTGACGAGACGGCGGCCCAGACGATGGCCGTCGTCGGAGTCGAGGATCCCGCCCCGCAGGTCAAGGAAGGCAACCGATGATCAACGTGTTGGAGATCGCTGCTCCCACTCTGGAGTGGATGCTGCTGTCGCCGCTCCTGGTGATCCTGGCCGTCGCCTGCCTCGGCGTGCTGATCGAGGCGGCCGTGCCGCGGGAGCTGCGCTACGTCGTGCAGTCCTCGCTGGCTGCGCTCGGCGTGGTCGCGGCCCTCGGCCTGACCATCCTCAACTGGATCCAGGCCACCCCGCAGATCGCAGCCATGGGCGTCCTCGCCATCGACGGCCCGTCGTTCTTCTTCTGGAGCCTCCTGCTGGTCTTCGGGCTCGGGGGTGTGGCGCTGTTCGCCGAGCGGGGTCTGGGCAGCGGCCAGTCCGCCTTCGCGTCCTCCGCGGCCACCGTTCCCGGGTCGCCGCTCGAGCGTGAGGCTGATCGCCTCCGCCGTGAGCACACCGAGGTCTTCCCGCTGCTGCTCTTCTCGCTGTTCGGCATGATGATCTTCGCCTCGGCCAACGACCTCCTGACGCTGTTCGTCGCGGTGGAGATCTTCTCGCTGCCGCTGTACCTGCTGACCGGAATGGCGCGTCGTCGCCGCCTGCTCAGCCAGGAAGCCGCCTTGAAGTACTTCCTGCTCGGATCGCTCGCCTCGGCCATCATGCTCTACGGCGTGGCCATGCTCTACGGCTACTCGGGCGCGTTCCAGCTGGTGGCCATCGACGCAGCGATCACGGCGGGCTCGGGGAGCACGCCTCTGCTGCTCACGGGCATGCTGCTGACCTCCGTCGGCCTGCTGTTCAAGATCGGCGCTGTGCCCTTCCACGCCTGGACCCCGGACGTGTACATGGGTGCCCCGTCGCCGGTGACCGGATTCATGGCGGTGGCCACCAAGACGGCCGCGGTCGCGGCCCTGCTGCGGGTCTTCTACGTCGCCCTCGGCGGTCTGCGGTGGGACTGGCAGCTCATGTTCGCGGTGGTGGCGGTGGTGACCATGCTCCTCGGAGCGACGGTGGCCCTTGCCCAGAACGACATCAAGCGGCTGCTCGCGTACTCGTCCATCGCGCACGCCGGATTCATCCTGGTCGGTGTCGTGGGTGCGGTGCAGGCCGGCGACGACGTGAGCATCTCCAGCGTGGGAGCCATCGGTTTCTACCTGCTGACCTACGGTGTGGCCACGCTCGGGGCCTTCGCCATCATCACGATGGTGCGTCGTTCCGGCGGTGAGGCCAACAGCCTCGACGCGTGGAAGGGCCTCGGTCGCCGCAACCCGGTGATCGCAGCGCTCATGACCCTCTTCCTGCTCAGCTTCGCCGGCATCCCGCTGACGTCGGGCTTCGTCGGCAAGCTGGCGGTGTTCGCTTCCGCCTGGGCCGGCGGCTACGGCTGGTTGGTCCTCGTGGCGGTGGTGATGAGCGTGATCGCCGCGTTCTTCTACCTCAAGGTCGTCGTGGCCATGTGGTTCCAGGACGCCAACGAATACGAGATCGGGACCGTGGAGACACCCTCGCTGTGGACCTGGTCTGTGCTTGTCGTCGCCGGAGTGGTTACCCTTGTGCTCGGCCTGATCCCCGGCGGCGTGCTGGCGCTGATCGCGGACGCGGCCCAGTTCATTCGCTGACCCTGACTAGGAGACCCCGTGGCGGACGCGCCGCTCGATGAGCACCTGAATGCCCTTCTCGATTCTTTCGAGGAGCGGCTGGTCGAGTCGGCCGTCGCCGGTTCTCCGTTCGTGACCGAGGTGGCACGGCACATCATCGCCGCCGGTGGCAAGAGGTTCCGCCCGCTGCTGGTGTTTCTCGCCGCGGAGTTCGGAGGGGACGTCGACGAGGCGGACCTCATGCGCGCGGCCATGGTGATGGAACTGACGCACGTCGCCAGCCTGTACCACGACGACGTCATGGACGTTGCGGACCTTCGCCGCGGGGCGCCGTCGGCGAACCGGCTCTGGGGCAACTCGGTGGCCATCCTCGTGGGCGATTTCCTGTTCGCGCGCGCGTCGACGACCGTCGCCGAGCTGGGTGTCGAGTACGTGATGCTGCAGGCGGAGACTTTTGCCCGCCTCGCGCAGGGACAGATCGCCGAGACGAAGGGCCCGGCGGACGGACAGGACCCGTTGGAGCACTACATCCAGGTGATCGCGGACAAGACCGGGTCCCTCATCGCGGCATCCGCGCTGTTCGGCGGCATGGTGGCGGGCGCGGACCGGACCGTGCTGGAGGCGCTCGCGGCCTTCGGTGAGGAGGTCGGCCTGGTGTTCCAGCTCTCGGACGATCTCATCGACATCACCTCCACCAAGACGGGCAAGACTCCCGGGACAGACCTGCGGGAGGGCGTGCCGACGCTGCCGGTGCTCATGCTCCGCGCGTCGAAGGATCCGGCGGACGCCGAGTTGTTGGCCCTGATCGACGGAGACCTGAGCGGAGACGCAGCCCTCGCCCGGGTGCTGGCCGCTCTTCGCAGTCACCCCGTGATGCATCGGGCGAAGGCTGAGGTGGAGCGTCGCGCGGACCTCGCCCGCAACCACCTGGCACCGTTGCCCGACGGCGTCGCCAAGGATGCGCTGCTCAAGGTCTGCACGGACCTGGTGGACCGCACCGCCTGACTCCCCTCCGGTTGCCCTGAGGAACCACGGCGGGGGCCCGGCCGGCGTCACCAGATGGTGACGCGGTCCTCCTCGGGAAGCCAGAGGGCGTCCTCAGGGGTGACACCGAACGCCTCGTAGAAGGGGTCCAGGTTGCGCACGATCTGGTTGCAGCGGAACTCGCCGGGGGAGTGGGGGTCGGTGGCGAGGAGTACCTTCATCGCCTCGGGGCGGCGCTTGCCGCGCCACGCCTGGGCCCAGCCCACGAAGAAACGCTGTGCGGGGGTGAGCCCGTCGATCGGCTCCCCGTCAGGGTCCCCGCCGGCCAGCAGCCACGCGCGGTAGGCGATACCGAGCCCACCCAGGTCGCCGATGTTCTCACCGACGGTGAGCTTCCCGTTGACCGAGCCGCTGTCGACGCCCTCCGGCACCAGGCCGTCGAACTGCCCGGTGAGCCGGTCGGCGAGCGCTTCGAACGAGTCGCGGTCCGCAGGCTGCCACCAGTCGCGCAGCCGGCCGTCACCGTCGCACGTGGAACCCTTGTCGTCGAAACCGTGGCCGATCTCATGCCCGATCACCGCGCCGATGGCGCCGTAGTTGACCGCGTCGTCGGCGTCGGCGTTGAAGAACGGCGGCTGCAGGATGGCGGCCGGGAACACGATCTCGTTGCGCAGCGGGTGGTAGTAGGCGTTGACGGTCTGCGGGAACATCTGCCACTCGTCGCGATCCACGGGTGCGCCGATCCGGCCGAGCATGTAGTCCAACTCGAACGAGTTGGCCGCCAGCACGTTGGGCACCAGGGAGTCCGGAGACACCTCGAGGGCGGAGTAGTCGCGCCACTTCGACGGGTACCCCACCTTCGGGGTGAACTGGCCGAGCTTGCGGAGCGCCTCGGCGCGGGTCTCCTCCGTCATCCAGGTGAGCCGCTCGATGGACTCGCGGTATGCCGCCAGCAGGTTGGCGACGAGCACGTCCATCGCCTGCTTGGCCTCTGGCAGGAAGTGACGCGCCACGTAGGCCCGACCCACCGCCTCGCCGAGCACGCCCTCGACGAACGCGATGCCACGCTTCCAGCGCGGCCGCTGCTCCTCGTTGCCGTTGAGGGTGCGTTCGTAGAAGTCGAACCGGGCCTCGACGAACTCCGACGACAGGTACGGCGACAGTGCGGCGATCGCCTTCCAGCGTGCCCAGCTGCGCCACGCGTCCAGCGGCGTCGAGTCCAGCAGGGGGGCGGTGCCCTCGAGGAACGACGGCTGCGAGACGATCACCTCGGTCAGCTTCTCCCGGGGGATGCCTGCCCCGGCGAGGAATGCGTCCCAGTCGAAGCCGGGTGAGGCCGCCACGACGTCGTCGTAGGAGGTGGGGTTGTACATGGCGCGGAGGTCGCGGAGGCGGACGCGGTCCCAGTGGTGGGCCGCGATGGCGGTCTCCAGGTCCATGACCGCCCGGGCCTGGTCCGCGGCGTCGGCGAACCCGGCAAGTGCGAGGACCCGGGTCACGTGGGCGAGGTACAGCTCGCGGATCTCGGCGTGCCCCTCCTCGCGGTAGTACGCCTCGTCGGGCAGGCCGAGCCCACCCTGGGAGGAGAAGACGGCGTAGCGGGTGGGCTCGCCGGGGTCGGACTCTTCGTAGAGGTGGACCAGAGGGCTGAGGCCGTGGCGCAGCGACCAGCCGAGGTGGCCCGCCAGGTCGCTCGTCGAGCCGATGGCGTCGATCGCGGCGAACACGGGCTGCAGGGGCGTGGCGCCCAGGGCCTCGGCGCGCTCCGTGTCCATGAAGGACGCGTACAGGGCCGCGACCTTGCCCTCGTCGGTGGCGACATCTCCTGCCGGCAGCTCGGTGACGAGCGCCAGCACGTCCTTCTCTGCCTGCTCCACGAGATCGACGAAACCTCCCGCCGACGACCGGTCCGGCGCGATGGTCGCGCTGCGCAGCCAGGTCCCGTTGACGTGACGGAAGAGGTCGTCGCGGGGCCGGACGGCCGGGTCGAAGTGCTCGAAGGTGATGGCAGAAGTCATGCCCGCCAGCCTAGCGAGCGGGCGAAGCCCTGAACCGCGGCGACCGTCGGGGATCAGCGCTCGTCGGCCTCCCACGTGTCCGGGCCCGCGATCACAGCGGCCAGCGCGGCGCCCGTGTCTTCGGCCCGGACTGCCGCGATCTGGTCGCGCAGCAGGTCGTCGTAGCTGGGGCGGGGTACGCGGCGGAAGATGCCGATGGGCGCCTGCCGGAGGACGCCGGTCTCCGTGAGCCGCGACAATGCGAACGCCTGCGACGGGTCCGCCCGCGTCTCGTCGTGGATGACGATGCGGGATTGATCCGCGGTGGCGGTGTCGACGATCTTGAGGTCCCCGTCGGCGTCCCGGATCACGCACTGCTCGCCGCCGGCGAACACGATGGGCTGCCCGTGCTTGAGCGAGATCAGCGCGCCCTCGGGGCCCTTGAGCGTGGCGAAGGCGTCGTCGTTGAAGATGGGGCAGTTCTGGTAGATCTCCACCAGTGAGGCGCCGCGGTGCTGCGTGGCGGCAGTCAGCACCTCGGTCAGGTGCGCGCGGTCCGAGTCGATGGTGCGGGCCACGAACGAGGCCTCGGCGCCCAGCGCCAGCGACACCGGGTTGAAGGGCGTGTCCAGCGAACCGTACGGGGTGGACTTCGTGACCTTGCCCAGCTCGGAGGTGGGGGAGTACTGGCCCTTGGTCAGCCCGTAGATGCGGTTGTTGAACAGCATGATGGTGATGTTCACGTTGCGGCGCAGGGCGTGCACGAGGTGGTTGCCTCCGATGGACAGCGCGTCGCCGTCGCCGGTGACCACCCAGACGTTCAGATCCGGCCGGGTCACCGCGACACCGGTGGCGATGGCCGGCGCGCGCCCGTGGATCGAGTGCATCCCGTAGGTGTCCACGTAGTACGGGAACCGCGACGAGCAGCCGATGCCCGAGACGATGACGGTGTTCTCCCGCTTGATGCCGAACGTGGCCATCATCGACTGGAAGGTGGACAGGACGGCGTAGTCGCCGCACCCGGGGCACCAGCGCACCTCCTGGTCGCTGGTGTAGTCCTTCTTGCCCAGTGGCTGAAGGCTCAGCGGAACTCCGACGAGGCCGGTGGTCATCAGTTCTCCTCCTGAAGTGCGTCGATCTCGGCGATGAGGTCCACCTCGAGCTCGCTGAGCGAGATCGGGAGGCCGCGGACGCGCGAGTAGCTGGAGATCTCGACGAGATAGCGGGCCTGCAGGACGGAGGCGAGCTGGCCGAGGTTCATCTCCGGCACCACCACCTTGTCGTAGGCGCGCAGCACGTCGCCGAGGTTGGCGGGCATGGGGTTGAGGTGCCGCAGGTGGGCGAGCGCCACGTGGCGTCCGCTGAGGCGGACGCGGCGGGCGGCGGCGGTGATCGGCCCGTAGGTGGAGCCCCAGCCGAGCACGAGGACGCGCGCCTGTCCGCTGGGGTCGTCGACGACGACGTCTGGGATGTCGGCGACGATCCCGTCGATCTTGGCCTGCCGGGTGCGGGTCATGAGCTCGTGGTTGTCCGGGTCGTAGGACACGTTGCCGGTGCGGGCAGCCTTCTCGATGCCGCCGATGCGGTGCTCGAGGCCGGGGGTGCCGGGGACGGCCCAGGCGCGGGCGAGGGTGTCCGGGTCCCGGTCGTAGGGGAGGAAGACGTCCTTGCCCTTCTCGTCGGTGGCGTTGGGGCCGACGGCGAACCCGGGCTCGATGGGGGCGATGGCGTCCAGGTCGGGGATCTTCCACGGCTCGGCGCCGTTGGCGAGGTAGCCGTCGGAGAGCATGATGACGGGCGTGCGGTACTTCACCGCGATGCGCACCGCCTCGATGGCGGTCTCGAAGCAGTCCGTCGACGACTTGGCGGCCAGCA
This sequence comes from Tessaracoccus pujii, assembly GCF_055326215.1. Classification (NCBI taxonomy): domain Bacteria; kingdom Bacillati; phylum Actinomycetota; class Actinomycetes; order Propionibacteriales; family Propionibacteriaceae; genus Tessaracoccus; species Tessaracoccus pujii. The sequence goes on along the minus strand of NZ_JBUZNP010000004.1, from coordinate 106,103 downwards.
CCGGCACGGGGGCCTCGCCGTTACGCCCGTGGAGCGCCTGCATGAGGTCCGCCTGCTCCGTCTTGGTGGGCATGCCGGTGGAGGGCCCGGAGCGCTGCACGTTCACGATCACCAAGGGCAGCTCGGTCATCACCGCCAGGCCGATGGCCTCACCCTTGAGTGCCATGCCTGGGCCCGACGTCGTGGTGACGCCCAGCGCGCCGGCGAACGAGGCGCCGATGGCAGCCCCCACGCCGGCGATCTCGTCCTCGGCCTGGAAGGTCATCACGCCGAGGTCCTTGCGCCGCGACAACTCGTGCAGGATGTCCGAGGCGGGGGTGATGGGATACGAGCCGAGGAACAGCTGCATCCCTGCCTTGTGGGCGCCGGTGATGAGGCCGTAGGCGGTGGCGATGTTGCCCGAGATCTGGCGGTAGCGGCCCTGTGGCATGGGGGCGGGCGCCACGTGGTAGCGCACCTCGAACGCCTCCGTCGTCTCGCCGAAGGCGTAGCCGGCGTTGAAAGCCGCGATGTTCGCGTCGCGGATGAGCGGCACCTTCGCGAACTTCTGCGTGAGGAACTTCACCGTGCCCTCCGTGGGGCGCGAGTACAGCCAGCTCAGCATCCCGAGGGCGAACATGTTCTTGGTGCGCGACGAGTCCTTGCGGGAGAGGTCGAACTCGGCGACGGCGCCGGTGGCCAGGCCCGTGAGGTCCAGGGCGTGTACCGAGTAGTTGGCGAGCGTGCCGTCCTCGAGCGGGTTGCTCGCCCATCCGATCTTGGCGAGGTTGCGCTTGGTGAAGTCCGCGGTGTCGACGATGATCACTCCGCCGCGGGGCAGGTCACGCAGGTTGGCCTTCAGCGCTGCGGGGTTCATCGCCACGAGCACGTCCGGCACGTCACCGGGGGTGACGATGTCGAAGTTGGCGAAGTGCAGCTGGAAGCTGGAGACGCCGGGAAGCGTGCCCTGGGGCGCGCGGATCTCGGCGGGGAAGTTGGGCAGCGTGGCAATGTCGTTGCCGAAGCTCGCCGTCTCTGCCGTGAACCGGTCGCCGGTGAGCTGCATGCCGTCGCCGGAATCGCCGGCGAAGCGGATGACTACTCGGTCGAGGGGGAGCTGGTCAGCCACGTGCTATCTACCTCAGGGAATCTCGGGGTCAGTCGTCTGGCCCAGTGTACGGTTCTCGCCCCCAACCCCCGGCCTCGTTGGTTGCGCTGAGGGTGAACGGGCAGAAGTAGACTGCCCCTCATGCTGGCTGCCCGCGACTGGTTCGACGACGCGACGGTGTTCGTCGTCGACGTGCCGTTGGCCTGCTGCGCGCTGGAGACGCAGGCCGCAGCGGGGGAGCGTCCCGCCGTCGATCCGTCGTCGATTCCGCCGGGCGCCGCCCTGGTCGTGACGCTGTCGGGCACCCTCACGGCGCCGCTCGTGCCCGCCGTGCAGGACGCCCTGGATCGGCTGCGGGTCGATCGGACGGTGGTGGCGTTCGGGGCGTGCGCCAGTGCCGGAGGCCCGTACTGGGACTCCTACTCCGTGCTCGCGGGGGCCGGGTCGGTGGTGGCCGTGGACCATTTCATCGCGGGCTGCCCGCCGCCGCCGGAGGCGCTCGACCACTTCCTCGAGGGGGTCCGCCGTGCGCGCCTCGACCTCTGAGCGCCTGGCCGCCCACCCGAACGTGGAGATGGTGGACGCGGGGGCGTGGCGCGGCAGGGTCGCCGCCGCGCGCGCCGAGGGGTTCACGTTCCTGGCCAACCTCACCGCCGTCGACGACGTGGGCCTCTCGGACCACATCCGCGTGCTGCTGTGGCTGGAGAACCCAGACGACGGCGCCCGCACCCACCTGGGCGTCCTCACTCCGCGCGACGATGCCCACCTGCCGGATGTCGCGGACCTGTACCCCGGTGCCGCGTGGCTGCAGCGCCAGGTGCACGACTTCTTCGGCGTGCAGTTCGACGGCGCGGACAACCGTCCGCTCATCCACCACGCCGGAGGTGCCCCGCTGCGCAAGGACGCCCTGCTGGAGCCCCGGCAGACCCGCCACTGGCCGGGGGCGCTGGAGCCCGGCGAGTCCGAGCAGTCGCCTGGCCGGCGGAAGCTGGTCCCACCCGGGGTCCCGGACCCCGCGGTCGTGGCGGATCCGGCCGCGACACCGGCCGACATCGCGCTGTCGGCGACCGGGAGCCGGGTCAGGAGGGTCACGTGAGCGTGGCCCACGGCTCCATCGCGCTGATCGAGGAGCGCTGTACGTCCTGCATGATCTGCGCGCGCGAGTGCCCCACGTGGTGCATCACGCTGACGTCCCACCTCGAGCAGAGCGTCCCAGCGCCCGGGGCTCGTCCCCGCACGCACAACGTGCTCGACACCTTCGCCATCGACTGGGCGCTGTGCATGTACTGCGGGGTGTGTATCGAGCAGTGCCCCACCGACGCCCTGGAGTGGGGAGGCGGTCACGTGCCCTCCGCGGACCGGTTGGTGGACCTGGTGCACCGCCGCGATCAGTTGGCCCCCCGACGGGAGGGCGGTGAGTAGCCCTCTCGCGCAGGCGGCCCGTGATCTCAGACAGGCGGCGTCCACGCGCGCCGTCTGGTTCGGCTTCATCGGCACCTTCGGCATCCTCCTCGGCTCGCTGAGCCCGGCCTATCTCCCGCAGGCCTCGCCCATGTGGGACGTGCTGCGCGGCCTGGGAATCGAGGGAGCCACCACGAAGGTCGTCGGCACCGTCACCACACTGGTGGGTCTGGCGCTGCTGCTGGAGGCCTGGTTCCGGCTGCGACCGGCCCGGCGCCGGGCGATGGGGCAGCCGCAGCTCAGGCACTGGGCGGTGCTCACCATCATGGCCCTGCCGTTGGCGGCCGGGCCGCCGATCTTCTCCCACGACGCGTACTCCTACGCCGCGCACGGGTGGCTGATCCACAACAACCTCAGCCCGTACCAGGTGGGACCCGGGATTCTCCCCGGGTACTACGCGGACCAGGTGGCGTGGGTGTGGCGGGAGACGACGGCGCCCTACGGGCCGCTGTCGCTGTGGATGAGCCACGGGATCGTCCTGGTGGCGGGCCTCGACCCGTTCGTGTCCGCCGTTCTCATGCGGGTGCCGGCGCTCGTGGGCGTGGTCCTGATCGGCGCGCTGGTGCCCCGGATCGCCCACCGGGTCGGGGTGGACCACGCCGCCGCCAGTTGGTTCGCCGTCCTCAACCCCATCCTGATCATCGACTTCGTGGGTGGCGCCCACAACGACGCGCTCATGGTGGGCCTGATGGTGCTGGGCATCTGGCTGGCGATGCGCTGGCGACGGTGGTGGGCGGCGGCGCTCGTCATCGGGGTGGCCGCCGCCATCAAGCAGCCCGCCTTCCTCGCGGCGGTGGCGTTGCCCTTCCTGGTCACGCCGTGGACGTCGTGGCATCCCCGCGACGTCGCCTGGGCGGCCGGGAAGGCACTCGCGTCGCTTGCGCTGGCCGTGGGGGTGTTCGCCCTCATCTCGGTGGGCTCAGGCATGGGATTCGGATGGATCAACGCCATGAACGTCCCCGGGATGGCCGAGACCGTCTCGCCCTTCACGCTGCTGGGGCACGCCCTCCAATACCCCGCCACGCTTCTGGGTCTGGACCCGAGCGGGCGGGCTGTGGTCACCGTCGTGCGCGCCGTCGGCGCCGTGGTGTCGGTGGCGGGCATCGCCGTGTTCGCGTACCGGCACCTGGGGCGCCGGCCGCTGCACTTCCTCGCGTACTCGTTCCTCTGGTTCGCCCTCTGCGCGCCGGCGCTGCACTCGTGGTACCTGCTGTGGGGGGCGGTGCTGCTGCCCATGGCGCACCCGTCGTCCAGGCTGTTGCGGGCAGCGATCGTCATCACGGTCGTCCTGCTGGGATTCGCGGCCATGACGTTCGGGCTGCGCAACGGCCCGTGGATCCTGGTGCTGGTCCTGTTCGCGGCGGCCTACTGGATGATGCACACCCATGAGCTGAGCCAACCGATGGAGGAGCCGCAGCCGGTCAGGGCGTGAGAGGCGTCGTCGGGGGCGCGTAGTCCACGACGACGGGGGAGTGGTCGCTGACGCGCTCGTCGTAGCTGGGCTCGCGGCCCACCCAGGCGGCCGTGGCGCTCCTGGCCAGCGCGGCCGAGGCCAGGTGGTAGTCGATGCGCCAGCCGGCGTCGTTGGCCCAGGCCTGGCCACGCCAGGACCACCAGCTGTACGGACCCTCCGCCTGCGGGTGCACGTGACGCACCACGTCGACGAGGCTCCGGGGGCTGAGGATGGAGCTGAACCACTCGCGCTCCTCCGGCAGGAACCCCTCGGACCGCTGGTTGGTGCGCCAGTTGCGCAGGTCCTGGCGGGTGTGGGCGATGTTGAAGTCCCCCATGACGAGGAACTCGCGCCCCTCGGCCGCCGCCTCCCGCCGCGACGACGTCAGGAGCCGGGCGAACCCGCGCATGAAGCGCATCTTGCGCTGGTACTTCACCTCGCCACCCTCCTCGTGGGGCCACGCGGCGCCCTTTGGGAGGTAGACCGACGCGACGCGCAGTGGTGCGTCGGCCAGGTCGACCTCGAGGTAGCGGCCCTCGGTGGCGAAGCGGGCGAGGTCGCGGTTGACGATGCGTTCGGCCGGCACGTACTCGGGCTGGAGGTCAGGTCCGAACTGGCACGCCGTGCCGTCGAGCGCCCGGACGCGTGCCGGCCTCACCCGGGTCAGTACCGCGACGCCGTTGCGCCCTGCCGTGAGTCCGGTGTCGAGGGTGACGTGGTAGCCGTGGAAGGCCTCGAGCGGCAGGTCGTCGACGCGGCACCGGACCTCCTGCAGGGCGATCACGTCCGCGGCGGTACGGTCCCAGTAGGGGCGGAACCCTCGCCTGAGGGCGGCGCGGATGCCGTTGACGTTATGGGTGCCGATGCGCATGGGGGAGAGTCAGCGGTAGTTGACGTACTGGACCGCGAAGTCGTAGTCCTGCTCCTTGATGAGCGTCTGCACGGTCTGGAGGTCGTCGCGGCTCTTTGAGGTGATGCGCAGTTCGTCGCCCTGAATCTGGCACTTGACGCCCTTGGGGCCCTGGTCGCGCAGCAGCTTCGAGATCTTCTTCGCGTCCTCCTGCTGGATGCCCTGCTTGGTGGTGGCGGTGATCTTCCACAGCTTGCCGGACGCGCGGGGCTCCCCGGCGTCGAGCGCCTTGAGGCTCACGCCCCGGCGCGCGAGCTTGGACTGGAACACGTCCAGGACGGCCTTGACCCGCTCCTCGGACACGGCCTCCATCTCGATGTTCTCGCCCGACCAGACGATTCTGGCGTCGGTGTTCTTGAAGTCGAAGCGCTGGCTGACCTCCTTGGCGGCCTGGTTGAGGGCGTTGTCGACCTCCTGACGGTCGACCTTGCTCACGACGTCGAACGAGCTGTCTGCGGCCATGGGTGTGCCTCCTGCGGGGCTCTGTAGGTGTCCGACCATTCTGCCAGCCGCGCGGGTGGGAGGGTGCGTTGGCGATGTGGCGCGGGCGCTGATATGCTCGTGCGTCGCCGGGATTCCCGGCATGGCAGGTTGCCCGAGTGGCCAAAGGGAGCGGTCTGTAAAACCGTCGGCGTAGCCTACGTTGGTTCAAATCCAACACCTGCCACTAGGCCTCGAATCGGATTGGTTCGGGGCCTAGTTCTGCTTCACCCACCGCCAGAGAGGGGCCGACGATGGCCACCCCACACATCGCCTGCGAGCCCGGCGACATCGCACCACTCGTGATCATGCCCGGAGACCCCCGGCGGGCCGAGCGCATCGCGAACACCCGCATGCGCGACGTCCGACTCGTCTCGGACGTCCGCGGCATCGCGGCCTGGACGGGCACCGTCGACGGGGTGCCGATGACGGCGATGGCCTCCGGCATGGGCGTTCCGTCACTGTCGATCTACGCCACCGAACTCTTCTCGCAGTTCGGCGTGAAGCGGATCTGCCGCGTCGGAACCTGCGGCGGCATCTCGTCGAAGGTCGCGGTGAAGGACGTGATCGTCGCGTCCTCGGCGCACACCAACTCGGCGGTGTCGACGATCGACATCCCGGGGGTGTCCCTGTCGCTGGCCGCGTCCTACGACATGCTGCGCGGCGCCGTCGAGTTCGCACGCGGCCAGGGTCGGCCGGTCCACGTGGGCGCCGTGTTCACCAGTGACCTCTTCTACTCCTCCCGCACGGACGTGATCCCCGGCCTCGACAGGTTGGGCACGCTGGGAGTCGAGATGGAGGCCGCCGGCCTGTACGCCTGCGCGTTGGCCAACAACGCCGAGGCGCTGGCCGTGCTGACCGTCTCGGATCACCTGAAGGACGGCTCCTCGGACCTCTCCGCGGACGAGCGGGAGACCTTGTTCCAGGGCGCCCTCGAGGTGGCGGTCGCGGCGTTGAAGGCCTGACCCACGGCGATTTGTGGCCGCTGGCGGACGGCGTGTATGGTTGGTCGTCGGCTGGCCCCTATAGCTCAGTAGGTAGAGCGTCTCCATGGTAAGGAGAAGGTCTGCGGTTCGATTCCGCATGGGGGCTCGGTTCTTTCCCGGAACATCGGGACGGAACTCTGACGGGGTAGCTCAGTCGGTAGAGCAAGCGGCTCATAATCGCTGTGTCGCGGGTTCGAATCCCGCCCTCGTCACCACAACCGCCACACCAGCGCTCCGCGCGAAGCCAACTAAGGAATGTGACCATGGCCAAGAAGAGTCAGGACGTTCGTCCGAAGATCACGCTCGCGTGCACCGAGTGCAAGGAGCGCAACTACATCACCAAGAAGAACCGCCGCAACGATCCTGATCGCCTCGAGATCAAGAAGTTCTGCCCGCGTTGCCGCACCCACAGGGCGCACCGCGAGACCCGCTGAGCTCCTCCCCCGCATACGCCGAGACCGGCCACCCCACGGTGGCCGGTCTCGTTGCGTATTACACGCCGACCGCGCAACTGTGCAGGGCCGACGCGGCGCCGCGGGTGCCGGTAGCCTTGCGCCCATGCCCATCACCTCCGAGCATGTCGGGCGCCGCTATCCGGCCGCCCCGCCCTATGTGGTCAGCCACGCCAAGATCGCCGAGTTCGCCGAAGCGCTGCGTGACGCCAACCCCGCCTACTCCGGGGAGGATCCCATCGCTCCGCCCACCTTCGCCGCCGTCATCGCGGCCCAGGCATGGGGGAGCCTCTTCGCCGACGACGAGCTGGGCCTGGCGCTCAACCGCACCATGCACACGGACCAGACGTTCACGTTTCACCGGCCGCTGCGCCCGGGGGACGCCGTCGTCGCCGAGCTCAGCATCGAGAAGGTGCGCGGGCGTGGCGCCCTGGACATGATCACGGTCCTGGTGGACCTCGCCGTGGACGGCGTCACGGCCTGTGAGGCCCGCTCCACCCTCATGCACACCCGGGAGGATGACGATGCCTGAGGCATACGCCGGCCTTGAGCTGCCGCCCCTGCGGGTCCGCGTCACCCGCTCGACGGTGGTGCGCTACTCCGGGGCCTCCACGGACTTCAACGAGATCCACTTCTCGGACCGCCACGCCCGCGCCATCGGACTGCCCGGAGTGGTGGCCCACGGGATGTGGACCATGGGGGCCGGCCTGACGGTGGTCACGGACTGGATCGGCGACCCGGCGCGCGTGGTCAGCTACTTCGTCCGCTTCACGCGCCCCGTCGTCGTGCCGGACACGGACGAGGGCACCGAGGTGCTGTACGCCGCGACGGTCACGCACGTGGCCGACGGCCTGGCCACCGTCTCGCTGACCGCCACGTGCGGCGACGAGGCGGTCCTGGGTGCGGCCAGGGTCCAGGTGCGGGTTGACTGAGTGCCGGATCGACCGGCTGTCGGTGGACACCGGCAGCCCGGAGGTCGCGGCCTCGGCCCGCCTGGCGGACCACACGACGCTGCGCGTCGGCGGTGAGGCCCGGCGGTTCGAGGTGGCGACGACGGAGCGCGAGCTGATCGACCTGGTCACGGCTTGCGACACCGCCGGAGAGCCGCTGCTCATCCTCGGCGGTGGCTCCAATCTGCTGGTCGCCGACGACGGCTTCCCCGGCACCGTGGTCCGGGTGGCGCTCAGCGGCCTCGACGCGGACGTGTCCACCTGCGGCGGGGCGGCGATCAGGGTCGCGGCGGGCGAGAACTGGGACGACGTGGTGGCGTACGCCGTCGAGCAGGAGTGGAGCGGGCTGGAGACGCTCTCCGGCATCCCGGGCTCGGTCGGTGCCACCCCCATCCAGAACGTCGGCGCCTACGGCGCGGACGTCTCGCAGACCATCACGTCGGTGCGCACCTGGGACCGCCGGGACCGCACCCAGCGCACATTTCCCCTCAGCGACTGCGGCTTCGCGTACCGCACATCCCGGTTCAAGCGCGAACCCGGCCGCTTCGTCGTGCTCGAGGTGGGCTTCCAGCTTCCCCTCGGGTCCCTCGGCGCGCCGATCGCCTATCCGGAGCTGGCCCGGCACCTGGGCACCGAACCCGGACGGCGCGCACCCGCGGCGCGGGTCCGCGAGTCGGTCCTGGCGATCAGGGCGGGCAAGGGCATGGTGCTCGACGAGGCCGATCACGACACGTGGAGCGCGGGGTCGTTCTTCACCAACCCGCTCCTCACCCCCGATCAGGCCGCCGCGCTGCCGGACGACGCCCCCCGCTACCCGACCGACGAGGGCACGGTCAAGACCAGCGCGGCGTGGCTCATCCAGCACGCCGGCTACGCCAGGGGGCACGGCAACGCCCGCGCCGCCCTGTCGTCGAAGCACGTGCTGGCCCTCACCAACCGGGGCTCCGCGACCGCGGCAGACCTGGTGGCGCTGGCCCGCGAGGTCCGCGACGGGGTGGAGCAGCGGTTCGGGGTCCGACTGGTCCCGGAGGTCAACCTGGTGGGGCTCAGCCTCTGACCCGGGATGCGGTGCGGGGCACGCGTCAGTCCCGACGCTCCAGCACCGCCTGCGCCGCCGCGACGTAGCCCGCTGCGAAGGTGTGCGCGGCGAGCCGCAACGCGTCCCGGCCGGGCAGGAAGGCGCCGTGGTGCAGGCCCACCCCGTCGGCCCGCCCCGTCCCGATGAAGCACATCACGGAGGCGGTGGCCAGGCCGTACTCCCCGAAGTCGTCCGAGCCGCAGGACCGGAACGGCGTCTCCGCCACGATGACGCCCATGGCCGCGAGGATGGGATCGAGCCGCCGCACCAGCCCCGGGTCGTTGACCAGCGCCGGCCCGCCGTGGATGAAGCGCGTCCCCGCCGCAGCGCCCCGCGCCAACGCCACGGCGTCGGCGGTGCGGGCGATGGCGTCGTGCAGGAGGGCGCGGTCGTCGTCGGAGTAGGTCCGGATGGTGCCACGGCAGCGGGCCTCGTCGGCGATGATGTTGGCCGCCGTCCCGCCGGAGATCTGGCCGATGGACACCACCGTTGGGTGGGTGGGGTCGATGATCCGCGTGGGCAGCCCGGAGACGGCGGTCACGATGCTGGCCAGTGTGGTGATGGGGTCGATGGCCACGTGCGGGTAGGCGCCGTGCCCCGGGCGCCCGCGCACCACGATCTCGAACTCGTCGTAGGCGGCGTTGACCGCGCCGGCGCCGGTGGACACCACGCCGCGTTCGACCTGCGGCTGGACGTGCACGCCGACCATGGCCTCGATCTCCTGATCGTCCAGCAGCCCGGAGGCGACGATGTCCCCGGCGCCCGCCGGGGTCACCTCCTCCCGGGGCTGCAGGATGGGCACCATGCCGACGGGCAGATCAAGATCCCGGGCCGCCGTGATCAGGGCCCAGAGCGCGCCGAGATGCACGTCGTGGCCGCAGGCGTGCATGACGCCCGGCCGCCGCGACTCCCATTCGATCCCCGTCGACTCCGTCACCGGGAGCGCGTCCAGTTCGGCGCGGAGCCCCACCGCCGGCCCCGCCGGCCCCAGCCGGGCCCAGGCGCCCGTGTGCGCCAGGTGGGTCCAGTGGGTCCACTCGGCCGCCCGGACGAACGTGTCGCGGGTGGGTTCCTCCTCGCCGCTCAGGTGCGGCTCGGCGTGAATGGCGCGCCGCAGCGCCGCCGCGTCGGGAAGCACCCGGTCGATGCCCTCGATGAGGGCGCTGAGCAGGGCCGACGTCATAGCCACCCAGTCTAGGCCTTCGACGATGAACGGGGGCCGCAGTAGCCTGTCCGGGTGCCTCAGCCCCTCACCAACCCGGTTCGCCCCGCCGCGCCCCGTCGCTCCAGCCTGGTGCGGTTGCTGCCCTACCTGCTGCCGTTCTGGCGGCAGTTCGCGCTGGCTCTGGCCCTGGCGCCCATCGGTGTGGCCATGGCCGTGCTCATCCCCCTGCTGCTGGGCCGCATCGTCGACGGCCCCATCGCCGGGCGGGATCCGTGGGGGGTGGCGCTGTACGCGCTGCTGATCCTGGCGGCCGGGGCCGTGGACGCGTCCATCAACCTGGCCCGGCGATGGATGCTCACCCGGGCCACGTCGTCCCTGGAGGCCAACATCCGCCTGGACCTGTTCGACACGCTGCAGGCCCTCCAACTCGGCTTCCACAAGCGCTGGGAGTCGGGGCAACTGCTGTCGCGGATCATGAGCGACCTCGGGTTGCTGCGCCGCTTCATGTCCTTCGGCGTGCTCATGCTCATCATGAACACCATCCAGATCGTGGTCGTGGTGTCCATCATGGTGGCCATGCACTGGCCGCTCGGGGTCGCGGTGCTGGTCTCGGTGGTGCCGGTGGTGGCGGCCACCACCTACCTCGTCCACCGCTTCGGGCTGGTGTCGCGGCAGGTGCAGGATCGCACCGGAGATGTGGCCTCCGCGGCGGAGGAGGCGCTGCACGGCGTCCGGGTGATCCGCTCCTTCGGCCGGGTGCCCTTCGCGTTCAGTGGTTTCGACCGCCGCGCCGTGGCGCTCCGCGACGCGGGGGTCCACAGGATGAGGCTCGCCTCCGTGCTCTGGACGCTGCTGGAGGTGTTCCCCTCGGTGCTGCTGGTGGTGGTGCTCGGCGGCGCCGCCGTCGCCTCAGCGGACGGGCTCCTGACGCTGGGCCAGGTGGTGGCGTTCGTCACCCTCCTGCTCTCGCTGGCGTGGCCCGTGGGGTCGCTGGGGTTCCTCCTGTCCTTCATGCGTGAGGCGCAGACCGCGGCGGACCGGGTGTGTGAGGTGTTCGACGCGCCCGTGACGATCACCTCCGGCACCCGCCGCATCGCGCGGCCGCGCGGCGCCCTGAGCCTGCGCCACGTCCAGTTCCGGTTCGACGACGCCGACGCTCCCACGCTCACGGACGTGACCCTCGACATCGCCCCCGGTGAGACCGTGGCCCTCGTCGGCGGCACCGGATCCGGCAAGTCCACGATCGTCTCGCTGATCCCGCGCCTTCAGGACGTCACGGGGGGAGCCATCCTCCTCGACGGCGTGGACATCCGTGAGCTGGAGCTCACCCAGCTGCGGTCCCTCGTCGCCACCGCCTTCGAGGACCCGATCCTCTTCTCCATGTCGGCCCGCGAGAACCTGACCCTGGGCCGGCCCGACGCGTCGGACGGGGACATCGCGGAGGCGCTCCGGGTGGCGTCGGCGGAGTTCGTCCACGACCTGCCGTGGGGCCTCGACACCAGGCTGGGCGAACAGGGTCTCAGCCTCTCCGGCGGCCAGCGCCAGCGGCTCGCCCTGGCCAGGGCCATCCTCGTCTCACCCAAGGTCCTCGTCCTCGACGACACCCTCAGCGCGCTGGACATCCACACCGAGGCCGAGGTGGAGGCCGCGCTCAAGGCCACCCTGGTGGGGGTGACCGGCATCGTCGTGGCCCACCGGGCCTCGACGGTGCTGCTCGCGGACCGCGTCGCGATGCTCGTCGAGGGCCGCATCGCCCACGTCGGCACGCACCAGGAACTCCTGGCGACCGTGCCGGAGTATCGAGAGCTGCTGTCCGCCGATTACAGCATCGAGCCCGACCTGGCAGAGGAGGCGGCCCGATGACCGATACCCGCGACACGGCGCTCGAGGACTGGCGCGGCGTCAAGCAGGAGATCTCGGAGGAGACCGACTCCACGGTGGCCCTCAGACCCGCGAGCCGGAGGCTGCTGGCGGACCTGGTCCGCCCCTACCGACGCTGGGGTGCCGTCCTCGTCGTCGCCGTGGTGCTGGAGTCGCTGGCTCGCCTCGCCGTCCCCGTCCTGGTCCAGCGCGTGCTCGACGACGGCATCCCGGCGCTGCAGGGCGGCGTGTCCTCGACGCTGGTCACCCTCCTCGGGGTGATGGTGGGCGCCATCGTCGTGCAGGTCACCTGCCGCTCGTTCTTCCTGCGGAGGTCCGGCGTGATCGGCAACGACCTGCTGCTGACCCTCCGCCGCCGGCTGTACCGGCAGTTCCAGCGGCTGAGCGTCGGGTTCCACGACCGGTACACCTCCGGCAGGGCGGTGTCGCGGATGACCAGCGACGTCGAGGCCGTCCAGGAACTCGTCCTCCAAGGCATCGACGTGGTGGTCGCGGCCCTGCTCACCATCGTCGGCTCCACCGTCATCCTGCTGCTGCTCGATTGGCGGCTGGCGCTGGTGGCGTTCTTCACCTATCCGTTGCTGTGGCTGCTCATGAGGTGGTTCGCCAAGGCGTCCACGCGGGCCTTCCGGCACGTGCGGACCCTGTCGGCCATCGTGATCGTCCAGTTCATCGAGACGATGACCGGCATCAAGGCCGTGCAGGCCTTCCGCCGCGAACCGCGCTCCCGCGAGATCTTCGAGGCGGTGGCGCTGCAGTACCGCGACGCCAACACCACGGCCCTGCGGGTGTTCGCGCGCGCCATGCCGGGCATCCAGTTCGTCGGTCACGTGGGCGTCGTGGTCGTGGTGGCGGTCGGTGGTTTCATGGCGCTCGGTGACCAGTTGAGCGTCGGCACCCTCGCGGCGTTCGTGCTGTACGTGAGGATGTTCTTCGATCCCATGCAGGACATCGGGCAGTTCATCTCGTCGCTGCAGTCCGCGCTCACCGCGCTGGAGAAGGTGGCGAGCGTGATGGACGAGGAGCCCGACGTCCGCGACCCTGAGCACCCCGTCGCCCTGCCGACCGCGCGCGGGGAGGTGGCGCTCGACGGCGTCACCTTCTCCTACATCGAGGGCGCCACCGTGCTCCCGGGGCTCTCGCTCTCCATCGACTCCGGCCAGACCGTCGCCCTCGTCGGGACCACCGGGGCGGGCAAGACCACCATCGCCAAGCTCGTGGCGCGGTTCTACGATCCCCAGGCGGGATCGGTGCATCTCGACGGCGTCGATGTGCGTCACCTCGCCGACGACACCCTGCGCCGCCACGTCACGCTCCTCACGCAGGAGAACTTCATCTTCGCCGGCTCCGTGGCGGACAACATCGCATTCGGCAGGCCCGGGGCAACCCGCGAGCAGGTGGTCGCGGCGGCCCGTGCGGTGGGGGCCGACACGTTCATCGAGGCCATGCCGAGGGGATACGACACGGACACCGGAAAGCGGGGGTCGCGGCTCTCGGCGGGCCAGCGCCAGCTGGTGGCCTTTGCCCGCGTGGTGCTGGCCGATCCGCGGGTCCTCATCCTCGACGAGGCCACGTCCTCGCTCGACGTCCCCACGGAGCGGCTCGTCCAGCGCGCGTTGCGCACCATCCTCGCGGATCGCACGGCGATCATCATCGCCCACCGTTTGTCGACGGTGGAGATCGCAGACCGCGTGCTCGTCCTCCAGCACGGCCGCGTGGTGGAGGACGGAAGCCCGGCGGACCTCGTCGCCGGCCAGGGAAGGTACGCGGATCTGCACCGGGCATGGCTGTCGTCACTGGCCTGACCTGGTTCGCATCTGGGGTGCAAACCGCATATAGTTGGGGATCACCGGTAGTTATTGCCATGGTCGTCGTGTGCTCAAAAGCACCCGGCGCGTGGCGGTCCAACCGCCAAAGGGTAGTAGCTCAATTGGCAGAGCAGCGGTCTCCAAAACCGCAGGTTGGGGGTTCGAGTCCCTCCTGCCCTGCTAGGTAGCCGTCGATTCCGGCCGCCTCGCACGCCTGCCGACACACGTGGTCGGTGAGGCATTTTGTTTGTATATGCGAAGGGAAGTCCAGCGTGAGCGACAAGTCGCGCGACGCAGAGCCGGAGGGCCAGGAGTTCGTCTCCGAGGACGCCAGCGCGCCCGACGCGGACGAGATCGTCGCTGACGAGGACGCCCTCGCGGCCGCCGAAGCCGACGCCATGGCAGCCGACGAGGACGTGACCCTTGTGGGCGCGGAGTCCGAGGACGAGATCATCGCCGGGCTCGAGCACGAGTTCGACGACGAGGACCTCGCCGCGGCGCCCGTCATCGCGCGCAAGACAGCCAAGGCGCCGGTGCGCAAGAGCGCCCCCACCCGGAAGCGCAACGCCGCCCTCGCGGAGGGCGAAGACCCGTACGCCGCCCACAACCCCGCCGAGTTCGTCCGGCAGTCCGCCGGCGAGCTCAAGAAGGTTGTCTGGCCCACATGGCCGCAACTCGTCACCATGTTCGGCGCGGTGCTGGTCTTCGTGCTCATCATGATTTTCTTCGTGGGAGTGCTGGACATGGCGTTCGGCTGGTCACTTCTGCAGATCTTTGGGAGCAATGCATGACCGACTCTGACAACAACGACATCAACTTCGAGATCGACCTCGGCAGCTTGGAGGACGCCGCCACCGACGACGTGGAGATCGACCTCGGCGACCTGTCGGCGGACGCTGACGCTGACGAGTCGCCCGTGCTGCTGGCCGAGGAGCCCGCCACGCCGGAGGAGGACCAGGCCGAACAGGACGCGGACGACGCGGTCGCGGCCGCACTGGCCGAGTTGCGCGAAGAGCTCGAGTCGAAGGTCGGCGAGTGGTACGTGATCCACACGTACTCGGGCATGGAGAACCGCGTGAAGCAGAACGTGGACTCCCGCGCGCAGACCCTCAACATGGAGGAGTTCATCTTCGAGACGGTCGTCCCCACCGAGGAAGTCGTCGAGATCCGCAACAACGCCCGCAAGACGGTCACGCGCTGCGTGCTGCCGGGCTACGTGCTCATCCGGATGGAACTGACCGACGACTCGTGGAGCGTCGTGCGCCAGACCCCCTCCGTCACCGGCTTCGTCGGCCACGGACAACAGCCGGTGGCGCTGTCCATCGACGAGGTCCTCAACATGCTGACCCCGTCCGTGCATGCGAAGGTGAACGCCGAGCAGGCGGGCGCCGCCGTCTCGCGGAAGCGCAAGGTGGAGGTCGTGGACTTCGCAGTCGGCGACTCCGTCATGGTGACCGACGGCCCCTTCACCGGGGTCCACGCCACGATCACCGAACTCAATCCGAACAATCAGCGGCTCATCGCCCTCGTCGAGATCCTGGGGCGCGAGACACCCGTCGACCTCGAATTCAAGCAGGTCGAGAAAGTCGTCTAAGATTGTGCGTTGCGCCCGCCTGCGGGCACTTCCACCCATTTAGGTAAAGGACCCACCCATGCCTCCCAAGAAGAAGGTCGCGGCCCTCGTCAAGGTCGCTCTGAACGCCGGCTCAGCCACGCCCGCGCCCCCGGTCGGTACCGCACTCGGTCCGCACGGTGTCAACATCATGGAGTTCGTGAAGGCGTACAACGCCGCCACGGAGTCCCAGCGCGGCAACGTCATCCCCGTCGAGATCACGATCTACGAGGACCGCACGTTCACCTTCATCACGAAGACGCCGCCCGCCGCTGAGCTGATCAAGAAGGCCGCCGGCATCAAGAGCGGTGCTGCGAACCCGCTGACCACCAAGGTCGGCAAGCTCTCCAAGGACCAGATCCGCGAGATCGCGCAGACCAAGCTCCCTGACCTCAACGCCAACGACATTGAGGCCGCCATGAAGATCGTCGAAGGCACCGCCCGCTCCATGGGCGTCACCGTCGACTGATCCACCCCCCGTTCACTCTCCCTGGTAGGGGACAGCACCCCGCACCAGAACTGGTGGACCGGCCTACGAGGCCGGCAGACAAGAAGGAACCAGCATGAAGCACAGCAAGGCATACCGAGGCGCCGCAGAGAAGCGCGCCGAAGCACAGGCGTACAGCCCCGACGAGGCGCTTCGCCTCGTCAAGGAGATGGCCTCGGCCAAGTTCGACGAGACCGTCGACGTCGCCGTCCGCCTGGGCGTCGACCCCCGCAAGGCGGACCAGATGATCCGCGGCACGGTCAACCTTCCGCACGGCACAGGCAAGACGGCTCGGGTCCTCGTCTTCGCCGCCGGTGACAAGGCTGACGCCGCCCGGGCCGCTGGCGCCGACGAGGTCGGCACCGACGAACTGATCGAGAAGGTGGCCGGCGGCTACCTGGACTTCGACGCCGTCGTCGCCACCCCGGATCTCATGGGCAAGGTCGGCCGCCTCGGGCGCGTCCTCGGCCCGCGCGGTCTGATGCCCAACCCCAAGACCGGCACCGTCACGATGGACGTCGCCAAGGCCGTGGCCGACATCAAGGGCGGCAAGATCGAGTTCCGCATCGACCGCCACGGGAACCTGCAGTTCCTCATCGGGAAGGTGTCGTTCACGCAGGAGCAACTCACGGACAACTACTTCGCGGTGATCGAGGAGATCGTGCGTCTGAAGCCGTCCGCGTCGAAGGGCCGCTACGTCCGCAAGATCGCGGTCTCGGCCACCATGAGCCCCAGCGTGCTCGTCGACACCTCGATGACCAAGCCCCCCGAGGCCTGAGCTCCACCACCCACACCG
Source organism: Tessaracoccus pujii (assembly GCF_055326215.1). NCBI lineage: Bacteria > Bacillati > Actinomycetota > Actinomycetes > Propionibacteriales > Propionibacteriaceae > Tessaracoccus > Tessaracoccus pujii. Next base: position 89,497 of record NZ_JBUZNP010000004.1, on the reverse strand, counting down.
CGCTCTCGGGGCGGGCACCATCGCGGTGCCCGCCCCGAGGCGCGTCTGGTGACAGGATGGCCCCATGGCCACCGTCGACCTCCGCCGCCAGGGCAGCATCGCCGTCATCACGCTCAACAACCCCGGCAAGCGCAACGCGATGACCGACGACATGTGGCGCCGTGTGCCCGCGCTGATGCGGGACCTCGACGCAGATCCGGAGGTGGCCGTCGTGGTCCTCACCGGTGCGGAGGGAACCTTCTGCGCCGGGTCGGACATCGGTGGGCTCGATGAGCTCCACCATGCCGAGCGCCCCATCAACGCCGAACTGGCCATCGCCCGGAGCCCCAAGCCCGTCATCGCCGCCATCGAGGGCGCGTGCTACGGCGGGGGCCTGGAGTTGGCCCTGGGCTGCGACCTGAGGATCGCCGGGGCCACGGCCACCTTCTCCGTCCCCCCGGCCACGCTGGGGATCGTCTACCCGGTGTCGGCCACCGAGCGGATGATCCACCTCATGGGCCCAGCCGTGACCAAGGAGTTGCTGTTCACCGCGGCCCGCGTGGACGCGGAGCGCGCGCTGGCGGTGGGCCTGCTCAACCGGGTCGTGGACGCCGGAGACGCCCTGTCAGCGGCCATCGGAGTGGGTGAGCAGATGGCGGGCCTCTCGCAGCTCACGCTCCGGGCCTCCAAGGAGATCGTCGACGGCCTGGTCCACCGCGACCTGGAGGCGGAGACGGCCATCTCCTGGGTCCAGCGGGCGAACGCCGGCCCGGACAAGGAGGAGGGGATCGCCGCCTTCCGTGACCGCCGGCCGCCACGCTTCACCTGGCGGCCGGACTGACGCGCGTCCTGGCCGTGGGCGCGGCCGCGTCGTAGGGTGGGGGACCAGCACGACGGAAGGGACGCCCATGACCACTGTCGCCACCGAGGGCTCCGCGACGGGACCGGCCGAGATCGTCCTGGTCAGGCATGGCCAGAGTCTCGGCAACGTTGCCGACCACGCCGCCATAGCCGCCAAGGCGCACCGCCTCGACCTGCCCACCAACGACGAGCTGATCGACCTGTCGGGTGAAGGCCGGCGCCAGGCCGAGGCACTGGGGCGCCACATCGCCGCGCTCCCCGCCGGCGAGCGGCCCACCGTCGTCGTGAGCTCACCCTTTCGCCGAGCCCGAGCCACCGCAGAGCGCGCACTGGCGGCCTTGCAGGGGACGGAGATCCTGCTCGACGAGCGCCTTCGGGAGCGTGAACTCGGCATCTTCGACGGCGTGACGTGGTACGGCATCAAGGCGGAACACCCGGAGGAGTCCGAACGCCGCGACAGGGTGGGGAAGTTCTACTACCGGCCGCCCGGCGGCGAGTCCTGGGCAGACGTGATCCTGCGGATCCGCAGCCTCCTGGTGGAACTGCAGGCGCGCTACGCGGGGGAGCGGGTCTGGCTGTTCAGCCACGAGGCGGTCATCCTCGCCTTCCGCTACGTTCTGGAGGGTCTCGAGGCGGCGCAGGTGGTGGCCCTCCAGAAGGAGGAGCCCGTGGCCAACTGCTCCATGACGCGCTACATCGAGCGCGACGGCGCCCTGCAGCTGGCGGCCCGCGACGACGTGAGTGCGCTGCTGGGCAGCGGCGAGGCCCGCGTGACGCGCGAGCCCGGCCATGCCCGGGAGGGCGGCGACGGAGGCGCCGAGGCGCAGCCGTCGCGGAGGGGGGAGGGATGACCGACGCGCGGGACCGGCCGACCGTCATCACCCCTGCCGTGCTGCGCGACTGGCCCCTGCCGTCGCCGCGGGGGAGCAAGGACGCCCGGGGGCGCGCGCTGATCGTCGGTGGCAGCGTGCCCAATCCAGGCGGTGTGCTGCTGGCGGCGCGTGCCGCCATGCGATCGGGCGCTGGCAAGACCCAGCTCGTGGTGCCTGAGCCGGTGGCGGTGCCCATGGCCGTGGCGATGCCCGAGTCGCTGGTCCGCGGGGCGCAGTGCTCGGCGGAGGGCGATCTCACCTGGGCGGCCGCGACGGTGGTGGTCGACTACTCTCCGGGCGCGGACGCCACGCTGATCGGCCCCGGCATGCTCGACGTCGGCCGAGCGGTCGCGTTGATGGAGGCCGTGGCTCCCCTGCTCCGCGGGACCGTGGTGCTCGACGCCCTGGCGCTGGCCTGGCTCACGGAGGACCCGTCGCGAGGGGGTGCCCTCGACGCGCTGGTCCTCTCGCCCAACCTGAGCGAGCTGGCGTTGACCTTGGGCGTCGACGAGGAAGAGGTGCGCCGGGACCAGGGGGCCGCGGTCCTCCGCCTGGCCGAGGCCACCGGGGCCGTGGTGAGCTCAGGATCCTCCAGCACCTTCATCGGCACTCCCGACGGGCGGCTCTGGCGCAGCGACGAGGGCAACGCGGGGCTGGGAGTCGCGGGTTCGGGCGACGTGAAGGCCGGCATCGTGGTGGGTCTGTGCGCGCGGGGCGCGGAGCCGGCCCAGGCCGCGGTCTGGGCGGCCTATCTGCACGGCACGGTGGGCGGGAGGTTGGCGTCCAGATTCGGGCCGACGGGCTACCTCGCGGGCGAGTTGCCCTCCGAGATCCCGCTGGCCCTCCTCGAGATCGGCTGAAGCCCGGCGGCGGGTGCCCTCAGAGGACCTTGGCGAAGAAGTCCCGGGTGCGCTGCTGCTGTGGGTGGTCGATGACCTCGGCCGGGGTGCCGCGCTCGACGACGACGCCGTCGTCCATGAACACCACCTGGTCCGCCACCTCGCGGGCGAAACCCACCTCGTGGGTCACCACGATCATGGTCATGCCGCTGGCCGCCAGCTCCTGCATGACGCTCAACACCTCGCCCACCAGCTCGGGATCAAGGGCAGAGGTGGGCTCGTCGAACAGCATCAGCTCCGGCTCCATGGCCAGGGCGCGGGCGATCGCGACGCGCTGCTGCTGACCACCGGAGAGCTGGGACGGGTAGTGGTCCGAGCGGTCCGAGAGGCCCACGCGCTCGAGCTGGTCACGGGCCAGGGACTCGGCCGCGGGCTTGGACAGCCCGCGCACCTGACGTGGCGCCTCCATCACGTTCTCGAGAGCGGTCATGTGTGGGAACAGGTTGAAGCGCTGGAACACCATGCCCACCTTGGACCGCTGCTGCGCGATCTCCTTGTCGCTGCGGCGATGCAGGCGGCCGTTCACCTCGCGCAGCCCCATCAGCTCCCCGCCGACGAACATCCGGCCGGAACTGATCTGCTCCAGCTCGTTGATGCAACGGATCAGGGTGGACTTGCCGGACCCCGACGGGCCCAGCACCACGCACACTTCGCCCCTGCCGACGGTGAGGTCCACGCCCTTGAGGACGTGCAGGTGACCGAAGAGCTTGTGAACACCCCGTGCCTCGACCATCGCGCTCATGGGGTCACCTCCAGATTCGGATCGGTGTGCACCGTGCCCGCGGCGAGGATGGCCTGCTGCCGCCGTGACATGCCCTTGGCCGGCTTCGCGCGCCCCGTGGTGTCGGTGTCGAAGCCGCGACCGTAGTACGCCTCCAGGTAGGACTGGCCCACCATCAGGATCGACGTCACCACCAGGTAGTAGATCGCGGCGACGATGAGCAGCGGGACGGGGAGGAAGTTCTTGTTGCCGATGGCGTTGGTGACGAACGTCAGCTCCAGGCTGAACGGGACCGCGAGCACGAGCGAGGTGGTCTTCAGCATGGAGATGGTCTCGTTGCCGGTGGGCGGCACGATGACGCGCATGGCCTGCGGGATGATCACCCGGCGCAGCGTCGTGGAGCGCTTCATGCCCAGCGCCGTCGCAGCCTCCCACTGTCCCTTGTCCACTGAGTTGAGGCCCGAGCGCACGATCTCCGACAGGTACGCGCCCTCGTTGAGCCCCAGGCCCAGGATGGCCGCGACGCCCGCGTTGATGACGTCCTGCGTGGTGAACTCGAAGAACTCGGGGCCGAACGGGATGCCGAGGCTGAGCCGCGGGTAGAGCACCGGCAGCAGGCCCCAGAAGACCAGCTGGGTGTAGACGGGGGTGCCGCGGAAGAACCAGATGTAGGCCCATGCCACCGCCTGCAGGATGGGGTTGGTGCCCATCCGCATCATCGCCGTCGTCACCGCCAGCGTGATGCCCAATGCCATGGCGCCGACGGTGAGCAGCAGTGTCCAGCCCAGGCCGGAGATGATGCGCGGATCGAGCAGGTGCCCGGCGACCACGTCCCAGTGGTAATTGGGGTTGGTCAGCAGGCCGTGGACGAGCATGCCCACGAGCACCAGCACGACGCCGGCCCAGATCCACAGGCTGGGCCTGGGGACCGGGCGGGCGTGGATCAGCTCCGGCGTGGGCTGGCGCATGCTCAGGCCTGCGGGTGGATCTCGGCCATGTCGAGGCCGGCCTCGGTGACACCCCAGCTGTCGAGGATCGCGGCCCATGTGCCGTCGTCCATGAGCGACTGGACCGCCTGCTGGATGGCGGCGGTGAGCTCGACGTCGTCCTGCGCCACGACGATGCCCTGCGGGGCCGCGTCACGCACGCCCCCGACCACCTCGAGCTGGTCGTTGGTCAGCGCCACCGCGTAGGAGGCCACCGTCGAGTCCGCGTAGAAGGCCTTCACCTTGCCGCCCACGAGGTTGGTGGTGACGTCTGACTGCTTGGCGTAGGGGAGGACCTCGATGGGCTCCTGGCCCTCGTCCTCGCAGGCCTGCGTGAACCCGGCGAGTTCCTCCTCCTGCCAGGTACCGGTCTGGACGCCGATCGTCTGGCCGCACAGGTTCTCCGGGTCGAACGCCTCCGGGTTGCCCTTCTTCACGGCGAAGCTGGAGCCCACCGTGATGTAGGAGATCATCGTGAAGTTCGCGGTGCGCTCCTCGGTGACCGTGAACGAGGAGATGCCGATGTCGTACTTGGTGCCGATGCCGGGCAGCAGGGAGGCGAACTCACCGTCGACCACCTCGGTCTCGACCCCGAGCACCTTCCCGATCGCCTTGCCGAGGTCGACGTCGTAGCCGATGGCGGTGGTGAGATCGTCAGCGCGGAACTCGGCCGGCGCATAGTCGGTGGCGGCACCGATGGTCAGCGTGCCCTTGTCTGCGATCTCCTGCGGCAGCAGGGCTGCGATGTCGTCCACCTTTGCCACGCCTGAGACGTCGTAGGTGCGGTCGGTGGAGTCCGCCGGAGCGGAGGAGGGGTCGGTGGTGGTCGACGGGGCGCTGCAGGCGCTCACGGCGAGGGTGGCCAGTAGGCCGGCGGCGAGGATGCGACGCATGAGGGTCCTCTCGGAGTGGAACAGATCAACATGTCGAGGTTAGTGCACGCCGCTCAAGTCGACACGCCCGGGCTCACGGGGCAGCCCGCGTGCCCGATTTGGGGCGGCGTCGGCTCCTGGGTATAGTTCGCAGAGCCGAAGACCGCAGGTGGCATCCCAGCCATAAACGCCGCAAGGCACCCGCGCAGGTGTACGTGTCAGCTTCCCGTTCCACGGGTCGCCCCGCGCCGCCGGCGTCGGGGCGTTTTTTGCGTCACTGCACTTCGGCCCTCCCGCCGCCCACCCGGGCGGACGGAGGCTGTTAGACCGGAAGGAGACCACATGGCGAGGCCGGATAAGGCTGCCAAGGTCGCGGATCTCACTGACCAGTTCAGTAACTCCGCGGCGGCAGTGCTGACCGAGTACCGCGGTCTCACCGTCAAGGATCTGAAGACCCTTCGTCGATCCCTCGGTGAGAACGCAACCTACGCCGTTGCGAAGAACACCCTTGCGGCGATCGCAGCCAAGGAAGCCGGCATCGAGGGAATCGCAGACTCCCTCACCGGCCCCACAGGCATCGCGTTCGTCAGCGGTGATATCGCTGCCGCCACCAAGGGGCTGCGTGACTTCGCAAAGGCCCACCCGTCTCTGGCAATCAAGGGTGGTGTGCTCGAGGGAAAGTTCCTCGACGCCCAGGCCGTCCTGAAGCTCGCGGACCTCGAGTCCCGCGAGGTTCTGCTGGCCAAGATGGCCGGCGCACTGCAGGCCAACATGGCCAAGGCCGTCTACATGCTGGCCGCCCCGCTGTCGCAGGGTGCCCGCCTGTTCGGTGCTCTGCAGACCGCTGCCGAGGCCAACCCCTCCCTGATCGGTGGCGCCGGCTCCGCGCCTGCCGCCGACGCCACAGACGAGACCCCCGCCGCTGATGCGGCACCCGTTGCAGCTGACGCTGCGGAGTGATCCGTTGCAGCGCCGCTGCAATCACTGATCTTTCTACGAAAGGAAACGCCACCATGGCGAAGCTCACCACTGACGAGCTCCTTGACGCCTTCAAGGAGATGACCCTCATCGAGCTCTCTGAGTTCGTGAAGCTCTTCGAGGACACCTTCGGTGTCACCGCTGCCGCCCCCGTCGCGGTTGCCGCCGCTGCCGCCCCCGCGGCTGGCGACGACGCCGGTGCCGACGAGGAAGTCTCGGACAAGGTCGACGTCATCCTGACCTCCGGCGGCGAGAAGAAGATCGCCGTCATCAAGGAGGTGCGCGCTCTGACCTCCCTCGGCCTGAAGGAGGCCAAGGACCTCGTCGAGGGCGCCCCCAAGCCTGTGCTGGAGCAGGTCGACAAGGAGACCGCGGCCAAGGCCAAGGAGGCCCTCGAGGCCGCCGGCGGCTCGGTCGAGCTCAAGTGATCTGACCCCTCAGCTCACAGCGATCAACGGCCCGTCCCCTGCCGGGGGGCGGGCCGTTGCACGTGCTGCCGCGACGCGCCGGGGGCGGGGTTGCGCCGGCCGCCGCGGCCGCTATCATCGTGGCGTAGAGATCAAAGGGGATCGAAGTCGACCGCATGACCAGCAGGGCCTGCGGTAGTTGCCGTCCTGTGCCTATTGCTCTATAGTGGTTGTTTGCCCAGCTATGCGTTGCGCCCCGTGACTTGACACGGGAGCTTCGCCATGCACGGAAACATTTTGCTTCAAGCGTTCTTGGAAGGACCGTATCTTGGCCGCCTCGCGCTCTGCGTTGAAGAACACCAATGTCGTCTCATCCACCGGCCGAATCTCCTTCGCGAAGATTCATGAGCCGCTAGAGGTCCCCAACCTCCTGGATTTGCAGATCGACGCCTACAACTGGCTCATCGGTAACGAGGCCTGGGTGGAGAAGGTAGAGGGACAGCTGGCCGCTGGCCGTACCGACGTCAACACCCGCTCCGGCCTGGAGGAGATCTTTGCGGAGATCTCGCCCATCGAGGACTTCAACGAGACCATGTCTCTGTCGTTCCGGGACCACCGCTTCGAGAGCCCCAAGTGGACCATTGAGGAGTGCAAGGACCGGGACGTCACCTACGCGGCCCCCCTCTTCGTCACCGCGGAGTTCGTCAACAACGACACCGGCGAGATCAAGAGCCAGACGGTCTTCATCGGCGACTTCCCGCTCATGACGGATCGCGGCACCTTCATCATCAACGGCACCGAGCGCGTCGTCGTGTCGCAGCTGGTCCGTTCGCCCGGCGTGTACTTCGAGCAGACCCCGGACAAGACCTCGGACAAGGACATCTTCTCCTGCAAGGTGATCCCGTCGCGCGGTGCGTGGCTGGAGTTCGAGATCGACAAGCGCGACATGGTGTTCGTCCGCCTGGACCGCAAGCGCAAGCAGAACGTCACCGTTCTTCTCAAGGCCCTCGGCTGGTCCGAGGACAGGATCCTCGAGGAGTTCGGCGAGTACGAGTCCATGCGCCTGACGCTGGAGAAGGACTCCGTCAAGACCCAGGACGAGGCGCTGCTGGATATCTACCGCAAGCTGCGCCCTGGCGAACCGCCGGCGCGGGATGCCGCCCAGGCGCTGCTGGACAACTACTACTTCAACCCCAAGCGCTACGACACGGCCAAGGTCGGTCGCTACAAGATCAACAAGAAGCTCGGCCTCGACCTGCCGTTCGACCAGCAGGTCCTGACACTTGAGGACATCGGGGCCGCCATCCGCTACATCGTGGCGCTCCACGAGCACCGCGACACGCTGGGTGACCTTCCGGTGGAGCCTGACGACATCGACCACTTCGGTAACCGTCGTCTCCGCACGGTGGGCGAGCTCATCCAGAACCAGCTGCGCACCGGCCTCGGCCGCATGGAGCGCGTGGTGCGGGACCGCATGACCACGCAGGACATCGAGGCCATCACGCCGCAGACGCTGATCAACATCCGGCCCGTCACGGCGGCGCTCAAGGAGTTCTTCGGCACCTCGCAGCTGTCGCAGTTCATGGATCAGAACAACCCGCTCGCGGGCCTGACCCACAAGCGTCGCCTCTCCGCGCTCGGCCCCGGCGGTCTCTCCCGTGACCGCGCCGGCATGGAGGTCCGTGACGTCCACCCGTCGCACTACGGCCGCATGTGCCCCATCGAAACCCCTGAAGGCCCCAACATCGGCCTCATCGGCTCGCTGGCCTCCTTCGCCCGCGTCAACGCCTTCGGGTTCATCGAGACCCCGTACCGCAAGGTGGTCGAGGGCGTCGTCACGGACCAGATCGACTACCTCACCGCGGACGAGGAGGATCGCTACTCCATCGCGCAGGCCAACGCCCACGTCGGCAAGGACGGGCGGCTCTCCGAGGAGCGCGTGCTCGTGCGCCTCAAGCACGGTGACGTGGACCAGATCCCCGGCACGGACGTGGAGTACATGGACGTGTCGCCCCGGCAGATGGTCTCCATCGCCACGGCGCTGATCCCGTTCCTCGAGCACGACGACGCGTCGCGAGCCCTCATGGGCGCCAACATGCAGCGTCAGGCCGTCCCGCTGATCCGCAACGAGGCCCCCTTCGTCGGCACCGGCATGGAATACCGCGCGGCGGTGGACGTCGGCGACGTGACCCTGGCCAAGAAGCCGGGCGTGGTGACGACGGTCTCGGCCGATCTCCTCGAGATCGCCAACGACGACGGCACCTACCAGTCCTACAAGCTGGACAAGTTCGTCCGCTCCAACGCGGGCACCTGCATCAACCAGCGCCCGCTGGTGAAGCCGGGTGACCGCATCGAGGTGGGGACTCCGCTCGCGGACGGTCCCTGCACGGATCAGGGCGAGCTCGCCCTGGGCAAGAACCTGCTGGTTGCCTTCATGCCGTGGGAGGGCCTCAACTACGAGGACGCGATCATCCTCTCCCAGCGCATCGTCCAGGACGACGTCCTCACCTCGATCCACATCGAGGAGCACGAGGTCGACGCCCGCGACACGAAGCTGGGCGCGGAGGAGATCACCCGCGAGATCCCCAACGTCTCCGACGAGATGCTCGGAGATCTCGACGAGCGGGGCATCGTGCGCATCGGTGCCGAGGTCTCGGCCGGAGACATCCTGGTGGGCAAGGTCACGCCGAAGGGCGAGACCGAGCTGACGCCCGAGGAGCGCCTGCTGCGCGCCATCTTCGGCGAGAAGGCCCGCGAGGTGCGCGACACGTCCCTCAAGGTGCCCCACGGCGAGTCCGGCACGGTCATCGCGGTCCGCGTGTTCAACCGCGAGGACGACGACGAACTGCCTCCCGGCGTCAATGAGCTGGTGCGGGTGCACGTCGCCCAGAAGCGCAAGATCTCCGACGGCGACAAGCTCGCCGGCCGCCACGGTAACAAGGGCGTCATCTCGAAGATCCTGCCCATCGAGGACATGCCGTTCATGGAGGACGGCACCCCGGTGGACATCGTCCTCAACCCCCTGGGCGTCCCCTCCCGGATGAACGTGGGGCAGGTGCTGGAGAACCATCTCGGGTGGATCGCCAAGACCGGTTGGGACGTCTCCGAGGTGCAGGAGGAGTGGGCCGAGCGCCTGCGCGAGGTCGGCCTCGGCCGCATGGACGGCAACGCCAAGGTCGCCACCCCGGTGTTCGACGGCGCCTCCGAGGCCGAGATCAACGGGCTGCTGGCCAACTCGCTGGTCTCGCGTGACGGGGTACGCCTCGTCGACGGCGGCGGCAAGGCCCAGCTCTTCGACGGTCGCTCCGGCGAGCCCTACCCGCAGCGCGTCGGCGTGGGCTACATGTACCTGCTGAAGCTGCACCACCTCGTCGACGACAAGATCCACGCGCGCTCCACCGGCCCGTACTCCATGATCACGCAGCAGCCGCTGGGTGGTAAGGCCCAGTTCGGCGGTCAGCGGTTCGGCGAGATGGAGGTGTGGGCCCTCGAGGCCTACGGCGCCGCATGGGCTCTCCAGGAGCTCCTGACCATCAAGTCCGACGACGTGCCCGGCCGCGTGAAGGTCTACGAAGCGATCGTCAAGGGCGAGAACATCCCCGAACCGGGCATCCCGGAGTCGTTCAAGGTGCTCGTCAAGGAGATGAAGTCCCTCTGCCTGAACGTGGAGGTGCTCTCCGACGACGGCCGGGTCATCGACCTGCGCGATTCCGAGGACGACATGCGCTCTGCCGAGGACTTCGGCATCGACCTCGGCCGCCGCCCCGGCAGCGACAACTTCATGGATGTCGGCGAAGTCTGAGCGCACGGGGGGCGAGCCCCCCGTGGACCCCCCGGTGGGGGTCGATTCGCTCGAACATCGCTGAGGCCGTGGCAGGCGGACGACGTCCGCCTTCCACGAGGGGCTTCGCCCCCATCCTCCCCAGGACAACTTGAACCAGATTCACCCTGATCTCCAGGGCCCGTCACCGGCCACTGGAGGGGAAAGAGAAGCAACGTGCTGGACGTGAACTTCTACGACGAGCTGCGGATCGGTCTCGCCAACGCAGACCAGATCCGCGAGTGGTCGCACGGCGAGGTCAAGAAGCCGGAGACCATCAACTACCGCACGCTCAAGCCTGAGCGCGACGGTCTCTTCTGCGAGAAGATCTTCGGCCCCACCCGTGACTGGGAGTGCTACTGCGGCAAGTACAAGCGGGTCCGGTTCAAGGGCATCATCTGCGAGCGCTGCGGCGTCGAGGTGACTCGGTCCAACGTGCGCCGCGAGCGCATGGGCCACATCGAGCTCGCCGCCCCGGTGACGCACATCTGGTACTTCAAGGGCGTGCCGAGCCGGCTGGGCTACCTGCTGGACATCGCCCCGAAGGACCTCGAGAAGGTCATCTACTTCGCCGCGCACATGATCACCGCCGTCGACGAGGAGGCCCGTCACCGGGATCTCGCGTCCCTGCAGGCCAAGGTGGAGGTCGAGTCCAAGCAGGTCGCGTCCCGCCGCGACGCCGACATCGAGGCGCGCATGCGCAAGCTCGAAGAGGATCTCGCCCAGCTCGAGGACGAGGGCGCCAAGGCAGACATCAAGCGCAAGGTCCGCGAAGCGGCCGAGCGTGAGGCCGGCCAGATCCGCACCCGCGCGCAGCGTCAGCTGGACCGCATCGACGAGGTGTGGCAGCGCTTCAAGAGCCTGAAGGTCCAGGACCTCGAGGGCGACGAGATGCTCTACCGCGAGATGAAGAAGCGCTTCTCGAAGTACTTCGAGGGCTCCATGGGCGCCGAGGCCATCCAGAAGCGCCTCCAGTCCTTCGACCTCAAGGCCGAGTCCATCAACCTGCGCGAGATCATCGCCACCGGCAAGGGCCAGCGGAAGACCCGTGCGCTCAAGCGGCTCAAGGTGGTCGCGGCGTTCCTGTCCGGGCAGAACCATCCCTCGGCCATGGTGCTCGACGCCGTGCCGGTGATCCCGCCGGACCTGCGCCCCATGGTCCAGCTCGACGGTGGCCGTTTCGCCACCTCGGACCTCAACGACCTCTACCGTCGCGTGATCAACCGCAACAACCGCCTCAAGCGGCTGTTGGATCTCGGCGCGCCCGAGATCATCGTCAACAACGAGAAGCGGATGCTTCAGGAGGCCGTCGACTCGTTGTTCGACAACGGCCGCCGCGGCCGCCCCGTCACAGGACCGGGCAACCGCCCGCTCAAGTCCATCTCGGACATGCTCAAGGGCAAGCAGGGCCGGTTCCGCCAGAACCTCCTCGGCAAGCGCGTGGACTACTCGGGCCGTTCCGTCATCGTCGTGGGGCCGCAGCTCAAGCTGCACCAGTGCGGGCTGCCGAAGGCCATGGCGCTGGAGCTGTTCAAGCCCTTCGTCATGAAGCGCCTGGACGACCTCAACCACGCGCAGAACATCAAGGCCGCCAAGCGCATGGTGGAGCGTCAGCGCCCCGTCGTGTGGGACGTACTCGAAGAGGTCATCGCCGAGCACCCGGTGCTGCTCAACCGCGCACCCACGCTCCACCGCCTCGGCATCCAGGCCTTCGAGCCTCAGCTCATCGAGGGCAAGGCCATCCAGATCCACCCGCTCGTCTGCACCGCGTTCAACGCGGACTTCGACGGCGACCAGATGGCCGTGCACCTGCCGCTGTCAGCCGAGGCCCAGGCCGAGGCGCGGATCCTCATGCTGTCGACGAACAACATCCTCAAGCCCGCTGACGGTCGTCCGGTCACCATGCCCACGCAGGACATGATCATCGGCCACTACTTCCTGACGCTGCTGCGTCCGAGGGCAGGCGAGGGCCGCTCGTTCTCGTCGCTGGCCGAGGCCATCATGGCGTTCGACCGCGGGGACCTCGCGATCGGCTCGAACATCCACATCCGCCTGACGAACGTCGTCATCGACGGTGAGGAGGCGCGCCCCGACGGTTCGCACCTCGTGGCGACCACGCTCGGCCGCGCCCTCTTCAACGAGGCGCTGCCGGACGACTTCGCCTTCGTCAACACCGTCGTGGGCAAGAAGGTCCTCGGGCAGATCGTCAACGACCTGGCCGAGCGGTACCCGAAGGTGGTCGTTGCGGCAGCGCTGGACAACCTCAAGGACCTCGGTTTCAGGTGGGCCACGCAGTCCGGTGTGACGGTGTCCATCTCGGACGTCCAGACCCCGCCGCAGAAGGCCCAGATCCTCGAGGGTTACGAGGCCCGCGCGTCGAAGATCGACAAGCTCTACGAGCGCGGCACCGTGACGGAGGATGAGCGCCGCCAGGAGCTCATCGCGATCTGGACGGACGCGACAGCCGAGCTCACCGAGGCCATGAAGGCCAACTTCACGGCGGACAACCCCATCTTCATGATGGTGGACTCGGGGGCCCGAGGAAACATGACGCAGATGCGTCAGATCGCCGCCATGCGAGGGCTGGTGGCCAACCCCAAGGGCGACATCATCGCCCGCCCCATCAAGTCCAACTTCCGTGAGGGGCTGTCGGTCCTCGAGTACTTCATCTCGACGCACGGTGGTCGTAAGGGTCAGGCTGACACCGCTCTGCGTACCGCAGACTCGGGCTACCTGACCCGACGCCTCGTGGACGTCTCGCAGGATGTCATCATCCGCGAGGAGGACTGCGGCACCGAGCGCGGCCTGACCAAGGTCATCGCGAAGTGGACCAGGCCGGGCGCCGACGACATGGGTAAGCCGGTGCGGGTGGCGGCCGAGCCGTTCGCGGAGGGCGCCACGGTGGAGACCTCACCCGAGGTCGAGACCGCCGTCTACGCCCGTGCGCTGGCCGTCGACGCCGTCGACGCGGAGGGGACCGTCCTGGTCGAGGCCGGGACGGACCTGGGGGACGCTGAGATCAACGTCATGGTCGCGGCGGGCCTCACCGAGGTCAAGGTGCGTTCCGTCCTGACCTGTGAGTCCGCGTTCGGCACGTGCGCCCTGTGCTACGGCCGTTCGCTGGCCTCCGGCAAGGTGGTCGACGTCGGCGAGGCCATCGGCATCGTCGCGGCCCAGTCGATCGGCGAGCCCGGCACCCAGCTGACGATGCGTACCTTCCACACCGGTGGTGTGGCCGGGGACGACATCACGCAGGGTCTGCCCCGCGTGACGGAGCTCTTCGAGGCGCGTCAGCCCAAGGGCAAGGCCCCCATCGCGGAGGCCGACGGCGTGGTCCGGATCGAGGACGGTGACCGCAGCCGCAAGCTCGTCATCGTCCGCGACGACGGCGGCGAGGACCTCGAGTACCCGGTGGCGCGCCGCGCCCGCCTGGAGTTCGAGGACCACCACGGCAACCGGACTCACATCGAGGACGGCGTGCGCGTCAGCATCGGTCAGCAGCTGACCGCCGGCCAGGTGGATCCGCAGGACGTCCTGCGGATCCGGGGCCTGCGGAAGGTGCAGGAGCACCTCGTGGAAGAGGTCCAGCGGGTGTACCGCACCCAGGGCGCCCCCATCCACGACAAGCACATCGAGATCATCATCCGGCAGATGCTCCGTCGCGTGACGGTCATCGACTCCGGAGAGACGTCGATGATGCCAGGTGAGCTCGTGGACCGCGCCTCCTACGAGGCGGCCAACCGTCAGGCGTTGACCGAAGGCGCCAAGCCGGCCGAGGGTCGCCCGGTCCTCATGGGCATCACCAAGGCGTCGCTGGCCACCGAGTCCTGGCTGTCGGCGGCCTCGTTCCAGGAGACCACCAAGGTCCTCACGGACGCGGCCATCCAGGGCAAGAGCGACACGCTCAAGGGCCTCAAGGAGAACGTCATCCTGGGCAAGCTGATCCCGGCCGGTACCGGTCTCGAGCGGTACCGCAACATCCGGGTGGAGCCCACCGAGGAGGCCCGCGCGAGCGCCTACACCATGAGCTACGACCCGTACGACTACTCGTTCGGTTCCGATGTGGTCGGCCCCGCCGTCCCGCTCGACGAGATGGACTTCGGCGAGATTCGCTGACACCGTCCCATGGGGAGGGCTCCGGACTCGCGTCCGGGGCCCTCTTCCCTGTTTTGACCCTGGTGACGCGCTGGAGTAACCTTGTGAGGCGTGCCCGGTTGCTCGGGCCCATTTGTGCGTGCCCTGGCATGATCCTGGCGCTCTTATTCGTTGCGAAGAGACCAGACCTGTGCGGAGTTCGCACGGCAACTCGATGCGTCGTGAGGCTGGAAACGGTGACCTTGCCCCCCGCCGACCAGAGTTGCGCCAGGGAAAACCAACGTCCGCCCAGACAACGAAAGTGATACCAACAGGTGCCAACTATTCAGCAGCTGGTCCGCAAGGGCCGCACCGACAAAGTCTCGAAGAACAAGACGCCCGCGTTGAAGGGTTCCCCTCAGCGCCGTGGCGTGTGCACCCGTGTGTACACCACCACCCCCAAGAAGCCGAACTCCGCGCTGCGCAAGGTCGCTCGTGTGCGCCTGAGCTCCGGCATCGAAGTCACCGCCTACATTCCGGGTGTCGGCCACAACCTGCAGGAGCACTCGATGGTGCTCGTGCGCGGTGGCCGTGTGAAGGACCTGCCCGGCGTTCGCTACAAGATCATCCGCGGCTCCCTTGACACCCAGGGCGTCAAGGGCCGCAAGCAGGCCCGCAGCCGCTACGGCGCGAAGAAGGAGAAGTAATGCCTCGCAAGGGTCCCGCCCCGAAGCGCCCGGTCATCATCGACCCGGTGTACGGCTCCCCGCTCGTCTCTCAGCTCGTGAGCAAGATCCTGCTCGACGGGAAGAAGACCATCGCGCAGTCCATCGTCTACGACGCCCTGGAGGGCACGCGCACCAAGACCGGGACGGATCCGGTGCAGACGCTCAAGCGCGCGCTGGACAACGTCAAGCCGTCCGTCGAGGTGAAGTCCCGTCGCGTCGGTGGCGCCACCTACCAGGTGCCGATCGAGGTCAAGCCGGGCCGCCAGAACACCCTGGCCATGCGCTGGCTCGTGAGCTTCTCCCGCGCCCGCCGCGAGAAGACCATGACCGAGCGCCTCATGAACGAGATCCTCGACGCGTCCAACGGCCTCGGTGCCTCGGTGAAGCGTCGCGAGGACACGCACAAGATGGCTGAGGCCAACCGCGCCTTCGCGCACTACCGCTGGTGATCGGATGCCCCCGGGTTTCAACCCCGGGGGCCTTCACCGTCTACTACCCAGAGACATAAGGACTGCACAGTGATCGACCTTTCCAAGGTTCGCAACATCGGCATCATGGCGCACATCGACGCCGGCAAGACCACCACCACCGAGCGCATCTTGTTCTACACCGGCAAGACCTACAAGATCGGTGAGGTTCACGAGGGCGCCGCCGTGATGGACTGGATGGAGCAGGAGCAGGAGCGCGGCATCACGATCACGTCGGCCGCCACGACCTGTTTCTGGAAAGACAACCTGATCAACATCATCGACACCCCCGGGCACGTCGACTTCACCGTCGAGGTGGAGCGTTCGCTCCGCGTGCTCGACGGCGCCGTCGCGGTGTTCGACGGCGTGGCCGGCGTTGAGCCGCAGTCGATGACGGTGTGGCGTCAGGCCTCCAAGTACGGTGTGCCGCGCATCTGCTACATCAACAAGCTGGACCGCACGGGCGCCTCGTTCGACCACTGCGTCAAGACCATCCGTGAGCGCCTGAACACCGATCCGGTGCTCCTGCAGCTCCCGATCGGCTCCGAGGGCGGCTTCCTGGGTGTCGTGGACCTCGTGGAGATGCGGGCGCTCACGTGGCGTGGCGAGACCACGATGGGTGAGGACTACACCGTCGAGGAGATCCCCGCCGACCTCAAGGAGGCCGCTGAGGCCGCCCACGCCATACTGATCGAGCGCGTCGCGGACGTCGACGACGACATCATGGAGCTCTACATGGAGGGCGAGGAGCCCACGGTCGCGCAGGTCAAGGCGGCCGTCCGCAAGGGCGTCATCACCAACACGTTCACCGCTGTGGTCTGCGGCTCGTCGTTCAAGAACAAGGGCGTCCAGCCCCTGCTCGACGCCGTGGTGGCCTACCTGCCGTCCCCGCTCGACGTGCCCGCCATCGAGGGGTTCAAGCCCAACGACGAGTCGGTCCGCATGGAGCGCCACCCGGCCGAGGACGAGCCGCTGTCGATCCTGGCCTTCAAGGTGGCCGCCGATCCGCACCTCGGGCGCCTGACCTTCGTGCGCATCTACTCCGGTGTGCTGCACTCGGGGTCCCAGGTGCTCAACGCCACGAAGGGTCGCAAGGAGCGCATCGGCAAGATCTACCAGATGCACGCCAACAAGCGCGAGGAGATCGAGCAGATCGGCGCCGGCATGATCTGCGCGGTGATGGGCCTCAAGGACACCACCACCGGTGAGACCCTGTGCGACCCGGCCAACCCGATCGTGCTGGAGTCGATGACCTTCCCCAACCCGGTCATCGAACAGGCCATCGAGCCCAAGACCAAGTCGGACCAGGAGAAGCTCTCCAACGCCATCCAGCGCCTGGCGGAGGAGGACCCGACCTTCCGCGTCCACACGGACGAGGAGACCGGCCAGACCATCATCGCCGGCATGGGCGAGCTCCACCTCGACGTCCTCATCGACCGCATGCGTCGCGAGTTCAAGGTCGAGGCCAACATCGGCAAGCCCCAGGTGGCCTACCGCGAGACCCTCCGCAAGAAGGTGGAGAAGGTCGAGTACACCCACAAGAAGCAGACCGGTGGCTCGGGTCAGTTCGCCCGCGTCATCATCGACCTCGAGCCGACGGAGCCGGGTTCGGGATACGAGTTCGTCAACGGCGTCACCGGCGGCCGCATCCCGCGGGAGTACATCCCCGCGGTCGACGCCGGGATCAAGGACGCGCTGCACTTCGGTGTCCTGGCCGGTTACCCCGTGGACAACATCAAGGTGACGCTGACCGACGGCGCCTACCACGACGTCGACTCCTCCGAGCTGGCCTTCAAGCTGGCCGGCGCGCAGGCGTTCAAGGAGGCCGCCCGCCGTGCGGACCCGGCCATTCTCGAGCCCGTCATGGCCGTCGAGGTGACCACGCCCGAGGACTACATGGGCACCGTCATCGGCGACCTCAACTCCCGTCGCGGCCACATCCAGTCGATGGACGAGGCTCACGGCAACCGCGTCGTGCGGGCGCTCGTGCCGCTGTCTGAGATGTTCGGCTACGTCGGTGACCTCCGGTCGAAGACCTCGGGCCAGGCGTCGTACTCGATGGAGTTCGATTCCTACGCCGAGACCCCGAAGGCCATCTCCGAGGAGATCGTCGCCAAGGCCCGCGGGGGCGAGTGACCCCGGTCGCGGCGCACGGCGTCGCGCAGTGACACACGGATGGCCGGGGGAGACCCCGGCCATCCGGCGTTGTCCGCCCGGCCTCGGCCGGCGACGGCTGCGCGATGAACCCGGTTTGACTGAGAACGGTGCTCCTATAGGATTGGTCAGGTATGCGTTTGGGCGCTAAGCTCAGATGCTGACCTCTACTGAGGAACCACAAGCGACGCCCCGCAACCAGCGAGGCGAGATCCCAAGAAGGAGCCCTCGTGGCAAAGGCCAAGTTTGAGCGGACTAAGCCGCACTGCAACATCGGCACCATTGGACACGTCGACCACGGCAAGACCACTCTGACCGCGGCGATCACCAAGGTGCTCCACGACAAGTACCCCCAGTGGAATGCTGTGTCGGCGTTCGACCAGATCGACAAGGCGCCCGAGGAGCGTCAGCGCGGTATCACCATCTCCATCGCGCACGTCGAGTACCAGACCGAGAAGCGTCACTACGCGCACGTCGACTGCCCCGGCCACGCGGACTACGTCAAGAACATGATCACCGGTGCTGCCCAGATGGATGGCGCGATCCTCGTCGTGGCCGCCACTGACGGCCCGATGGCCCAGACCCACGAGCACATCCTCCTGGCCCGCCAGGTCGGCGTTCCTGCCATGGTCGTCGCCCTCAACAAGTGCGACATGATCGACGACGCGGACGCTGACCTGATCGAACTGGTCGAGATGGAACTCGACGAGATCCTGACGGCTCAGGGCTTCGAGGACACCAAGGTCGTCCGCGTCGCCGCGTTCCCCGCGCTCCAGGGCGACGAGAAGTGGAGCGCGACCATCCTCGAGCTCATGGACGCCGTCGACGAGTACATCCCGCAGCCCGCGCGTGACACCGAGAAGCCCTTCCTGATGCCCGTGGAGGACGTCTTCACGATCACCGGTCGTGGCACCGTCATCACCGGCCGCATCGAGCGCGGCATCGTCAAGACCGGCGAGACGGTCGACATCATCGGCATCCGTGAGACCAAGCAGTCCTCCACGGTCACCGGTGTGGAGATGTTCCGCAAGATCCTCGACGAGGGTCGCGCGGGCGAGAACGTCGGCCTTCTGCTTCGCGGCACCAAGAAGGAAGACGTGGAGCGCGGCATGGTTGTCATCAAGCCCGGTTCCACCACGCCGCACACGGACTTCGAGGCCAACGTCTACGTGCTGGCGAAGGAGGAGGGTGGCCGTCACAAGCCGTTCTTCTCGAACTACTCCCCCCAGTTCTACTTCCGCACCACGGACGTGACCGGGGTCGTCCAGCTGCCTGCCGGCACCGAGATGGTCATGCCTGGTGACAACACCGAGATGACCGTGCACCTCAACAAGCCGATCGCCATGGAGGAGAACCTCAAGTTCGCCATCCGTGAGGGCGGCCGCACCGTGGGTGCAGGCAACGTCGTCAAGATCCTCAAGTGATCTTGGCCTGAAAAGCCCGAAGAGGGCCGTGCAGCTTCCGCTGCACGGCCCTCTTCGCGTTCCCGGCGGGGAGGGCTCAGCCCCGCTTCTGGATGGCCACCCACTCATCCCGCAGGCCCACGGTGCGATGGAAGTGCATCGGCTCGTCCAGATCCGCGGCGAAGTAGCCCAGGCGCTCGAACTGCACCACCTCACCGGGCCGCGCGTCGAGCAGCGCCGCCTCAACCTTGGCCCCGGCGAGCACCTCGCGTGAGTCGGGGTTGAGGTCGTCCAGGGCCTCGCCCGTCGCGTCGCCCGGAGCCTCGGCGGTGAACAGCCGCCCGTACAGCGCCACGGTGGCCGACACCGCGTGCGGCGCCGACACCCAGTGCATCGTGGACTTGACCTTGCGGCCGTCGGGTGAGTTGCCACCCTTGGAGGCCGGGTCGTAGGTGGCGAGCACCTCCACGACGTTGCCCTCCTCGTCCTTCACGACGTCGGTGGCGGTCACGAAGTAGGCCCCCCGGAGGCGCACCTCGCGGCCGGGCGAGAGCCGGAAGTACTTCGGCGGGGGCACCTCCTGGAAGTCCTCCCGCTCGATCCAGAGGTCGCCGCTGAACGCGACGCTGCGGGTGCCGTCGTCGGCCCGCTCCGGATTGTTCGCCAGCTCGAAGTGCTCCACCACGGGCTGGCCGGCCTCGTCGACCGGCCAGTTGGTGATACGCAGCTTGAGCGGGCGGATGACCGCCATCCGGCGCTGGGCAGACGTGTTGAGTTCGCGTCGGACGTAGCTTTCGAGGGCCTCGATGGACTGGCGCGAGTTGGTGCGCGTGGTGCCCACCTCTCGGCAGAAGGCGCGGATGGCGGCCGCAGGGTAGCCCCGCCTGCGCAGGCCGCGCAGGGTGGGCATCCGGGCGTCGTCCCACCCGTCCACCACCCCGTCCATCACGAGCCTGGCCAACCGTCGCTTCGACGTGACGGTGTGGGTGAGCTCGAGGCGGGCGAACTCGTACTGGCGTGGGGGCTCGTCGACGCCGAGCCGGGCGAGGAACCAGTCGTAGAGGGGGCGGTGGGACTCGAACTCCAGCGTGCAGATCGAGTGGGTGACGCCCTCGATGGCATCGGACTGGCCGTGGGCCCAGTCGTAGGTGGGGTAGATGGACCACGCGTCCCCGGTGCGGTGATGCACCACCCGGCGGATGCGGTACATGATCGGGTCGCGCATCTGCATGTTCTCGTGGGACATGTCGATCCTGGCGCGCAGAACGCGGGATCCGTCGGCGAACTCGCCGGCGCGCATCCGGCGGAACAGGTCGAGGTTCACCTCCGCGGACCGGGTGCGGAACGGAGAGTCCACACCGGGCCTGCCGAAGCCACCCCGGCCGGCCGAGATGGCCTCGCCGTCCTGGTCGTCGACATAGGCATGGCCCTCGGCGATGAGCTGCTCAGCCCAGCGGTAGAGCTGCTCGAAGTAGTCCGAGGCGTAGCGGACGTCCGCCGGCTCGTAGCCGAGCCACTCGATGTCCTCGACTATGCCCTCGACGAAGCTGGTGTCCTCGGTCTCGGGGTTGGTGTCGTCGAGGCGGAGGATGCAGATGCCGCCGAAGTCCGCCGCCACGCCGAAATCGACGACGATGGCCTTGGCGTGACCGATGTGCAGGAATCCGTTGGGTTCGGGTGGGAACCTCGTCTGCACGCGTCCGCCCCGCTTCCCCACGACGACGTCGGATCTGACGGCGTCGTAGATGAAGTTGGAGGGGGCGGGGGAGGGGTCGGTCATGCCGGTAAGTTAGCATGCCCCCCGCGTCGCGGACGCTCAGCCGGCGGTGGCGATGAGCTGGTTGACTCCAAGGATCACGACGACGGGGATCGCGACGATGACGGCGAGCAGGACGAGCGCGAGGCCGCCCACTCCCATCCAGTACTTGACCGATGCCTGGCGCACCAGCTCGCGGTTCTCGATGGTGCGGTTGAGCAGCCTGAGGTTCTTCTTGTTGGATCTGAAGGCCACGTCGAAGAAGGCGCCGATGAACGGCACCATGCCCACCAGCCAGTCCAGCACCGAGTTGCCGACCATGCGGGTCAGCACCGGGAGCGGGGCCCGGAGGCGGATGGCGTCGACGAGGACCACCCCGCCGAACACGGCGCCCACCGCGGTGCCGGCCCAGGGGATCAGCGACAGCACGGGGTCCAGCCCCACGCGCACCTTGGTACCGGGCACCTGCACCAGGTCGTCGAGCAGGTAGCTGAACGCGCGGGTGAGCTGCGCCGGCTTCGGGGGCGGCGCGTCGGCGAGGTCCGCGCGGATCTTCCCGCGTGCGGCGTCACCCACCACGCCCTGCGCGTGCTGGAGTGCCTTGGCGGGGGTGGGGCCCGGTTCGGTCGTCATGGGTCCAAGTTTGCCCGATAGGGTGAAGCCACTATGAGCGCCACTCCCAGCCCCGCCCGAACCCGCGTCGCACCCTCACCTACCGGCGACCCCCACGTCGGCACCGCCTTCATGGCGCTCTTCGACCTGGCGTGGGCCCGCAAGACCGGTGGCGCATTCGTGCTGCGCATCGAGGACACCGATCGCAACCGCCTGGTGGAGGGTAGCGAGCAGCAGATCTACGACTCGCTCGAGTGGCTCGGTCTGCGGGCCGATGAGGGCCCGCACATCGGTGGCGAGTACGGGCCTTACCGGCAGTCGGAGCGACTGGACACCTACCGCCCGTTCGTGGACCAGCTCCTCGCCGAGGGACATGCCTACCACTGCTGGTGCTCGCCGGAGCGCCTGGCGGAGCTCCGGAAGGAGCAGGAGGCGCTGAAGCTGTCGGTGACCGGGTACGACCGGTTGTGTGTGGGGAAATCGCGCGAGGAGCGGGCAGCGCTGCCGGGCTTCTCGGAGACTCCTGTGGTGCGGATGCTCATCCCCGACGACGTGCCGCTGGAGTTCGAGGACATCGTGCGCGGCATCGTCAGGGCACCTCGGCCGGATGACCAGGTGATCCTCAAGGCCGACGGCTTCCCCACCTACCACCTGGCGGTCGTGGTCGACGATCACCTCATGGGGATCGACACGGTGGTGCGTGGGGAGGAGTGGATCTCGTCCACGCCCAAGCATGTCCTGCTCTACGACTGGCTCGGCTGGGAGCGGCCCGCGTTCGCGCACATGCCGCTGCTGCGCAACACCGACAAGTCCAAGATCTCCAAGCGGAAGAACCCCGCCGCGCGCCTCATGTGGTTCAAGGAGCAGGGCTATCTCCCGGAGGCCGTGCGCAACTTCCTGCAGCTCCTCGGCTACGCCGGCGACGAGGACGCCGAGGTCAAGAGCTTCGACGAGTTCGTGGCCGACTTCTCGTGGGACAAGGTCAACACCGTCGGGCCCATCTTCGACCTCAAGAAGCTGGACTGGCTCAACGGGCACTACATCCGCGCCCTCAGCGCCGGTGAGTTGGCCGACCGCATCCTGGAGTTCGAGCGGGAACGGTGGGCCCCGACTGCGGAACAGGCCGAGCTCCTGCGTCGCGCCGTCCCGATCATCCAGGAGCGCCTCGTCCTGCTCAAGGACGCGCTGCCCCAGCTGGACTACCTGTTCGTCGACGACGCCGCGCTGAGCCTCGAGGAGGAGGCCGTGGCCGCCCTCCCGGACAGCGCCGGGGCGGTCCTGGATGCCGCCGTCGCCGTCGCGGAGTCGGTGCCGTTCGACGCGGCCTCCATCCAGGCCGCGTTGAAGGAGCGCATCGTCGAGGGGATGGGGATCAAGGCGAAGTTCGCGTTCGCGCCGATCCGTGTCGCGGTGTCGGGGCGCCGGGTGTCGCCGCCGCTGTTCGAGTCGATGGAACTGCTGGGCCGCGAGTCGTCCCTGGCGCGCCTGAAAGCCCTGAGCGCAACCCTGCGCTAGGCAACGTCGACGTCCGACGTCACTCCCGGCATCTCCAAGGCGTGAGAGAGCGATCAGTCACGATGCGCCCACCTACTCGTCGAGGCCGCCGGCCCGACCCCGTCCCGCCCTGCCGGTGAACTCGCCTGCTTCATTTCCCCTGCGAAGCTGAGCGCGCCTCGGTCTGCTCGATGATGCGCCAGATGCCGTTGATCCAGTTGGACGACAGCGCGTCCTTCGCACCGTCCAGATCCTTGTTGATGAGGCAGGTGGCGATCGTCTCGTGCTCCACCGCGTGACGACGGATCTTCGACCCCGAGTCGACGATCTCGTACTCGTAGCGGTGTTCGGCCAGCTTGAGGGAGCGCAGGAGGGAGAGCAGTCGTTCGTTGGGGCAGGCGCTGGTGAGGAGCTCGTGCCAGTCGGCGTCCCGCATCGTCACCTCGCGGTGATCGGCCACGGAAGCCGGGAAATCGCGTGCCCACTCGAGTAGCTGGGGAGCGATGCGGTCCCACTCGTCCTCAGGGGTGAGGTCCAGAGCGAGGCATTCGAGCTGGGCGATGATGGGGGCCAATTGTGCGAGCTCGTCGATGCTGGCGGGCGCGAAACGGAAGCCCTTGCCCATCTCCGATTCGATCTGCCCTTCGGTCTCCAGCGCGATCAGCGCCTCCCGCAGTGGGGTGCGGCTGACTCCCAGCTCCGCGGCCAGCGCGGCCTCATTGATGCCGGTGCCCGGCGGGATCGACCCGCGCCGCAGCCGGTTGAGAAGCTCGTCGCGCACCTGCACCCGCAGGGTCTGCCTCTGAATCAGCACTCTTGCTCCGTTTCAGGGCCGCCTGCGTCCCTCCCGGGTTCCGGCGGCCACACATCAGTTTTGTGAAACCGGGGTCTGGGCCCTGGTCCACAGTGTACCGTGCTCCTACATTCAGTATACAAAATTCAGAATGCGAGGAGCTCCGATGAAGAAGCCCACGTTCGTCCTCACCACCGTCGCCGCCGCAGCAGTGCTTCTGTCAGGGTGCGCCATGGGCGGCACGGGGACCACTCCGCAGAGCGCGCCAAGCGTCGCCGTCAGCCCCTCCGGGGAGGTCTCCGGCGAGATCACCGTCTGGAGCTGGGACGTCGCGGCCGCTGCCCTGACGCGCTACGCCGAGGACTACGTTGCAGAGCACCCGGGCACCACGATCGATGTCGTCGATGTCGGGTACGACAACGCCTACGACAAGATCTCCGTCGGCCTGCAGGCCGGCACGGGATTGCCGGACCTGATCACCATGGAGACGGAGCGGATGCCCGGCTACCTCGAATCCTTCCCCGGCGAATTCGTCGACCTGACCCCCGCCATCGGAGCGGATGAGGCCGACTTCGACCCGTCCAAGTGGGCCGCGGCATCTGTCGACGGCAAGATCTACGCGATGCCGTGGGACTCCGGCACCGTCGCCCTCTACTACCGCTCCGACTACCTCGCCGAGGTGGGGGCCACCCCAGCGGACATCACCACGTGGGCCGATCTGACCGCGGTGGCCGAGAAGATCCATGCCAAGAACGGCGCCACGTTGCTGGACGCCGACCTCTCGACGGGCTCGATGTTCCTGCGCCTGCTGCAGCAGCAGGGGGCAGGTATCTTCGACGAGGCCGGAGACATCGTGATCAACTCCGACAAGGCTGTTTCGACCCTGACCTGGATGCAGGAGTTGCGGAGCAAGAACCTCATCAACAACGTCAAGGGCTGGGACGCCCGCGTCACCGCAGCGAAGGCGGGCAAGTCCGCCTTCCTCCCCGAGGCGGTCTGGTGGATGGGCACGCTCAAGGGCGACGCGCCCGAACTGAGCGGCACGTACGGGGTCGCGCCGCTGCCCACGTTCAACGCCGACGACCTCACGACCTCGAACAACGGTGGCTCCAACCTGGTCATCCCCGCCCAGGCGGCCAATGCCGAGCTCGCCATCGACTTCGCGTCCTACGTGCTCATGGATGTCCCGAGGCAGGTGGAGATGTCCGAGACTGACGGGCTGTTCCCGGCCTACCTCCCCGCCCTGCAGGACGCCGCCTTCGAGGCCGAGGACGAGTACTTCGGCGGGCAGCAGGCCTTGAAGGTCTTCGCCGACCTCACCGCGAGCATCCCGCCCGTCTACTTCACCGGCGACTACGCCAAGGCCAGCGAGATCGTGGCCAACGCGACGGTGGAGGCGATCCTGAACGGGACGGATGCCAAGGCTGCGCTGGACGGTGCCGCAGAGGCGATCGCGCAGCAGACCGGACGCACGGTCAGCTGAGGTCCGTGACCACCGCCATGGCGACGGGGCAGAGATCCCAGGCGACGCGGAGATCGCGTCTGTCCCGTCGCACCGCCCGCTCCGGTTGGCTCTTCGCGTCGCCCGCCGTGGTCCTGTTCGCGGTCTTCTTCGTCTACCCCCTGGCGGCCTCCCTGCTGCAGAGTCTGTACACCAGCGACAGGGGCGTCGCGGTGTGGGCAGGGGCCGGCAACTACGTGAAGCTGATGGGCGACGCACAGTTCCGCACCAGCATCGCCAACGCCCTGCTGCTGCTGGTCATCCAGGTCCCACTAATGGTGGGCCTGGCGCTGGGGCTGGCGACGCTGCTCAACCAGGCGTGGCTCAAGTTCCGCACCATGTTCCGGTTGATCCACTTCCTGCCGGCGGTGACCACCCTCGTCGCCTACTCGCTGGTCTTCCGGCTGATGCTGCAGACCGACGGCGGCATCGTCAACCAGTTCCTGGCCCTGTTCGGGGCGGCGCCGATCGACTTCCTCAACAACCCGCTCTGGGCCAAGGCGTCGCTGATCGCTTCCATGACCTGGCGTTGGACCGGCTACAACATGGTGCTCGTGCTCGCTGGTCTGCAGGCCATCGCCCACGAACTCTACGAATCGGCGGCCCTCGACGGCGCCGACGGGTGGCGCACCTTCCGGCATGTGGTCATCCCCGGGGTCAAGCCCGTGCTGCTCTTCGTGTCCATCACGTCGACCATCGGCACGCTGCAACTCTTCGACGAGAACTACACCCTCACCGGCGGGGGACCCTCCGATGCCACACTCACCCCGGTGCTGTACCTGTACCGAGTGGGCTTCCGGCAGTTCGACTTCGGCTACGCCTCGGCCATCGCCTGGGCAGTGGTGCTGATCATCATGGTGCTGTCCCTCGTCCAGTTCTGGCTCACGAGGGGCAGCGATGACTAGCCACGCCCATCCCATGGTCAAGGTCGTCAGCTACCTGGTGCTCCTGGGGGGTGCCGTCGCGTCGATGGTGCCGTTCGCCTGGATGATCATCGCTGCCACCCACACCACCGCTGACCTGTTCGGTACCCCGCCGCCGTTGGTGCCGGGCGACCAGTTCCTCGTCAACCTGGTGCGCCTGCAGGAGTCGACGGGGTTCGCGCGTGTGATGGTCAACTCGCTGCTGATCGCCGTCGTCTACACGGTGTTCAGCTCGCTGGTGTCGGCCATGGCCGGGTTCGCCCTGGCCAAGTACCAGTTCCGGGGCCGGAACCTCGTGTTCCTGTTCATCATGGCCACCATGATGATCCCGATGCAGGTGCTCCTGGTGCCGCTGTTCCAGATCATGGCCTCGCTGGGATGGATCAATACCTACCAGGCTGTCATCATGCCCTTCCTGGCGAGCGCGTTCGGGATCTTCCTCATGCGGCAGTCGTTCCTGAACTTCCCCACGTCGATCATCGAGGCGGCCCGGATCGATGGGGCCAGCGATCTGCGCATCTTCTTCACCACGGTGCTCCCGATCGCCCGGCCGCAACTGGGCGCACTGATGATCTACACGTTCATGTCCCAGTGGAATTCGTTCCTGTGGCCGCTCCTGATGCTCAACGACGAGGCCATGTACACCATCCCGGTGGCCCTCAACACCATGGTGGGCCTGTCCCGCGTCGACTACTCCGGCCTGATGATGGGCTCTCTGCTCACCACCATCCCCATGCTCGTCATCTTCCTGCTGTTCCAGAAGCAGTTCGTCGCCGGCCTACTCGGCGGCGCAGTCAAGGGCTGACTCTCTCCCACCCAACCACGACTCGAAGGACCCGCCATGGCAGTTGTCCATCCCTATATCCCCAACAGCGCGCCGCAGGCCAAGCGGGCCATGCTGGCCGCGGTCCAAGCTGAGTCGGTGGAGGACTTCTACGCCGAGATCCCCTCGCATCTGCGTTTCGACGGCGTGCTGGACCTTCCGCCGGCCATCCTCACCGAGCACGAACTGCGTCGACACTTCACCCAGCTCATCAGCGTCAACTCATCCTCCGACGAGGTGCTGAGCTTCCTCGGACAGGGCACCTACCCGCACGCGGTGCCCGCCGTGGTCACCGAGGTGATCAACCGCGGGGAGTTCCTCACTGCTTACGCGGGCGAGCCCTACGAGGACCACGGGCGATTCCAGGCGTTGTGGGAGTACACCTCACAGCTTGCGGAGGTGCTGCAGACCGACGTGGTCACGGTCCCCACCTACGACGGCTACCAGGCCACGGCCACCTCCCTCGCGATCGCGGGCCGGGCCACGGGGCGGCGACGGGTGCTGCAGGTCAGCGACGTGCTCGACGACAAGCTCGCGCGGGTGCGCGACTTCGTCGACCCGAACCTGGACCTCGTCCCGGTTGCCCCCAAGGACGGGGTGGCGGACCTCGATGCCGCTCGCAGCGCGGTGGCGGACGACCTGGCAGCGATCTGGGTGGAGTCGCCGTCCGCGCACGGTGCGGTGGAACCGAACCTGCGCGAGCTGGCCGCCCTGGCCCATTCCGTCGGGGCGCTCCTGATCGTCGGCACAGACCCCATCGTCCACGGCGTGCTGGAACCGCCGGCCGGTCAGGGCGCCGACATCACTTGCGGTGACATCCAGTCCCTCGGCCTCGGGCAATGGTTCGGCGGCGCACACGCGGGCTTCATCGCCATGGCCGACGACCCGCGCCTCGTGATGGAACTGCCCGCCCGCCTGTTCGGCCTGGTGGCCACGTCCGTGCCCGGCGAGTACGGATTCGGCGACGTGGCCTACGAGCGCACCTCGTTCGCCGTCCGGGAAGACGGCAAGGAATGGGTGGGCACAGCCGCAGCGCTGTGGGGGATCGCGGCCGGGGTCTACCTCTCGCTCATGGGCCCCGACGGGATGGCGGAACTCGGCGAGACGCTGGTGCTGCGCACGCGGTACGCCCAGACCCGGCTCGCGGACGCAGGGTTCCCCACCACCGACGACGCGCTGCACATCCGGGAGTTCAGGGTGCGCACGCCCGTGCCGGCGGCCGAGCTGGTCGCCGCCGCCAGGAGCCGGGGCGTTGAGCCGGGCGTCGTGACCGGCGAACACCTCTTGACGATCTGCATCACCGAAATCCACACCCAGGCCGACATCGACCTGCTCGTCGCCACCCTGGCCGCGGCCGCGAAGGAGAACTGACATGACCGACACCCCAGGACTGCCCGTCGCGGCGAAGCCGGGCCTGCGCCGGTTCCACCAGGCCCGCTGGGACGAGCCGCTGGTGTTCGAGCTCTCGGCCCCCGGCGAGCGCGGCGTGCTGGTCGCCCGGCCCGAGGAGGAGGTCGTGGCCACCACCGGCGGCCTCGACGCGGTGCTGCCCCCGGAGCTGAGGCGCACCAGCCCGATGGGTCTCCCCGAGATGGGCCAGATGCGGGTCCTGCGCCACTACGACCGACTCTCGCAGGAGAACCTGGGCGCCGACCTGAACGTGGACATCGGACAGGGCACCTGCACCATGAAGTACTCGCCCAAGGTCAACGACCAGCTGGTCAACACGCCGAAGCTGCGCGACCTGCATCCGCTGCAGGACCCGGACTCCGTCCAGGGTGCCCTGGCGTTGTTCTGGGAGACCGAGCAGATGATGTGTGCGATCTCGGGCATGGCCAGGGCCAGCATGCAGACCTCCGGCGGCTCGGGCGCCATCTGGGCCAACGTGGCCATGATCCGGGCGTATCACGCTGCCAACGGGGAAGCCGACCAGCGCCGCGAGGTGATCACGACGATCTTCAGCCATCCCAGCAACGCCGCGGCCGCCAAGACCGCGGGCTACGACGTCATCACGCTCTACCCCGATGCTGACGGCTACCCGGACCTGGATGCGCTCAGGTCGGCCATCGGCCCGCAGACGGCGGCGCTGCTGATCACGAACCCGGAGGACACGGGCATCTACAACCCGCGCATCCGCGAGTTCGTCGAGGCCGTGCACGAGGTGGGGGCTCTGGCCTGCTACGACCAGGCCAACGCCAACGGCATCCTCGGCATCACCCGCGCCCGCGATGCGGGCTTCGACCTGTGCCACTTCAACCTGCACAAGACCTTCTCCACGCCCCACGGCTGTGGCGGGCCCGGCGGTGGCGTCAGCGCGGTGGCCGAGCACCTCGTCGACTTTCTGCCCTACCCGTTGATCACCAAGGTGGGGGAGCGCTACGAGCTCGACTACGACCGGCCGCGGTCGATCGGCAAGATCGGTCCCTTCTACGGGGTGACGCCGGTGATCGGCCGCGCCTACGCCTGGATCCGCGCGCTGGGGCCCGAGGGGCTTCGCGCGGTCAGTGAGATCGCCGTGCTCAACAACAACTATCTCCTCAAGCGGGTGCTGGAGATCCCCGGCGCGTCGGCCCCCTACGCCGCAGGGCGGCGGCGGATCGAGCAGGTGCGCTACTCGTGGCAGGAGTTGTACGAGGACACGGGGATCAGCACGGAGCAGATCGGGATCCGCATGTCGGACTACGGCATGCACTACTGGTCCAGCCACCATCCGTTCGTCGTCCCCCAACCCTTCACGCTGGAGCCCACCGAGGCGTACTCCATGGCGGAGCTCGACGAGTACGTGGCGACCCTGGCGGAGGTGGCGCGGCAGGCCCGCGAGGAACCGCGCACGGTGATCGACGCCCCTCACCGCCAGACGATCCACCGGATGGTCAACGAGGAGGCGGACCTCGACGACCCCTCGCGGTGGGCCGTGACCTGGCGGGCGTACCAGCGCAAGTACGGGCAGCCGGGGTGACGCGGCGTCAGCAGGTGATCGGGCTGGTGGTCAACCCGGTGGCCGGGATCGGCGGGCCGGCCGCCCTGAAGGGCAGCGACGGGGCCCGGGTGCAGTCGCTTGCCCGCGACCGTGGATCCTCGTCCCGAGCTCAGGCGCGGGCGACAGAGGCGATCCGGAACCTGCACGGCCCCCTGCTCACGTCGGCCGGGCCGATGGGGGAGATCAGCGTGCTTGACGCAGGGCTGCCAGCCGAGGTGGTGCATGCCGCCGTCGGGCCCGAGACCTCGGCGGCAGACACCTCCGCCGCGGTGCGGGCGCTGGCCGACGCGGGAGCGACGCTGATCCTGTTCGCCGGTGGTGACGGCACTGCGGGCGACGTCGCGGCCGCGATGGAGGGCCGCTCCGGCGTCGCGGCGCTAGGCATACCCTGCGGGGTCAAGATGTACTCCCCGGTGTTCGCGGTCAGCCCCGCCGTGGCCGGCCGCATGGCCGCGGCCTGGCAGGGCGCAGCCGCACCCCGCACGGAGATCAAGGCGGTGCTCGACATCGATGAGGACGAGGTGCGCGCCGGTCGCGTCGTGCCCCGGCCGCGTGGGGAGCTGCGGGTGCCCGTCGCCGGGGGCCGGACTCAGGCGCGGAAGGTCGCCGCCGAGCAGGGCCCGGGGTCCATCCCGGCTGGCATCGCCTCTGCCGTGGCGGACCGCCTCCGACTGGGGAGCTGGCTGCTCGGACCGGGCAGCACGATGGAGGCCGTCGCCGCCGAACTGGGCATCGCCAAGACGCCCCTCGGAGTCGACGTCGTGCACGACGGCACCGTCGTGCTGGCCGACGCGGACGAGGAGCAACTTGTGGCATGGACGGCGGAGCACCCGTCCCGGGCGGTGCTGACCGTCATCGGGGGACAGGGCTTCCTGCTGGGCCGCGGCAACCAGCAGCTGTCAGGTCGGGTGCTCGCCCACCTCGCTACCCCGGCGCTCCTGGTGGTGGCGACCCCCGACAAGCTCCGCGGCCTTGCCGGGCCACTGCTCATCGACACCGGCGACGACCGGGTCGACGCCGCGTTGAGCGGCTACCACCGCATCATCACCGGGGTCCAGGACACCGCCGTCGTGCGGGCCGTGGCCGCCTCGACAGATCAGACACTCAGAGAGGAGTGAGCATGCTGTTGCTCAACAAGCGCGCCATCGTGACCGGGGGCGCAGGAGGAATCGGCGCTGCCACCTGCCGGGCCATGGCACGCGAGGGCGCCGCCGTCGCAGTGGTGGACCTGAACCGGGCGGCAGCCGAAGCCGTGGCGCAGAGCATCGTCGCCGAGGGCGGGCGGGCCGTCGGCATCGGTGCCGACGTCTCCGACGAGGCCGCGGTGGAGAGCGTGGTGGCGCGGGTTGCGGACGAGTTCGGCGGGGTGGACGTGGTGTTCAACAACGCGGGGATCGTGCGGCGGACCACAGCGGTGGAGACTGCGGTGGAGGACTGGGACCTCAGCTTCGCAGTCAACGTGCGGGCCATCTTCCTCATGGTGAAGCACACCGTGCCCCTCCTCGAGGCCGCCGGTGGTGGGTCGATCATCAACACCGGGTCCGGGTGGGGCCTCAAAGGCGGGGGCCGGGCGCTTCCGTACTGCGCCAGCAAGGGCGCCGTGGTGAACATGACGCGCGCCATGGCGATCGACCACGGCCCGGCCAACATCAGGGTCAACTCCGTCAACCCGGGTGACACCGACACCCCCATGCTGGCCGCGGAGGCCGACCAGATCGGGTGGGACATGCGCTCGTTCCTCGCCGACGCGGCGGATCGGCCACTGCGCCGCGTCGGGCTCCCCTCTGAGATCGCCGACGTGGTGGTCTGGCTGGCGAGCGACCGGTCGAGCTTCGTCACCGGCGCCGTCATCCTCGCGGACGGGGGCGGCAACGCCTGACCGGACGCCGTCGAAGGCTCCTGGATTCCAAGGTCGCGACGTTGAGTCTCCTCCGCTCAAGGGGCTTGACCTTGTAGTTGAGCGAGGTACACTCAAGGCAAAGAGTCCGGCACTCATGACACAGAAAGGACACGCACATGCCTGGCTTCGACCCCTTCCGCGACATCGACCGCCTCCTGAGCGACGTCTCTCGCACTCCGGCCTCCGTGGCGATGCCGATGGACCTCTACCGCACCGGCGACGAGTTCGTCGCGCACATCGATCTGCCCGGAGTGGATCCGGGGAGCATCGACATCGACATGGACGGCGCCACCGTGACCGTCCGTGCGGAACGCAAGTCGCCCGTCGAGGACGAGGGCGCGCAGTGGCTCACCCGTGAGCGGGCACTGGGCACCTTCGCCCGCCAGCTGACACTCGGCCGAGGCCTGGCCACGGACAGGATCAGCGCCTCGTACTCCGACGGCGTCCTGAAGCTCACCATCCCGGTGGCGGAGACCGCCAAGCCCCGCAAGATCGAGGTGCAGCACTCCGCGCAGGTCAACCAGATCGAGGGCAGCGTCGACGAGTCGCAAGCCGCGAGCTGATCGCTCCCGCAACGGCGGGGCGTCCCATCGGGGGCGCCCCGCCGTCGTGTCCCCGTGGTGTCAGCCGCGACCGTGGGGCGAGGCCCACCCACTCAGGTCCGGCCCCTTGGGCACGATGCTGAGCGGGTTGAGATCCGTGTGCACCACGTAGTAGTGCCGCTTGATCTGCTCGAAGTCCACGTTGGTGCCGAAACCCGGCGTCTGGTAGAGGTCGCGGGCGTAGCCCCAGAGGTTGGGCAGCTCGGTGAGCTTGGAGCGGTTGCACTTGAAGTGGCCGTGGTAGACGGGGTCGAAGCGCACCAGCGTGGTGAACAGCCGCACGTCGGCCTCGGTGATCGTGTCTCCCATGAGGTAGCGGCGCTCCGCCAGCCGCTCCTCGAGCCAGTCCATCGCCGTCCAGAGCCGGTCGTAGGCCGCGTCGTAGGCCTCCTGCGAGCCGGCGAAGCCGCACCGGTAGACGCCGTTGTTGACCTCGGTGTAGACACGGCGCATCACCTGCTCCATCTCGTCGCGGAGGTGCGCGGGCCACAGGTCCGGGGCGTCCTGCTTGTGGAACGCTCTCCACTCGAAGAAGAGGTCCTCGGTGATCTGCGGGAAGTCGTTGGTCACCACTTTCCCCGTGGGCACGTCGACGATGACCGGGACGGTGATGCCGCGCGGGTAGCCCGGGAAGCGCTTCTCGTAGGCGTCCTTGATCCGTGGGATGCCCAGGACCGGGTCCACGCCCCCGGGGTCCAGGTCGAAGGTCCAGGAGTCCGAATCATGCGTGGGGCCCGGCGTGCCCAGGGAGATCACGTCCTCCAGACCGAGGAGGTCGCGGACGATGATGCTGCGGTTGGCCCAGGGGCAGGCGTAGGCCGCGATCAGGCGGTAGCGCCCGGGCTCGACGGGGTGGTCGTCGGTGCCAGGGCGAGGCTCCGCCACGATGCGGGTGTCGATGTAGGTGGAATCGCGGGTGAACTCCCGGCCCTTGACGGAGTAGACGCCGCCGGTGGAGTGTTCGTCGTGCTCGCTCATGCCCCCACGATAACCGTCCCGGCAGCGCGTCAGCCGCGAAGCCAGGCCCGGACGGCCGTGACGCGGTCGTCGACCTCACTCTGCGAGGCCTGGGCAAGCGAGGGGCCGCCGCATTCGCGCCGCAGGTCCGCGTGCACGTGGCTGTGCGGCACCCCCTTGGCGCGCGCGTACTGCGCCACCAGCGAGTTGAGCTCCTTGCGCTTCGACGACAGGGCCCGGTGCAGCGCCACCTCCGGCTCGGCCTTGCGGTCGTCGCGCTCACGCCGCCTCAGCTGCCGGCGCTGCCGGTCCGCCAGCAGGGCGCTGACCTGGGCGGGCTCCAGCAGGCCGGGCAGCCCGAGGTAGTCCTGCTCGTCGGCGGAGGTGGGCTCGGCGTGCATGCCGAAGGCCTGGGAGTCGAACAGCACGTGGTCGAACGTGGCCGATGATTCGAGCGCCTCGAACTGGCCGAGCAGATCGTCGGACGCGGAGTCTCCGCGGTTGGCCTGCTCGATGAGGGCCTCCGTCTCGGCCCAGATGTCGACGGCATCACCGGACTTCGGCCTGCCGAGGACGTGGTCGCGTTGCCGCTCGAGGGTCGCGGCGTGCGCCAGCAGGACCGGGACGGTGGGCAGGAAGACGGTGGCCACCTCACCGCGGCGACGGCTGCGGACGAACCGGCCGACGGCCTGGGCGAAGAACAGCGGGGTGGAGGTGGCGGTGGCGTACACCCCCACGGCGAGGCGTGGCACGTCGACGCCCTCCGACACCATCCGCACCGCCACCATCCACCGCTCCTCCGAGGTGGAGAAGGTGTCGATGCGGGCGGTGGCCTTGGTGTCGTCGGAGAGCACGACGCAGGGCTTGGTGCCGGTCATCTCGTGCAGGAGACGGGCGTAGGCGCGCGCGGTGGTCTGGTTGGTGGCGATGACGAGGCCGGCCGCGTCGGGGACGTGCCGCCGGACCTCGGTGAGCCGCCGGTCGGCTGCCCGCAGCACGGCGGGGATCCACTCCCCGGTGGGCGCCAGGGCGGTGCGCCACGCGTGCGCGGTCAGGTCCCGGGTCATGGGCACGCCCAGGTCCGCGCCCAACTCGTCGCCCGACTTCGTCCGCCAGCGCATCTGCCCGCCGTAGTTCATGAACAGCACCGGCCGCACGACGTGGTCGGCGAGGGCCTCGGTGTAGCCGTACGTGTAGTCCGCCCGTGACTGCTGCACCCCGGGCGCCACATCGTCGTAGGCGACGAACGGGATGGGATGGTCGTCGGAGCGGAACGGTGTGCCCGTCAGCGCCACCCGACGGGTGGCGTGGGAGAACGCGTAGGTGATGGCCTCGCCCCAGCTCTTGGAGTCTCCCGCGTGGTGGATCTCGTCGAAGATCACCAGGGTCTCCTTCGAGTGGCAGAGCGCCTCGTACACGTAGGCGCGGGCCGCGACGCCCGCGTAGGTCACGGCCGAGCCGTGGTACTCCTTGGCCCGGCCGCGGCGCGACGAACCGCCCAGGCCCGGGTCCAGCTGGATGCCCACGCGGGCGGCGGCGTCGGCCCACTGGACCTTCAGGTGTTCGGTGGGCGTGACCACGACGATGCGGCGGATGGTGCGCGACGCCAGGAGGGCCGTCGCGATGCGCAGCGCGAAGGTGGTCTTGCCGGCGCCGGGGGTGGCCACGCACAGGAAGTCACGGGGCTGGTCCCGCTCGTACTGATCCAGCGCCGACGCCTGCCACGCGCGGAGCGATGACGCGGTGCCCCACGCCGCGCGTTGCGGGAAGGCGGGAGACAGGTGGTCCAGCGCGGAGGAAGACATACGGTCGGTGACTCTAGCCAAGAGGTGCGTCGGGGCCCAAGCCCCGACACGCCCGGGACACCCGGATCAGCGCCCCTGGGAGGCGCGCATCGACTCGTACGCGGCGAGGGCCCGGGCGCGGCCGTCGCTCAACGCGATCGTGGGTTCGCTGCGTTCGGTGAGGTCGACGTGCCACGAGACGGGGGCTGCAGCGGCGAACCGCCGGGCGCCTTCCGCCGACGGCGAGAGCCAGTGGCGGCGGTACGCGCCGCGCGGGTCGAACCTGGTGGCCTGGGTGTCGGGGTTGAAGATCCGGAAGTACGGGGAGGCGTCGGGTCCGCAGCCGGCCACCCACTGCCAGTTCATGGCGTTGGACGCCGGGTCCCAGTCGGTGAGCGTCCGTTCGAACCAGGCCAGGCCGACGCGCCAGTCGGTCAGCAGGTGCTTGGTCACGTAGCTGGCGGCGATCATCCGCACGCGGTTGTGCATCCGGCCGGTGGCGAACAGCTCACGCATGCCCGCGTCCACCATGTCCACGCCGGTGCGGCCGCGGCGCCAGAGTTCCGCGGACTCGCCGTCGCCGTCCCAGGGGAAGGACTCCCATTCGGGCCGCCAGCACCGCTCCCCGAGCGTGGGTGCCTCGGCGAGGAGGTCGCGGGCGAACTCGCGCCACGCCAGCTCGGAGAGGAAGGACTCCACCCCCGGCGCGCCGGCGCGCCACGCGGGCAGCGACGTGTGCCAGATCCGGCGGGCGCTGATCTCGCCGACGGCGAGGGCGTCGGAGAGCCCGGAGGTGGCGGTGCGCCACGGCTCGTCGCGCTGCACCGGGTAGTCGGTCACCGGCCCGTCGAGGAAATCGACGAGGCGACGCATCGCGGGCCCCTCGCCGGGCTCCACGGCGGCGGCCACGACGTCCCACCCGCGTCGCATGGCCTGGCGGGCCTCGGGCCAGTCCGGCCCCTCCGATGACGGCCAGTCGTCGGGGGAGGCGAGCTCCGGGGCTTCCAGGGGCGCGGTGATCGGGACCTGCTTGAGCGCCTTGAAGAACGGCGAGTAGACGCGGAACACGCCGCCGGACCCGGTGCGCACGGAGCCGCGGGGCACGAGGTCGGCCGCCGGGTGCAGGTGCAGGCGCGCACCGGACTGCCGCGCCGCGTCCTCGAGGCCATCGTCTGAGGAGAACGGGAAGCCGTGTGTGGTGTGGACCGATGACGCGCCGACCTCGCGGACGACGGCGCCGAGAACATCGTCGGGCCGTCCCCGGCGCACGATGAGCCGGCTGCCGCGGCGACGGAGTTCGGCGTCCAGGACGGGCAGGCTCATCACCTGCCGCTGGGCGGAGGCGGGGTGGGCGGCAGCCTCCTCCGGGTCGAGGATCACCAACGGCACCACGACGCCCTCCCCGGCGGCGGCCACCAGCGCCGGATGATCGTCGAGGCGCAGCACGCGCCGGAACCAGCAGATGGTGCTCATGAGGGCTCCTCGGCAGCCCGCCCGGACGGCGGGACGGTGGGGTCGGTGGGACTGTGGGGGTTCACGAGAGGCGCAGGAGGTGGCCGAGATCCCTGACCCCCAGCTCCTGGGCGAGCGCCAGGTACAGCTCGGCACAGGCCAGGGCGTCGACGACGGCGTCATGGCCGCGGTAGCGCGGGAGGCCCGCGCGGGATCGCAGCTTCCACAGGCGCAGGGCGTCGCGCGGGTGGTCCTCGTCGAACCCGAGGGCGCGGTGGCCCAGCACCATCGTGTCCACCGCGGGCACGTCGATGCTGACGCCGTGGAGCCGCCGCACCGCCGCGGTGAGGAAGCCCACCTCGATGGCCGCGTGGTGGGCCAGCAGGACCCGTCCGGTGAGCCGGTCGAAGATGGCCTCCACCGCCTCTGCGCTGGTTACGGCGTCGGCGAGTTCGTCGTCGGTGATCTGGTGGATGACGGCGGATTGGCCCACCTCCTGGCCTGGGTTGACGTAGAAGTTGGTGGCGGTTCCCATCGGGATGCTGAGTCCGGTCACGTCCACCATGCCCACAGAGAGCAGGTGATCCGTGCCGGGCGTGAGGCCGGTGGTCTCGAAATCCATGGCCAGCAGTGCCACCTCGGCCAGCGGCGTGTGGCGCGGCTGCGGCTCGGTGGTGAGGAAGCGGCGCAGCGCGCCCTCGGGCACCTTGGCCGCCGCGGCGGCGTTGGTGCGCCGGAACGGCCAGATCATGAGATGAACTGGGTCTGGAAGGTCACGGTGAGGGCGGACTGGGCCTTGCCGACGATGGAGAACGCGTCGCGCAGGTGGCGGCGTTCGAAGTCGGAGAGGTCCTCGGGGTCGATGTGGTTGTCGGGCTCCTGGCCGGCGGCCACCTGCCGGCCCTGGTGCTTGAGGCGCGTGTAGCCGAGGAACTCGTAGGCGTCGAGCAGATTGTCCACCTGGGCGCCGTGCTCGGCGGCCGCGAGGAGCCGCCCCCGGGTCGAGACCTGTGGCAGGCCCTTGTGGAGCGCGTGGATGCGGGCGACGTCGACGATGGGGTTGATGCCCCCGAGCTTGATGTCGAGCCGGGCGCGGTGCTGGCCCTTCTTCTCGACGACGAGGCCGCGCAGGAAGCCGATGGGCACCTCGGCGTCGTTGACGTGCTTGGCGAGGTGACCGAGGAAGCGCGTGGACGACGGCGCGGTCCGCAGGACGCGGTGCTGGAGCGCTGCGTAGAGGGTGTGGTCGCCGTGCACGGGCCGCATGTCGAAGAAGATCGACGAGTTCAGCACGGCCTCCGACGTGGGCGAGGCCAGCCAGGTGCCGAACTCACGGCTCCACGCCCCCAGCGTCTTGCGCCAGCGAGGGTTGGTGGCCATGGCCTCTCCCTTGCAGCGCGGGAAGCCGCATTCGACGAGCGCCGAGGTGACGAACTCGGCCAGCTGCCCGAAGTACCCGGAGTGCTCGTCGCGATAGTCGTCGCTGAGGATCAGCGCGTGGTCCTGGTCCGAGGCGAGCGCCTGCTCACCGCGCGCCAGCGAGCCGAGCGCCACCCAGCAGTAGGGAACGGGCGGCGGGCCGAGCCGCTCCTGGCCGAGGTCCAGCAGGCGCTGCCACAGCGCCTCGGTGGTCCGGCTGACGATGCGGGTGATGTCCTCGGCGGTGGCGTCCTGACGAAGCCGCCGGCCCACCAGTTTCGGCACGCGGGCCATGACCCGCGCCAGCCCGGCCGGGTCCGACTGTCGGGCGAGGTCGCCCACCACGTAGAGAGGGCTCGAGCGCTCGAGGCGCATGAGGTCGCCGGAGGTGACCATCCCGAGGATGGTGTCTCCGTCCATCACGGGCAGGTGGTGGATCCGGTGTTCCACCAGGTTCAGCAGCACGTCGAGCGCGAGGGCGTCGTGCGCGATGGTGTGCGGGGCCGTGGACATGGTCTCCGCGAGGGGTGAGGACGGCGGGACGGCCCGTGCCACCACCCGGCGCAGGTCCCGGTCCGTGAGGATCCCGACCAGCCGTTCCTCCTCGGTGACGAGGATCGCCGACACCCGGGCCTCGTCCATCGCCTGGGCGGCATCGCCCACGGTGGCGCCGGAGTGGATGGTGACGGGGGAGCGGGTGAGCATATCGGCCACCGGCATCTGCAGTACGGGGCCGCCCTCGGGGACCTGGCGGGTGACGTCGCTGAGCCGGGACTCGGTGAAGTACCGCCGCACCTCCGGCACGGCGACGAGTTCGCGCACCACGTCCGGGGCGAACGCCCAGAGCAGGGTGTCCTCGAGTGCGGTGAAGGTGAAGCGCGAGGGACGCTCCTCGATGATGGACGACTGGCCGAAGCAGGCGCCCTGCTCGTCGTGGTCGACGAGGTTGCCGCCGGCGTCGAGGATCTCGACGGCGCCCGAGCGGACCAGGAACATGGCGGTGGGCGCCGCGCCGGCGGCGAGTACCACGGTGCCGCGGCGGACGTAGCGTCCCTCGGCCCGCTGCGCGAAGGCGGCGATGCGCCCGGGTGGTAGGAGCGACCATGGCTCGCGGGCGGCGAGGAACGCGGTGATGTCGGCGAGCTCGGACACGGCGGATCCCCCTTGATCGGTCGGTGTCCGCAGCCTACCCCGGCTTGCGGTGGAGACCTCCGGTCTGTGGATAGGGTGAGGGGGCAGTCGAGCAGTGGAGGCAGAGAAGTGTCGGAGATCGTGTCGTTCTCACCTGGGTCGGGGAACCGGGTCCAGCCGCGGTCGCGGATCGCCTCGGATGCCCCCGAGATCGACCTGAGCGGCCGGTGGCGGTTCCGCTTCTCGCCGAGGCCGGATGCGGCCCCGCGGGGTGCCGCCGGCGTGGACTTCGACGACTCCGGGTGGGACGAGATCCCGGTGCCCAGCCACTGGGTGCTGCAGGGCCGAGACGACTGGGGCAGGCCCGCGTACACCAACGTCGACTTCCCGTTCCCCGTCGAGCCGCCGTTCGTGCCCGACGACAACCCGACGGGCGACTACCGGGTCGAGTTCGAGCTTCCGGCGGGCTTCGGCGAGCGCGTCCACCTCCGCTTCGACGGCGTCGAGTCGCTCGCCATCGCCTCGCTGAACGGGGAGCAGGTGGGCGTGGTGCGCGGCAGCCGCCTGGCGCAGGAGCTCGACGTCACCGCCCAGGCGAGGCCCGGGCGCAACGTGCTGCACGTGCGGGTGCACCAATGGTCGGCCGCGAGCTATGTCGAGGATCAGGACCAGTGGTGGCTGCCGGGCATCTTCCGGCCCGTGACCGTACTGGCCCGTCCCTCGGCCGGCGTCGACGACGTGTGGCTGCGCGCCGATGTCGACCCCGCCACGGGCGAGGGCCGCCTGATCCCCGAACTCCGCGCCTCCGCCGCGGCCTACCCGATCACCGTCACCGTCAAGGAGCTCGGCCTCGCCGCGACCTTCGCGTCCCAAGCCGACGTCGCCCCGATCCCGGCCGGGATCGTCGACCCGTGGAGCGCGGACCGCCCCCGCCTCTACGACGCCCAGGTGAGCAACGCCGCCGAGACCCGGACGCTGCGCGTGGGGTTCCGGCGGATCGAGATCGTGGGCCACGAGTGGCGCGTCAACGGCCGCAAGCTGCGCATCCGCGGCGTCAACCGCCACGAGTACGACCCGGATCACGGCCGCGTGTTCGACAAGGACTCGGTGCGCGCGCAGCTGCACCTCATGAAGCGGCACAACATCAACGCCGTGCGCACCTCGCACTATCCGCCGCACCCGGACTTCTTCGACCTCACCGACGAGATCGGGCTGTGGGTGATCGACGAGTGCGACCTCGAGACCCACGGCTTCGAGCGCGGCGGCTGGGTGGACAACCCCACCGACGACCCCCGCTGGCGAGACGCGCTGCTGGACCGGGCCGAGCGGATGTTCGAGCGCGACAAGAACCACCCGTCGATCGTCGCCTGGTCGCTGGGCAACGAGTCGGGGACCGGTGCCAACGCCGCGGCCATGGCCTCCTGGCTGCACCGCCGCGACCCCGAGCGCCCCGTCCACTACGAGGCGGACTTCGAGGGCCGCTACACCGACATGGTCTCGCGTATGTACGCCACCGTGGAGGAGATGGAGGACATGTCGGCCGGCATCGGGCGCAACCTGCACGGCTCGCCAGGACGCATGGCCGAGCTGGCCTCCCGGCCGATGATCCTGTGCGAGTACCTGCACGCCATGGGCAACGGCGCGGGCGCCGTCGTCGACTACGAGGAGCGCTTCGACACCCTCCCGCAGTGGCACGGCGGCTTCGTGTGGGAGTGGCGGGACCACGGGCTGCGCACCGCCACCGCCGACGGCACCCCGTACTTCGGCTACGGCGGGGACTTCGGTGAGGAGCTGCACGACGGGTCCTTCGTCTGCGACGGCATGGTGCTGGCCGACGGCACCCCCACCACGATGCTGGCGGAGTACGCCGCCGTCGTGACGCCGGTCAAGCTCACCATCACCGACGAGGAACTGGGTGTGGAGAACCGCCGACACGACGGCGACACCGCGGACCTGCGCATCGTGTGGCGCGACGAGGTGGACGGCCGCGAGGTCGCGTCCGGCGAGGTGGACATCCGCCCCGTCGCGCCCGGCGAGCTGGTGTGCGTGGAGCTGCCCCCGTTCCACCCGCCGGCGGCGGGCGAGTTGTGGCGCACCGTCGAGGCAGTCACCGCCGAGGACGGGCCGTGGGCCGGCGCCGGGCACGTGGTCAGCCGGGTCCAGTCGCTGCTCGCGGAGGCGCCCCGCGTTCCCCGCGCCCCGGTGACGGGCGAGCCGCCCGCTGCCGTCGAGGGTGTCTACGCGCTCGGGGCCGCCCGCTTCGACGCGCGTACGGGCGACCTCGTGGAGCTGGCAGGCCGCGACGTCCGGGGCCCCAGGCTGGAGCTGTGGCGCGCCCCTACCGAGAACGACTCGCTGACCGGGTTCAACTCCTACGTCGACGTCGAGGCCACCGCCTCCCGCGGCGTCGGAGCCCCGGCGCCCGCGTGGCTCGAGCAGTGGCGGGCGGCCGGCCTGGACCGCCTGCACCGCCGCGTGCTCTCGGTGACCCCCGGCCCGGGGCGCCTGACGGTGCTGCAGCGATACGCCCCGGCAGCCACCCGCCAGGCGGTGACACTGCAGCTCATCTGGAGCCTCGACGGCGACGCCCTGCGCCTCGACGCCTCCGCGGAGCCGACGCAGGGCTGGACGGGCACATGGCCGCGGATCGGGCTGCACTTCGAGCTGCCCGCCGGCCTCAGCCAGGCCGCCTGGTTCGGCACGGGGCCGCACGAGAGCTACGTGGATTCGGCCACCGCTGCGTACGTGGGCCGCTTCCAGTCCAGCGTCGCGGACCTCGTCGTCACCTACGCCGTGCCGCAGGAGAGCGGCCACAGGATGGACCTGCGCGAGCTTGCGCTGCCGGAACTCGGGCTCAGCATCCATGCGGACCGAGCGGCGGGCGAGCTGCCCGGCTTCACGCTGCGCGAGCACGACGCCCACCAGGTCACCGCGGCCAGGCATCCGCACGAGCTGCCGGCGTCCACCGCCACGCATCTGTATCTCGACGCGCAGCAGCACGGGCTGGGGTCACGGTCCTGCGGCCCGGACGTGCGACCCGAATACATGCTCCGGCCGAGGGCCGCAGCCTGGTCCGTGGGGTTCGTCGTCGGGTAGGTCGGACCAACGAGGGGGCGGGGTCGCGGCGGTTCCTACGAGGAGTAGTATCAATTCCATCGTTGGCGACACCGCGGTGGCCGGCTCCTGGACGGAACCGCCCGGTGGTCGGTCCGCGGTGCTGCCGCTCAGACACAACCGTCCGATATCTGGGAGCACCATGACGGCCTCGGCCACCCTCCACGCCACCACCTCCGCCGGCGATGCCTGGCGCGGATTCCAGCCGGGGGACTGGCAGCGCTCAGTCGACGTGCGCGGCTTCATCCTGGCCAACTTCACCCCCTACCTCGGGGACGCGAGCTTCCTGTCCGGCCCCACGGCGAAGACGCTCACGGTGTGGGAGACCCTGCAGCGCGACTACCTGAGCGTGGAGCGCGCCCGCCGCGTCTACGACGTGGAGACCCACATCCCCGGAGACGTCGACGCCTTCCCGGCGGGCTACATCTGCGCAGACGACGACGTCATCGTCGGCCTGCAGACCGATGTTCCCCTCAAGCGGCCCATGATGCCGGCCGGAGGGTGGCGGATGGTCGAGACCGCCATCAAGGAGGCGGGGCTCGAGCCGGATCAGCGGATCAAGGAGATCTTCACCCGCTACCGCAAGACGCACAACGAGGCCGTCTTCGACATCTACACCCCCCGCATCCGCAAGGCCCGCAGCGCCCACCTCATCACCGGGCTGCCGGACGCCTACGGCCGCGGGCGCATCATCGGTGACTACCGCCGCGTGGCCCTCTACGGGCTCGACCGGCTCATCGAGGCCAAGCGCATCGACCTCGACTCCGTCGCGGACCAGCCCTTCTCGGAGAACTGGGCGCGCTACCGCGAGGAGCACGCCGAGCAGATCAAGGCACTGAAGAAGCTGGGTAACCTCGGCGCCAGCTACGGCATCGACCTGGCACGCCCCGCGGCGACGTTCCTGGAGGCCGTCCAGTGGACGTACCTGGCCTATCTGGCCTCCGTGAAGAGCCAGGACGGTGCCGCCATGAGCATCGGGCGCCTCTCGGGCTTCTTCGACGTCTACGCCGAGCGCGACCTCGCCGCCGGCGCGCTGACCGAGGAGGGGGCGCAGGAGATCATCGACGCGCTGGTCACGAAGCTGCGCATCGTCCGGTTCCTGCGGACCGAGGACTACGATCAGATCTTCTCCGGAGACCCGTACTGGGCCACCTGGTCCGACGGCGGGTTCGCCGACGACGGCCGCACCCTGGTGACGAAGACGTCGTTCCGGCTGCTGCAGACGCTGCGCAACCTCGGCCCCGCGCCCGAGCCGAACATCACCATCTACTGGGACGCCGCGCTCCCGGCAGGCTACAAGGACTTCTGCTCGCTGATCTCCATCGAGACCTCGGCCCTCCAGTACGAGTCCGACGCCGAGATCCGGTGCCACTGGGGCGACGACACCGCCATCGCGTGCTGCGTCTCACCCATGGCCATCGGCAAGCAGATGCAGTTCTTCGGTGCGCGGCTCAACACCGCCAAGGCGTTCCTCTACGCCATCAACGGCGGGCGCGACGAGATGACCGGCGCGCGGGTGGTGGAGGGCTACGCACCGATCACCGGAGACGCGCCGCTGGACTTCGACACCGTCTGGGCGCGCTACGACGAGATGCTCACCTGGGCCGTCGAGACCTACGTCGAGGCGCTCAACATCATCCACTACTCCCACGACAGATACGCCTACGAGGCGATGGAGATGGCCCTGCACGACGATGAGATCGTCCGCACGCTGGGCTGCGGCATCGCCGGTCTCTCGATCGTCGCGGACTCGCTGGCGGCCATCCGGTACGCCACGGTCACGCCCGTGCGCGACGAGACGGGACTGGTGATCGACTACCTGACGGAGGGTGATTTCCCGCGCTACGGCAACGACGACGACCGGGCCGACGAGCTGGCCCAGCTCGTGGTGTCGACGGTGATGGACAAGATCCGCCGTATCCGGCTGTACCGCGACGCCGTGCCCACCCAGTCCGTGCTCACCATCACGTCCAACGTGGTCTACGGCAAGGCCACCGGCGCGTTCCCCTGCGGGCACGCGGCCGGCACCCCGTTCGCGCCCGGCGCCAACCCGGAGAACGGGGCGGACACCCACGGAATGCTCGCCTCCATGATGAGCGTCGGCAAGCTGTCCTACGACGACGCCCTCGACGGCATCTCGCTCACCAACACCATCACGCCCCAGGCGTTGGGCCGCACCGAGGCCGAGCGCGTGGCCAATCTCGTCGGCATCCTCGACGCCGGCATGGGG
This sequence comes from Tessaracoccus pujii, assembly GCF_055326215.1. Classification (NCBI taxonomy): domain Bacteria; kingdom Bacillati; phylum Actinomycetota; class Actinomycetes; order Propionibacteriales; family Propionibacteriaceae; genus Tessaracoccus; species Tessaracoccus pujii. The sequence continues at coordinate 44,805 of NZ_JBUZNP010000004.1, read as the reverse complement.
GAGGGGCTCTACCACGCCAACATCAACGTGCTCAACCGCGAGACCCTCCTCGACGCCATGGAGCACCCGGAGAACTACCCGCAGCTCACCATCCGCGTGTCCGGGTACGCGGTGAACTTCGTGCGTCTCTCGCGCGAGCAGCAGCTCGACGTGCTGTCGCGGACCTTCCACGAGGCCCTGTGACGCTGACCCTGACGGTCCCGGGATCCGTGGGCCCGAGGGTCGCGGCTCCGGTCGAACGGCGGCCGCGGGCGTCGGCGATGCTCGGCGGCATTCCGGTGGCGCACCACCTCACCCGCTCCGAGCTCCTGGCCGCCCAGCGGTCGGGGGAGGTGGGGTCCGTGCACTCGTGGGAGCTGGTCACCGCCGTCGACGGCCCGGGCACCCGGATGACCACGTTCCTGGCCGGGTGCCCGCTGCGCTGCCTCTACTGCCACAACCCGGACACGATGGCCGCCTCGCGCGGGCTGCCGGTGCTGGCCACCGACCTGCTGGCGCGGTTCCGGCGGTACCGCGGGGTGTTCCGGGCCGCCGGTGGCGGCATCACCCTCTCGGGCGGGGAGGTCCTGCAGCAGCCGGCCTTCGCCGCCCGGCTCCTGAGGGGGGCACGGGAGATGGGCATCCATACGGCGCTGGACACCTCGGGCTTCCTCGGCCGGCGCGCCACGGACTCGATGCTGGCGGACGTGGACCTGGTCCTCCTGGACGTCAAAGCCGGTGACGACGCCACCCACCGTCGGGTCACCGGACGCGAACTGGCTCCCACGCTCGAGTTCGGCCGGCGCCTGTCCGATCTGGGGATCGAGACCTGGATCCGGTTCGTCCTGGTCCCAGGGCTGACCGACGACCCCGTCACGATCGCCGGGGTCGCCGACTACGCGGCCACGCTCCGTGGCCTCACGCGGGTCGAGGTCCTGCCCTTCCACCAGATGGGCCGGGACAAGTGGGCGGAGCTGGGCATGGTCTACGCTCTCAGCGACACGCGCCCACCGTCGCCGGAGGACGTGGACGCGGCGCGGGCCGTCTTCCGGTCCCGCGGGCTCCTGGCCTACTGAGTCCCGGCGCGCGGCACGCCCCGATTTGGCAGCCCGCCCGGGCCGTGCCAGAATGGTCCGGTTGCTCCGCGAGGGGTCGGTGTCCTGTGACGCCATGCCCCACGAGCGAGGTCGAGCAGACGCCCAAGCGCGAGATGTGACCTTCCCACCCGGAAGGTGTACCTCAACTTGTGGCCGAGGCCCCGACACTCCCGACCTCGGGGGTTGGAGTGACAAGGGGTTATACCCCGCAGGAACGTGAAATTTCCACAGGGCTAGAGAAGAAGGAACGACGTGGCTGGACAAAAGATCCGCATCAGACTGCGGGCCTATGACCATGAGGTCATCGACAGCTCGGCGCGCAAGATCGTCGACACCGTGACTCGCACGGGCGCCAAGGTGGCCGGCCCGGTGCCGCTGCCGACGGAGAAGAACGTGTTCTGCGTGATCCGTTCGCCCCACAAGTACAAGGACAGCCGCGAGCACTTCGAGATGCGTACGCACAAGCGCCTGATCGACATCCTCGATCCGACGCCGAAGACCGTCGATTCGCTGATGCGTCTCGACCTGCCTGCCGGCGTTGATATCGAGATCAAGCTCCCGTGAGGTCTGAAGTGATGAGTGAACGAATTGTGAAGGGCATCCTGGGCACCAAGCTCGGCATGACCCAGCTGTGGGACGAGAACAACAAGATCGTCCCCGTGACCGTGATCCAGGCCGGTCCCTGCGTCGTGACGCAGGTCCGCACGCCGGACACGGACGGCTACTCAGCCGTCCAGCTCGGCTTCGGCGCGATCAAGGCCAAGAAGGTGACCAAGCCGTCCGCGGGACACTTCGCCAAGGCCGACGTGACCCCCCGCAAGCACCTCGTCGAGCTCCGCACCGCCGATGCGTCGGAGTTCACCCTCGGCCAGGAGCTGACCGCTGAGCTCTTCGCCGACGGCGAGATCGTCGACGTGACCGGCACCACCAAGGGCAAGGGCACCGCGGGCGTCATGAAGCGCCACGGCTTCCACGGCCTCAAGGCCTCGCACGGTGTGCACCGCAAGCACCGCTCGCCGGGCTCCATCGGTGGCTGCTCCACCCCCGGCAAGGTGTTCAAGGGGATGAAGATGGCCGGCCGGATGGGCAACGCGAAGGTCACCATCCAGAACCTCAAGGTCCACGCCGTCGACGCGGAGCGTGGACTGCTGCTGGTCCGCGGCGCCATCCCGGGTAACAACGGGTCGCTCGTCGTCGTCCGCAGCGCAGCCAAGAAGGGTGTCGTCTCATGAGCGACCTGACCGTTGACGTCGTCGACGCCAAGGGCAAGAAGGCCGGCAAGGCCGATCTCCCCGCCGCGCTGTTCGACACGCAGACCAACATTCCCCTGATCCACCAGGTGGTCGTGGCCCAGCTGGCCGCGGCCCGTCAGGGCACGCACTCCACCAAGACCCGCGCCCAGGTGCGCGGCGGTGGCATCAAGCCCTGGCGCCAGAAGGGCACCGGCCGCGCCCGTCAGGGTTCGCGCCGCGCCCCGCAGTGGGCCGGTGGCGGTGTGGTCCACGGACCGCAGCCCCGCAGCTACGACCAGCGCACCCCCAAGAAGATGATCGCGGCCGCCCTCCGTGGCGCGCTGTCGGACCGGGCCCGCGAAGGGGCCGTGTTCGTCATCTCCGAGATCGTCGCGGGCGAGACGCCCTCGACGAAGGGTGCCATCGCGGCGCTGACCGGTGTGGCCGGTGACCTGTCCAAGGTGCTCGTCGTGCTCGACCGTTTCGAGGACGTCGCCTGGCTGAGCCTGCGTAACGTCCCCACGGTGCACGCGCTCGCCGTCGATCAGCTCAACACCTACGACGTGCTCGCCAACGACAAGGTGGTCTTCACCTCCGCAGCCCTGGCCGCCTTCACCGCCGGTTCGCCGACGGGGAAGTCCGTCAAGGCCGTGGCGACCGAGTCCGAGGCCGCAGCCGAGGAGAGCCAGGCCGACGAGGCCCCCAAGGCCACCAAGAAGACTGAGGAGAAGGACCAGTGACGACATCGCTGAAGATCCGCGATCACCGCGACGTCATCCTGCGTCCCGTGGTGAGCGAGAAGAGCTACAACCTGCTCGATGACGGGAAGTACACCTTCATCGTCTCCCCGGACGCCAACAAGACCGAGATCAAGATCGCCATCGAGGCCATCTTCGACGTCAAGGTCACCTCCGTGAACACCCTCAACCGCACCGGCAAGCGTCGCCGCACGAAGTACGGGTACGGCAAGAAGGTCGACACCAAGCGTGCGATCATCACCGTCGCTGAGGGCCAGAGCATCGACATCTTCGGAGGCCCGGTCTCCTGACCGGCGAGCCACTGAGAGAAGGAACGAAAACTCATGGGTATCCGTAAGTACAAGCCGACCACGCCGGGCCGCCGCGGCTCCAGCGTGTCAGACTTCGTCGAACTCACGCGCTCCACGCCGGAGAAGTCGCTGCTCGCGCCGAAGCCGAAGACCGGTGGCCGCAACAACACCGGACGCATCACCACGCGTCACATCGGTGGCGGCCACAAGCAGGCCTACCGCATCATCGACTTCAAGCGCTATGACAAGGACGGCGTGCCGGCCAAGGTCGCTCACATCGAGTACGACCCCAACCGCACCGCCCGCATCGCGCTGCTGCACTACGCCGACGGCGAGAAGCGCTACATCATCGCGCCGAACGGCCTGACTCAGGGCACCGTCGTCACCGCCGGTGAGGGCTCGGACATCAAGCCGGGCAACAACCTCGAGCTGCGCCAGATCCCCGTCGGCACCACGGTGCACGCGGTGGAGATGCGCCCCGGCGGCGGCGCCAAGCTCGGCCGCTCGGCCGGCGCCGCCATCCAGCTCGTCGCCCGCGAAGGCAAGTTCGCCACCCTGCGCATGCCCTCGGGCGAAATGCGCCTGGTGGACATCCGCTGCCGCGCGTCGATCGGGACGGTCGGCAACGCCGAGCAGTCCAACATCAACTGGGGCAAGGCCGGCCGCAACCGCTGGAAGGGCATCCGCCCGACCGTCCGCGGCGTCGTGATGAACCCCGTCGACCACCCGCACGGTGGTGGCGAGGGCCGCACGTCCGGTGGCCGTCACCCCGTGTCGCCGTGGGGCAAGCCCGAGGGCCGCACCCGCGACAAGAACAAGGCGAGCAGTCGCCTGATCGTCCGCCGTCGCAAGACCGGTAAGAAGCGCTGATAGGGAGCCTGAGGAAAAATGCCACGCAGCTTGAAGAAGGGCCCCTTCGTCGACGACCACCTGCAGAAGAAGGTGGATGTTCAGAACGACAAGGGCACCAAGAACGTCATCAAGACCTGGTCACGTCGCTCGATGATCATCCCCGACATGCTCGGGCACACCATCGCAGTGCACGACGGCCGCAAGCACATCCCGGTGTTCGTCACGGAGGCGATGATCGGTCACAAGTTGGGCGAGTTCGCTCCCACGCGCACCTTCCGGGGTCACGTGAAGGACGACAAAAAGGCCCGTCGCCGCTGAGGCGCGAGATAAGGAACTGAATCAACTATGAGCAACGAAAACGGCAACAGCCGTCGTCGCGAGAACCTGCTCGGTGATCGTCCTGGCTCGTACGCCATCGCGCGCCACGTCCGGATGAGCCCCACCAAGGTGCGTCGCGTCGTCGACCTGGTCCGCGGCATGAGCGTCAAGGACGCCCTGGTCGCCCTCAAGTTCGCACCGCAGGCGGCTTCCGAGCCGGTCTACAAGGTTGTGGCTTCGGCCGTGGCCAATGCGGAGAGCGCCGAGGCACTGCGGTCCGACGACCTGTACATCTCCAAGGCGTTCGTCGACGAGGGCGTGACCCTGCGGCGAATCCGCCCCCGAGCGAAGGGTTCGGCCAGCCGCATCCTCAAGCGCGGTGCGCACATCACCGTGGTCGTCGAACCCCGCGAGACGAAGGGAGCCTGATTATGGGCCAAAAGATCAACCCGATTGGCTTCCGCCTCGGCATCACCACCGATCACACGAGCCGCTGGTACAGCGACAAGCAGTACTCGGAGTTCGTGGGTGAGGATGTCAAGATCCGCGGTTACCTCACCAAGACCCTCGAGCGCGCAGGGGTCTCGTCCATCGAGATCGAGCGTCGCTCGGAGCGCGTCACCATCTTCCTGCACGCCGCACGCCCGGGCATCGTCATCGGCCGTAACGGCGCCGAGGCGGAGCGGGTGCGCGCCGAGCTGGAGAAGCTGACCGGCAAGCAGGTCCAGCTGAACATCCTCGAGGTCAAGAACCCCGAGATCGATGCGCAGCTCGTGGCCCAGGGCGTCGCCGAGCAGCTCGGTGCCCGCGTGGCCTTCCGCCGCGCGATGCGCAAGGCTCAGCAGACCGCCATGCGCTCCGGCGCGATGGGCATCAAGATCAAGTGCTCCGGCCGTCTCGGTGGCGCGGAAATGTCTCGCTCCGAGGGGTACCGCGAGGGTCGCGTGCCGCTGCACACGCTGCGCGCCGACATCGACTACGGCTTCTTCGAGGCCCGCACCACGTTCGGCCGGATCGGCGTCAAGGTGTGGATCTACAAGGGCGACGTCGTGGGTACCCGCGCCGAGCGTGCTGCCCAGAAGGCCGCCCGCAACAACGCCCCCGGTGGCCGTCAGCAGCGTCCGGGCCGTCGCCCGGCTCGCGGCGAGGCTCGTGGGGATCGTCCCGAGCGCGGCGGTCGCCGTCGCGCCGACGCAGCCCAGGTTGAGGCCCCGGCTGCGCCCGCCACCGAGAACGCAGGAGCCTGATCATGCTGATTCCTCGTCGCGTGAAGTTCCGTAAGCAGCACCACCCCACGCGTGACGGTGCGGCCAAGGGCGGCACCAAGCTCGCCTTCGGTGAGTACGGCATTCAGGCGCTCGAGTCCTCGTACCTGACCAACCGTCAGATCGAGGCCGCTCGTATCGCCATGACCCGCCACATCAAGCGTGGCGGCAAGGTCTGGATCAACGTGTACCCGGACCGCCCCCTGACCAAGAAGCCTGCCGAGACCCGCATGGGTTCCGGCAAGGGTTCCCCCGAGTGGTGGATCGCCAACATCAAGCCCGGACGCGTGTTGTTCGAGCTCTCCGGCGTGCCGGAGGACGTGGCCCGCGAGGCGCTGCGTCTGGCCATCCACAAGCTGCCCTTCAAGGCACGCTTCATCAAGCGCGAAGCAGGTGACATCTGATGAGTAACTCTCTCGCCGCACACGACCTGCGTGGTCTGTCGCGTGATCAACTCAACGCCAAGGTCGTTGAGTTGAAGGAGGAGCTGTTCGGCCTTCGTTTCCAGGCTGCCACCGGCCAGCTGGAGTCGAGCAGCCGGATGCGCAACGTCCGCAAGGACATCGCACGCATCTACACCGTTCTGCAGGAGCGCAACCTCGGCATCGTCGACGAGCCGGTTGTTGAGGAGAAGTGAATATGAGCGAAGACATCACCACCACTGAACAGCGCGGCGCCCGCAAGGTCGTGCAGGGCGTCGTCGTGTCCGACAAGATGGACAAGACGATCGTGGTCCTCGTCGAGGACCGTGTGAAGCACCCGCTGTACGGCAAGGTCATGACGAAGTCCTCGCGCCTCAAGGCGCACGACGAGGAGAACTCGGCCGGCATCGGCGACCGGGTCCGTGTCATGGAGACCCGTCCGCTGTCCGCGCAGAAGCGCTGGCGCCTGGTCGAGATCATCGAGCGCGCCAAGTAAGTCAAGCGCACGCACAGATCGGCCCGTCCCCGTGGGGGCGGGCCGATCCGTGTGTCCGGAGGCTGCCGAGCTGCCGGTCGGTCAGTGCGGCACCAGCGCGAGCCCGTTGCTCACCACCCCGTCGATGGCAGCCCAGGCCGGGACTGCGGCGTCGTGACCGGTACCGGCAGTGTGGGCGTCGGAGCGGGCGTCGGGCTGGGCTGGGGTGGCGCGGTGATCAGCAGGGTCTGCGTGGGATGGCCGAGCTCATGGCGCACGACGATGGGGGCCCGGCTCGTGTGGGTGAGGGTGACCGTGGCCTCGGCGGAGTAGCAACCTGGTTCGGTCAGGTGGGCTCGCGCGAGCCCGGTGGTCACCGCCGTCTCCAGGGGACGTGCGTCATAACTCGCCACCGTCGGCGCCTGTGACCACTCCACCGCCTCACAGCTGGTGGACGCCCCCGCCAAGCGCGGTGCCACCGGGCCGACCAGGCGGCCGCTGGCGACGATGGTCACCTCGGACGAATCCGGAACCGTCCTCCCCGGCACCCCGTCGAGGCGCAGTGCGTCCGAGGCCTCCACACCCGCCTCAGCGGTCCCGTGGGGGCTCAGTTCCGTGGTGACCGACGGCGCGAGCACCAGACTCGTCTCGGGCTGCTGCGGCCACCCGGGTGCCGGGGGAGGGGCCACGAACTCGGCCGGGGCGAGCGCTTCTGCCCAGTGGTAGTACCCGGCCTCGGGAAAGGACAGGGACGTGGAGGCGACCTCCGCTGAGCCGTCCTCGCCGTAGCGCCCGGAGAAATGTGCTTCGCCCACCCGCCGCTCGTCGCTGGGCGTGGCAGCGGCGAGGTCGTCGAGGGATGTGAACGGGCCGTAGAGGGTGGTGGTGCCGGAGAACCGTGCACCGGGGCGACCACCGGTCAGGGTCACGATGTCCACGGCGGCCTCGCCGGCCAGGGCGACCACGTTGCGGGTGCGCGTGCTGACCGTGGGTGTGAAGCGTGGCGAGAGCGACGCCTCTGCGCCGGCCGCCACCGACACCCGGGCGGGCGCGAGCAGCAGACGCTGGACGGTCCGTTCGGAGGGCACGAAGACACGCGGGGCTGCGCCTGCGAGCCCGGAGAACGTGACGGTGACCCCGCCGTCGACGGGGTCCGACCCTGGCAGGGGCATCGTCACGCCGAACCTCGCAACGCCGGAGCCATCGGTGACGGACGGGGGTGCCGACACAGTGACCGCCCCGGTGCCGGCCACCGACACCGTGATGCCGGGCACAGCGACCCCGGAGCGGGAGGTCACCGATGCCCGCAGCAGCCCACTGGGCTCCGTGAGCGTCGGGCGCTCCACCCATTCCAGGTGGGCCGTGTACGGTCCCGCGAATCTGGCCGCCTCGCGTGTCAGCCTCTCGAACTCCGTGCGCGCCCCAGGATGGGCCGCGGTCACCGCCGACCAGCGCTCGGTTTCGCGGGCTGTCTGCTCGGCGCCGTCGACCGTGCGGAGCCGGACGAAGTGCTCGACGGCGGCACCGGTGTCCGCGGCGGGACTCTGCCCGGTGTGGGTGAGGACCCAGGCGAGGTCCGCCGCCTCCGCGTCAGAGACGGTCGTGGTGCCGTTCCCGTGGGGGACCGGGGCGCCGCCGGCAACCCCCGACTGCTTGGTCAGCGGCGTGCCGGCAGGCAGCTCGGTCCATCCGGTGGCGCGCCGCGGCGGCGCGGACATCAGGTCAGCGCAGTAGGCGGTGACCTGCCCCAGGTGGTAGGCGCCGTACCAGTCCCGCCCCGTGCGCGGCATGGACACGGTGTGCCCGGCGCCGGCCAACGGGCCGTCCTGGGGCCGGGCATCGGCCGGGGCGGGCGCGACGAGCAGGGTGAGGATGACGGTGATGAGCAGGACGAGGGCGGGGCGTGGTCTCATGATCAGGGGGCTTCCTGGTTGCGGTGGGGTTCGCACCACTCTTGGTGAGAGCACCGCGCCTTTCCCAGGTCAAGCCCGGCCTGTGGAGAACGGTCCGGCCGCCGTCCCTCGGGCTCAGGAGCCCTCGGGCCAGGAGTCCGGAGTGGGCTGGTTCGTGTCCTCCCCCGCCGGGGAGTGGTCCGTCCACGAGTCCCTGGGACGGTAGCCCAGCTCCAGCATGGTGTTGGTGAGATCCCAGCGACGGTTGGGGTTGTCCGAGACGGCGTAGTAGAGACCGAAGCGGACCGGTGCCTCGATGGCGCACCGCACCACCTCGACGGTGTCGTCCTCGCTCAACCACATCGCGCGCAGCAGATCGAGATCCGTGCCGAGGGTGTCCTTCGTGCTCCAGCCGATCCGCAGCGAGATGAAGTCCATGCCGTGCTGGTCGTGGTAAAAGCGGCCGAGCGCCTCGCCGAACACCTTCGACACCCCGTAGAGCGAGTCCGGGCGGGGGAGCATGTGTGGATACACGGGCCACTGCTCGTCGCGGTCGTACATCCCCATCGCGTGGTTGGACGAGGCGAAGACGAAGCGCCGCACCCCGGCCTCACGGGCGGCCTCCAGCGCGTTGCGCAGGCCTATGATGTTGGCGCTCAGCACGGCGTCCCACGTCGACTCGGGCGACGCCGCGCCCGCCATGTGGACGACGGTGTCCACCCCCTCCATGAGCGCGAGGGTGGCGTCGTAGTCCGTGAGGTCGGCGATGCGGATGGTGTCCGGGTCGTCGTCGTCGGGGTGGCGCCCCTGGAGGACGAGGTCGTACTCGCCGCGCAACCGGCGCGCCAGGAGCGCCCCGATCCCGCCGGTGGCGCCAGTGATGAGGAGTCTGCGCGGTGCCATGACGTCCATCCTGCCAGCGGGGACGACGCACGATGCGGCCTCTGCGGAACGCGTGGGGTAGAGTGATCCTCAGCACTCGGATCGTTCTGCTCTGAGTCCCCGAGCTTTTCTTTTCCTGATGCCATCGCGCTGCGGACGCCTAGTCCGCGCCGGGCAGAACCGCTGCATCACCCCCACACGGGAGTTTTTCTCATGTCTTCACTGTCTTTCGGCGCGCTCGGCGTGCCCTCCACGCTCGCCACCGTCCTCGCGGACCGCGACATCACCCTTCCCACGCCCATCCAAGCCGCGACGCTGCCTGACTCCCTGGCGGGCCGCGACGTGCTGGGCCGTGGCCGCACCGGATCGGGCAAGACCTACGCGTTCCTGCTGCCGCTGGTGGCGCGGCTCGCCGCGTCCGGGACGCGCCGCACCCCGAAGCGTCCCCGGGCGCTCATCCTGGCTCCCACCCGCGAGCTCGCCCTGCAGATCGATGAGGCGCTCGCGCCCCTGGCGGCCACTGCCGGACTCACGTCGCGCACCATCTTCGGCGGTGTCAACCAGAAGCCGCAGGCCCTCGCGCTGACCAGGGGCGTCGACGTGATCGTCGCCTGCCCCGGACGCCTCGAGGACCTCATTTCGCAGGGCGTCGCCTCCATGGGGGGCATCGAGATCACCATCATCGACGAGGCCGACCACATGGCGGACCTCGGGTTCCTGCCGTCCGTCAGGCGCCTCCTGTCGCAGACGCCGAAGGCTGGGCAGCGCATGCTGTTCTCGGCCACGCTCGACAAGGCGGTGGGCACGCTGGTCGACCAGTTCATGCACAACCCCGTCGTCCACGAGGCGGACTCGGCCGAGTCGCCTGTCTCCACCATGACGCACCACGTCCTGCACGTGGCCGACGACCGGCACCTACCGGTCCTCATCGACCTCACCGCGGCCCCCGGGCGCTCGGTCGTGTTCACGCGCACCAAGCACCGCGCCAAGAAGATCGCCAAGCAGCTCAACGCGGCCGGAATCCCGGCCGTGGAACTGCAAGGCAACATGAGCCAGAGCGCCCGCGAGCGCTCGATGGCCGCATTCCACGCAGGCACCGCGCAGACGCTCGTGGCCACGGACGTCGCCGCCCGCGGGATCCACGTCGACGACGTCGGCCTGGTCATCCACGCCGACCCGCCGGTGGAGCACAAGGCCTACACGCACCGCTCGGGCCGCACCGCCCGCGCCGGCGCCGAGGGCACCGTCGTCACGCTCATGCTCGACGCGCAGCGCAACGATGTCCGCGACCTCACCCGCAAGGCCGGCGTCAAGCCCACCGTCACCAGGGCCGACGAGCGGCACCCGGTGCTGCGTGAAATCGCCCCGGGGGAGCGCTCCTTCCCCGGCGGGATCATCAAGGCGGAGGCGCCGGCCCCCCAGGGCGGCGGCCGTCGGCGCGAGCCGGCCCGCGAGGGTCGCGGCAGGGGTGGCGAGCGTGGTCAGAACCCCCGTGCGGCGGGTCCCCGGGTCAACTCGGACGGCCGCCCGGCCCGCCCGGCGCGCCCCTCCGGATCCCGGACGAGCAACGGCCAAAGCGCCTCCGGAGGCGCTGCCGCCTTCTCCACGGCCACCGGCCGCGGGCGTCGTCGGGGCTGATTTCTCCCGTGGGGCACCACGGGGCTAGACTGTTCAAGTTGCCTTGGGTCTGTGCCCTTTCGAGGGGACCTTTCCCGGGTTCACATCGCTTCCTCTCTCTCGAGTTGGATGCCGCCTCCTGGCAAAATCCAGGGGGTTCGTTTCTAGTTCCACCAGGCCTCATGCATGGGAACCGGTGGATCAAGGAGAAGTCAATGATCCAGCAGGAGTCGCGACTGAAAGTCGCCGACAACACTGGTGCCAAGGAGATCTTGTGCATCCGTGTGCTCGGCGGCTCCAAGCGCCGCTACGCCTATCTCGGTGACACCATCGTCGCCACCGTCAAGGACGCGATCCCCGGCGGTAACGTCAAGAAGGGCGACGTGGTCAAGGCCGTCGTCGTCCGTACCGTCAAGGAGCGTCGTCGCGCCGACGGTTCCTACATCAAGTTCGACGAGAACGCCGCCGTCATCCTGAAGAACGACGGGGAGCCCCGCGGCACCCGCATCTTCGGCCCGGTGGCGCGCGAACTGCGTGAGAAGAAGTTCATGCGCATCGTCTCGCTCGCTCCGGAGGTGATCTGACATGGCATCGCTCAGCATCAAGAAGGGTGACCGCGTCAAGGTCCTCTCGGGCAAGGACAAGGGCGTCATCGCCGAAGTCATCGCCGTCGATCCGGCCACCGAGCGCGTCACCGTGCAGGGTGTCAACCTCGTGAAGAAGCACCGTCGCGAGTCGCAGACCGCGGCCGGCCGCAAGGTCGAGGGCGGCATCATCACCGTCGAGGCGCCGATCCACGTGTCGAACGTGCAGCTGGTGGTCAAGGTTGACGGCAAGGAGGTCGTGACGCGCATCGGTTACAAGCGCGTCGAGGTCACCAAGCGCCGTCCCGACGGCTCCGAATACACCAAGGAGCGCTCCGTGCGCATCGCCCGCAAGACCGGTGAGGAGATCTGATGACCGCCACCGTAACCCCCACCGCGATTCCGCGCCTCAAGGCCAAGTACCGCGAGACCATCGTCCCGGCGCTCCAGGAGGAGTTCCAGTTCGACAACGTCATGCAGATCCCCGGTCTGGTCAAGATCGTGGTCAACATGGGTGTCGGCGAGGCCGCGCGCGACTCGAAGATCATCGAGGGCGCCATCAAGGACCTCACCGCCATCACCGGCCAGAAGCCTTCCGTGACGAAGGCCCGCAAGTCGATCGCCCAGTTCAAGTTGCGTGAGGGTCAGCCCATCGGCTGCCACGTCACGCTGCGCGGCGACCGGATGTGGGAGTTCGCGGACCGGCTGCTGACGCTGGCCCTGCCCCGAATCCGCGACTTCCGTGGCCTCAACGGCCGCCAGTTCGACGGCAACGGCAACTACACCTTCGGTCTCTCGGAGCAGGTCATGTTCCTCGAGATCGACCAGGACCGGATCGACCGGGTCCGCGGCATGGACATCACGTTCGTCACCTCGGCCACCAACGACGTGGAGGGTCGCGCGCTGCTCAAGCTGCTCGGCTTCCCGTTCAAGGCCACCGACGATCCGACGAAGCAGAAGTCGAAGCGCGGCCCCGCGTTCTACGCCAAGAAGAAGAAGTGAGCTGACCCATGGCAAAGACAGCACTCAAGGTCAAGCAGTCCCGCAAGCCGAAGTTCGGTGTGCGCGCCTACTCCCGCTGCCAGAAGTGCGGCAGGCCCCATTCGGTCTACCGCAAGTTCGGGCTCTGCCGCATCTGCCTGCGCGACCTCGCGCACGCGGGCGAGCTGCCCGGCGTGACCAAGTCGTCCTGGTGACCGGACACACTTCCACCACGATTCCAAGTTGCGACAGGTCCGGGTCCCCGGAAACCGGCGCGAGAAAGAGGCAATAAGTCATGACGATGACTGATCCGATCGCTGACATGCTGACGCGTGTCCGCAACGCCAATCAGGCGTTCCTGGACTCGACGTCCATGCCGTCGTCGAAGATCAAGGTGGGTATCGCCGAGATCCTCAAGACCAACGGTTACATCGCGAGCTACGAACTGGCAGATGTCGAAGGCCAGGTCGGCAAGACGCTCAAGGTGACCCTCAAGTACGGCGATTCCCGCGAGCGTTCCATTGTGGGACTGCGTCGCATCAGCAAGCCCGGCCTGCGTGTCTACGCCAAGGCCACCGAGCTGCCGAAGGTGTTGGGCGGTCTGGGTATCGCCATCATCTCGACCTCCCAGGGGCTTCTGACGGACCGTGAAGCAAACGCCAAAGCCGTAGGCGGCGAAGTCCTCGCCTACGTCTGGTGACCGGGCGAAGGTAAGGAGAGAAACAGTTATGTCTCGCATTGGCAGACTCCCCATCGCCATCCCGTCCGGTGTCGACGTGTCGCTCGATGGCCGCAACGTCGGTGTCAAGGGCCCCAAGGGTGCCCTGACGCTGACCGTGGCCGAGCCGATCACGATCGACAGGAACGAAGAGGGCCTACTCGAGGTCGCGCGTCCCAACGACGAGCGCGAGAGCAGGTCCCTCCATGGCCTCACCCGCACCCTGGTCAGCAACATGATCGTCGGGGTGACCGAGGGCTACGAGAAGAAGCTCGAGATCGTCGGCGTCGGTTATCGCGTCATGGCCAAGGGCCCGCAGCAGCTCGAGTTCGCTCTCGGCTTCTCGCATCCCGTCGTCGTGAACGCCCCTGAGGGCGTCACGTTCGTCGTCGAGACCCCCACGCGCTTCAGCGTCCAGGGCATCGACAAGCAGCTTGTTGGCGAAACCGCGGCCAACATCCGCAAGCTCCGCAAGCCTGAGCCCTACAAGGGCAAGGGCGTCCGCTACGCGGGCGAGCACGTCCGCCGCAAGGCCGGAAAGGCTGGTAAGTAATGGCCATCTCGCTCAGCAACCGCAAGGGGCTGGCTCCCAAGACGGCGTCCCGCGCCCGTCGGCAGCTGCGTGCGCGCAAGAAGATCAACGGTTCGGCCGAGCGTCCCCGTCTCGTCGTCAGCCGGTCGTCGCGACACCTGTTCGTTCAGGTGATCGACGACGTCCAGGGCACGACGCTGGCGTCCGCGTCCACCATGGAGGCCGACCTGCGCGGCGTCGAGGCGGACAAGTCGGAGAAGGCGCGCAAGGTCGGCACACTGATCGCCGAACGCGCCAAGGCCGCCGGAGTCGAGCAGGTCGTCTTCGACCGTGCAGGTAACAAGTACCACGGTCGGATTGCGGCTCTGGCCGATGCCGCCCGCGAGGCCGGGCTCGGCTTCTAACTCGACGAAAGGAAAGGTTTTTCACGATGAGTGAGACCCAACAGCGCCGCGGTGGCGGCGCGACCGGTGAGCGTCGTGGCCGTGACGATCGTCGTGGCCAGGCTCCCAAGGAAGAAAGCAAGTACCTCGAGCGCGTTGTCACCATCAACCGCGTGTCGAAGGTCGTCCAGGGTGGTCGTCGCTTCAGCTTCACCGCACTGGTCGTCGTCGGCGACGGCGAGGGCATGGTCGGTGTCGGCTACGGCAAGGCGAAGGAGGTGCCGGCCGCTATCGCCAAGGGTGTGGAAGAGGCCAAGAAGCACTTCTTCCGCGTGCCGCTGATCCAGCGCACCATCCCGCACCCGGTCCAGGGCGAGAAGGCCGCCGGCGTGGTCATGCTGCGCCCGGCGTCCCCGGGTACCGGCGTCATCGCCGGTGGCTCGGCCCGCGCCGTGCTCGAGTGTGCGGGCGTGCACGACGTGCTCGCCAAGTCGCTCGGGTCGTCGAACGCCCTCAACGTGGTGCACGCCACGGTGGAGGCGCTCAAGCAGCTCGAAGAGCCGCAGGCCGTGGCGAATCGTCGCGGCATGCGGGTCGAGGACGTCGCCCCGGCGGCGCTCCTCCGCGCTGCCAGGGAAGGGGTGACTCACTGATGGCTGAGTTGAAGATCACCCAGGCAAAGTCTGGGGTGGGCGGCAAGCAGAACCAGCGTGACACGCTGCGGACGCTCGGGCTGAATCGCATCGGCGCCTCGGTGGTCCGCGAGGACCGCCCCGAGGTGCTCGGCATGATCCGCACCGTGGCCCACCTCGTTACCGTGGAAGAGGTGAAGTGATGACGCTCAAGCTGCATCACCTGCGTCCGGCACCGGGCGCCAAGACGGCGAAGACCCGTGTCGGCCGTGGTGAGGGATCCAAGGGCAAGACCGCCGGTCGCGGCACGAAGGGCACCGGTGCACGCAAGAACGTGCCGGCGAACTTCGAGGGTGGCCAGATGCCGTTGCACATGCGCCTCCCGAAGCTGAAGGGGTTCAAGAACCCCTTCCGGGTGGAGTTCCAGATCGTCAATGTCGGCCGTCTCGCCGAGCTGTTCCCCGAGGGCGGCTCCGTGGGCATCGAGGACCTGGTGGACGCCGGCGCAGTGCGCTCCGGCAACCTCGTCAAGGTGCTCGGCAACGGTGACGTGGACGTGGCGCTCGACGTGACCGCCCACGCGTTCTCCGGCTCCGCCAAGGCGAAGCTCGAGGCCGCCGGCGGCTCGGTGACCGAACTCTGAATCGGTTCCACCGCATATTCACCACCGACGGGGTGGGCTCGGACTCTCCGGGCCCACCCCGTCGGCCTTGTTCCCGAGCTGCTCACCGCGGCCTCCGGCGTTTTGGCGCCCGTGGCCCGCTTGATAGGCTTCCCTGGTTGCCGTGCCTCCTGCGCACTGTGCCGTGTTGTCAACGAACCGAAAGTAGGGCCGGATGATCTCCGCCTTGGCCAACGCGCTGAAGACCCCGGATCTTCGCAAGAAGATCCTCTTCACGCTGGGCATCATCGTCGTGTTCCGTCTGGGATCGACCATCCCGTCGCCCAATGTGAACATCTCGCGCATCGACCAGTGCCTGGCGCTGGCCGAGCAGGGGGACTCCGCCGGCATCTATTCGATGATCAACCTGTTCTCGGGCGGCGCGCTACTGCAGCTGACGATCTTTGCGCTCGGCATCATGCCCTACATCACGGCGTCGATCATCCTCCAGCTCCTGACGGTGGTGATCCCGAAGCTCGAGGCCCTCAAGAAGGAGGGCGGCACCGGTCAGCAGAAGATCACCGAGTACACCCGTTACCTCACCCTCGTGCTGGCCGTCCTCAACGCGACGGCGTTCGTCACGCTCGCCCGCACGGGGCAGCTGTTCCAGGGCTGTGACGGGATCCTCTACACCGATGAGCTCCTGCCCCTCATCACCATGGTCCTCGTGATGACAGCCGGCACCGGCATCATCATGTGGATGGGTGAGCTGATCACCGAGCGCGGCATCGGCAACGGCATGTCCATCATGATCTTCACGCAGATCGCGGCCAGCTTCCCCTCCGGCCTGTGGTCCATCAAGCAGAGCCACGAGGGCGTCACGGGCTGGTTCCTGTTCTTCCTCGTCATCGGCATCGGCCTGCTGGTCATGCTGGGCATCATCTGGGTGGAGCAGGGTCAGCGGCGGATCCCGGTGCAGTACGCCAAGCGCATGGTGGGCCGTCGCCTCGTGGGTGGGTCCACCACCTACATCCCGCTGAAGGTCAACCAGTCCGGCGTCATTCCGGTCATCTTCGCCTCCTCCATGCTGTACCTCCCGGTCCTGTACTCGACCTTCAGGCCCGACGGCGTCGTGTCTCAGTGGATCCAGGCGAACTTCACCGGCCAGGGTGCGCAGTCCTGGGTGTACAACCTGACGCAGTTCTTCCTGATCATCGCGTTCTGCTACTTCTACGTCTCCATCACCTTCAACCCGGAGGAGGTCTCGGACAACATGAAGAAGTACGGCGGCTTCATCCCGGGCATCCGTGCGGGGAAGCCCACGGAGCGGTACCTGGCCTATGTCCTGTCTCGGCTGACGGCTCCCGGCTCGCTCTACCTCGCCACCATCGCTCTGATCCCCACCATCGCGTTCATGGCGGTGGGTGCGCAGCAGAACTTCCCGTTCGGCGGCACCTCCATCCTCATCATCGTCGGCGTGGCCCTGGACACCGTCAAGAAGATCGAGAGCCAGTTGCAGCAGCGCAACTACGAGGGGTTCCTGCGATGAGGCTGCTGATCATGGGCGCCCCCGGTGCAGGGAAGGGGACCCAGGCCACGGCACTCGCCGAGCGCTACGGCGTCCCCGCCATCTCGACGGGCGACATTTTCAGGCATCACATCAAGACCCAGACGCCGCTGGGGATCAAGGTCAAGGAGATCATCGACGCGGGGGAGTACGTGCCCGACGATGTGACCGAGGAGATCGTCGCGGACCGGCTCGGCGACGCGGACTGCGAGCCGGGCTTCCTGCTCGACGGCTTCCCGCGCACGATGCACCAGGTGTACTTCCTGGACCGCTACCTCGCCGGCCGCGGCGAGCAGCTCGACGCCGTCGTCTCGCTGCACGTGGAGCCCGAGGCCCTGGTGCAGCGCCTGCTCGCGCGCGCGGAGAAGGAGGGCCGGGCGGACGACAACGCGGACACCATCCGCCGCCGCATGGAGGTCTACGCCGGCCAGACGGCGCCCCTGCTCTTCCACTACGAGAACAAGAACCTGCTCGTCGACGTCGAGGGCACCGGCACGGTCGACGAGGTGCAGCAGCGCATGTTCGACATGGTCGACGCCCACACCGGTACCACGCCGTGAGCATCGAGCTGAAGTCTGCCGCGGAGCTGCGCCTGATGCGTAAGGCCGGTCTGGTGGTCGCCGCTGGGCTGGAGGCCATGTGCGGCGCCGCTGACGTCGGCATCACCACGGGTGAACTGGACGCCATCGGCCGCGACGTCCTGGCCCGCAACAACGCGGAGTCCTCGTTCCTGGACTACGGCTCGGACTGGGGTAACGGGTTCCCCGGGGTGGCCTGCATCTCCGTCAACGACGTGCTCGTCCACGGTATCCCGGGCGAGCGGGTGCTCGCAGACGGCGACGTCGTGTCCATCGACTTCGGCGCGATCGTGGAGGGCTGGCACGGTGACGCGGCCCGCACCGTCGTCGTCGGCGCGCCGGCCCCGGAGGACGTCGCGCTGATCGAGGCCACCCGCGAGGCGATGTGGGCGGGAGCCCGCGCCATGCGGGCCGGTGGGCGGGTGGGTGACGTCTCGCGCGCCATCGAGGACTACGTCAAGACGCTGCCCGTGCGCTACGGCACGCTGCGCGAGTACACGGGCCACGGCATCGGCTCGGAGATGCACATGGAACCCGACGTGCCGAACTGGCACCGCCGCCGCCCCACCCCGAAGCTGGCGGTGGGGATGGCTCTGGCCATCGAGCCGATGCTCACCACCGGTCTGCATCAGACGCTGGAGCTGGACGACGGCTGGACCGTGGTGAGCAGGGATGCGTCGCGGGGTTCCCACTGGGAGAACACGGTGGCGCTCACGGAGCACGGCCTCTGGGTGCTGACCGAACCCGACGGCGGTGCCGAGCGGCTGGGCGACCTGTTCGGGCCGCTGGCGGACTGAGCGCCCCACCCCGTCGGACGCGGGCCCGGTGCTTGCGGCGCGGCCTATGATGGCCCCATGGCGCTCCCTCCGTCCTCCAAGTACCTGCAGCGGGCAGCGGACCCCGTCGACGAGCGGGAACGCGAGTCGCTGACCGCTCGCCTCAACGGTGCGTTCGCGGACGGGCGCATCACCCATGAGCAGTACGCCGAGGCGATGGATGTGGTCTACGCCGCCCACTCGCTGGGGGACCTCGTGCCGGTCATCGAACGGCTGCCCGCCGCCGTCGCCGAGGTGCCGGCCATCGTGGCGCGGGGCGGCAGCACTCCGGCGGGGCGGGTCTCCGAGTCCCGGAACCTCCTTCCTCTGGCCGTCGGTGTCGGTGTCGTCGGGGTGGCGCTGGTGAGCATCCTCGTGCTGCTGCTGATGGTCGCCTTCCTCTGAGCAGGTGCCGTGACGCAGGAATGGCATCACGAGCCGCCCGAGCCGGGCATGACGCCGGCGATGAAGGTGGGGGTCGCGGCACTGGCCGTGACGGTCGCCGCCGCGCTCACCGTCGCGGGTTTCACCGTCGCGTCCCGCTCGTGGCCCTCGACGGACGCGGCACCTGCCGCCACGTCGCCGTCGGCGACCGTGATCGCGTCCCCCGCCCCGCTGCCCGGAGCAGCCGAGTGGATGTTGCCCGACCGGTCCTGGGCGCCCCTGCCACCCGCGGACCCCGCGTCCCCCTGGGCGGCGGCGCAGCGGACCGCCCTCGATGACGTGCGGCCCGCGACCTTGATCGGATGCCCACCGCCGGGTGTCGCGGCGTCGCGGGAGGCCTGGCAGGCCGCCGTCAGGAGCCAGTGGGAGTGCCTCCACGCCGCGTGGCAGCCCACCCTCCGGCAGATCGGCTGGCCCGACGCGCAGCCGGCCCTGGAGTTCTTCGACGGCGCCGGCACGGCCAGCGACTGCGGCTACCTGGAGGCCCCGGCCTTCTACTGCTCCACCGGCGAGGGGACCGTCCACTTCGGAGACGGCCACTTCCACATGGCCCAGACCTGGGATCTGGCCGTCAACGAGATGGTCAACCACGAGTACGGGCACCATCTGCAGCACCTCGCTGGGATCACGGCCGTGAAGATCAGCCTCGATCCGTCGGCCGAGATGGAGCGCCGCGCGGAGCTCCAGGCCACCTGCTGGTCGGCCCTGATGACCATCCACAACCCGGCGGTGCCCTTCAACGACGTGACTCTGGCGTCCTGGCAGGCCCGGCTGGACACCATGCTCGTGGACGGGGTCCACGGCAGCCGGGACTCGATGCGGCACTGGGGGGCCCGGGGGCTCTATGCCGAGACGCTCGGAGACTGCAACACGTGGGTCGCGGCGCCGGAGCTGGTGTCGTGACGCCCGGAGGGTGGCCACCGCCGCAGCCCCGACGGTCCCGCACCGGCGGGGTGCTGGTGGTGGTGCTCCTTGTGTTCGCCGGGGTGGGTCTGCTGGCGGTCGCGTCCGTGATGGGGGCCCTGTCGGATCTCGTCTCGGCGCGGCCTCCCTCGGCGGTGCAGTCGGATCCTCCCGAAGAGCCCCCGCCGCCCAGCGCGGCGCCCACCGTCGCACCGTCGCAGCCCGACGAACGCGGCCTACCCGCCCGGGAGTGGCCGCAGCTGCCCGCCCCCGATTCGACGGACCCGGACTGGGTCACGCTGCAGCAGAACCCGTTGTACGCGACAGCGGTTCCCCCGATGCGCGGGTGCCCCGAACCCTCCAGCGTGACCACCATGACGGCACTGGAGGAGGCGGCGGTGGCCCAGATGGACTGCATCCAGGCGGCATGGAGGCCCGCGATGGCCTCCCTCGGCCACAGCACGGGCGATGTTCCGGTCTACTTCTACGGCGGCGACACCGTGGACACGCCCTGTGGTGAGGTATCCGCCCCGGCCCTCTACTGCTCCGCCCAGGGCGGCGCCATCTACTTCGGCGAGGCCACCCTGAACGGGGCCAGCTGGCACGACTTCGGGGTCAAGGACATGGCCGGCCATGAGTACGGGCACCACCTGCAGTCAGAGGCGGGGATGTTCGTCGCCGAAGTCAATGTGGCCGGTGGCAACGAGGCCGCGCGGCGCCTGGAACTGCAGGCCACCTGCTTTGCGTACGCGATGATCGCGCGGGACTCGTCCTTCACGATGACGCGCGAGGTCTACGACTCCTTCGAGCCGTACCTGCGTGCCGTCATCGAGGACGGCATCCACGGCTCACGGGACTCGATGGCCTCCTGGGGGATGCGAGGGCTCTACTCGGACACGTTGGGCAACTGCAACACCTGGACGGCTGACCCGGCCGACGTCGACTGACCCTCAGTGCGGGTGTCTCGCCCCCGCGTCGGATGCCATCGCGAACGTGCCGCGCGCCCTCCTGACGCCCTGGACGGGATGGTCCGGCAGCAGATCGTGGAGGAAGCCGTAGTCGCGCAGCACGTAGGCGGCCTTGAGGTCGCCGTCGGCGGCGCGGGCGGAGTTGAGCCGCCACCAGTCCGCGATGTCGCCCCAGCCTGGCGCCGCCAGCGATCCGCCGAACTGCCTGACCGCCAGGGACGAGCTCAACGCCGCGAAGCGTAGGCGGTCCTCGAGCGGCCACCCCGCGAGGGTGCCGAGCAGGATGGAGGCTGCGAAGACGTCCCCGGCACCGGTGGGATCGATGGCGTCGACCGCGACGGCGGGGCAGTACGCCTCCTCGCCGGATGCCTGGTCGATGGCGAAGGAGCCCCGCACGCCGTCGGTCACCACCGCGAGGGGCACGAGATCGGCCAGCCTGCGGACGGCGTCGGTGGGCCTGTCCGTGCGCGTGTAATGCAGGGCCTCGACCGCATTGGGGGTGAAGGCGTGGCAGTCCTCGAGCAGGCGCAGGACGGACTGGTCCCAGTGCCCCGTCTCGTCGAACCCCACGTCGGCGAAGATCAGCGTGCCGCGGTCCTTGAGAGTCTTCCACCAGGGGGCGGGACTCCTGAGATCGACGGTGGCGGATCGGGCCGCCGGTGCGGCCAGCAGGTCCGCCTCCAGCGACTCCGGCAGCGGATGCATGTGGGTGACCATGCCACGGTCGTCGTGGAAGGCCATGGACACCGTGAGCGCGGAGTGGAAGTTGGAGAACCGACGCGAGGCGCTGAGGTCGATCTTCTCCTGCCCGCTCAGCGTGTCCCACATCCAGTCTCCGTACGCGTCGTCACCGAAACCGGCCACCAGCCCTGTGCGCAGGCCCAGCCGGGCCGCCGCCGTCGCGAGGTTGGCGATCCCGCCCGGGCAGGAGCCCATGCCCGCGCTGTACAGTTCCTCCCCCGGCTCCGGCAGCCTGGGGAGACCGGTGAAGATGATGTCGAAGAAGATGGTGCCGGTGGTGAGGACGTCCAGCGGGGGATCGCCGGCGCTGCGCCGCGCCTCGAGCGGATCCCAGGGGGAGCACTCCTCGCACACGGTGACGTCGCTGCTCAGGGGGTGGTCGTGCTCGGTCATTCCTTGGCCGCTCCTTCCAGCATGCCGGTGATGAAGTAGCGCTGCAGCAGGAGGAACACGATGATGATGGGCGCGGCGATGATGACCCCGGCCGCCGCGATCAGCGCGTTGTCCGCGGTGTACTGGCCCTTGAAGATGGCCAGCCCGAGCGGGGCGGTGCGCCACCGGGCCCCCGGGCTCATGATCAGCGGAATGAGGAACTCGTTCCACGTCCACATGAACATCAGGACCGCGACAGTGGCGATCGACGGCAGCGACGGCGGCACGACCACCCGCCACAGGGTGCTCATGCCGGTGACCCCGTCGATGGCGGCCGCCTCGATCAGATTGGGTGGAAGGGCCCGGAACTGGGCGCGCATCCAGAACGTGCCGAACGCCACCGACTGCGCGATCTGGGGAAGCGCGACGGCCCAGATCGTGTCCGTGAGGCCCACGGTCCGCAGGTCGAAGAACAGCGGGATGATGATGGCCTCGGCCGGCACCATGAGGCCGAGCAGGAAGAGGTAGAACAACGCAGTCGAGCCGGTGAAGCGCATGGTGCCGAACGCGTACCCGGCCAGGACCGACAGGGTCAGCGCCGCGCCCATGACCAGTACCGCGACCATGAGTGAGCGGGTGAGCGCCTCGGCGAAGCCGCCGATCTCCCAGGCGTCGGCGATGTTGGAGAAGTGGGGGCCAGGCGTCGTCACGCGGCTCTGTGGGCCCAGCGCGGTGAGCGCGATCGTCAGGATGGGAAACAGCGCGTACGCCGCGAAGAGCGTCAGGACCACGTAGTTGAGCACCTTCTCACCCGCACCGACCCTCATCGCCCGATCACCCTCTCCTCACCGATGCGCGAGATGACGACGTTGATGCCGAACACCAGGAGGGTGAGCACGATGGCCACGGCGGATGCGGAGCCGACCTCCTTGAGGTTGAATGCCCGGTTGTACACCTCGTAGGACGGCACGGTGGTGGCGGTGCCCGGACCGCCGGAGGTGGTGACGTAGACGAGGTCGAAGGTCTTGAGCGCCGCGATGACCGTGAGCACCAGGGCTGTGGTGATCTCGGCCTTGACGCTGGGGAGGCTGATCGCGAAGAACTCACGCACGGGCCCGGCCCCGTCGAGCCGCGCCGCCTCGTACAGGTCGTTGGGGATTCGGCCCATGCCGGCCAGCAGCAGGAGCATCACCAGGCCCGTCGACAGCCAGAACCCGATCATGCCGACGGCGGGCAGGGCGAGGGTGGGATCACCCAGCCAGCCGCGGGCCAGGTGGCCGAGGCCGAGCAGTGCGAGGGCGTCGTTGAGGATGCCGCTGGGGGAGTAGATCTGGTGCCAGGCGACCGCCACCACCACCAGGGCGATGACCTGGGGCATGAAGATGACCACGCGGAAGAAGCCCAGGCCCCGCACCTGGCCGCGTCGCAGGATGGCGGCGAGGACCAGGCCGACCGCCAGCGGCATGATCGAGTAGAAGAGGATCAGCGTCAGGGCGTGGGCGATCGCGTCGAGGAAACGACTGTCGCCGAGGAGGTCGGCGTAGTTGCCGAGCCCCACGAACCGGGAGGGTCCGAACCCTGGCCAGTCGTACAGGGAGAACTGAGCGGCCCTGACGAGGGGGTACAGCAGGAAGAGCCCGTAGACCAGGAAGGCGGGCAGGATGTAGAGGTACGGTGTCACCCGGCCCTGGACGACCGCCGACGGCCTGCCCCGCCTCCTCGTCGCGGCTCGCATGCTCAGCCGCCGACGAACGCCTGATAGTCGGCCTCGAAATCAGCCAGCACATCGGTCGGCGACTTCTGCCCACCGAGGACCTCCTGCAGTCCGGTGCCCGCGGTGTCGCTGAACGACGGGGTCGCGTAGTCGAGGTAGGGCAGCAGGGTGCCCTCCTGCGAGACCTTGTCGAAGGCCTCGTAGATGTCCTTCTGCACGCCCGACGCCGGCGCGAGCTCGGCGGTGCGGAGCACCGGCATGCCTCCGTTGTCGGCGATGACCTGCATCGCCTCCTCGCTGGTGATGAAGTCGATGTAGGCGGCCGCGGCGACGGGGTTCTTCGCCTTGGCGGGGATGGAGAAGGGGATGCCGGTGCCGCCGGTGGTGGCCAGCGTCCCGTCGACCGCAGGTGGCGGGGCCATGAAGCGCAGATCCTCACCCACGACGGCCTCCATGTCGGTGGCCAGCCAGGAGCCGCCGGGGAGGAAGACGCCAGTGCCCTGGGTGAACTCGGTCCACGCGGCGTCGTAGTCCAGGCCGTTGGGGGAGGTGCCGAAGTTGCCCTCCGCGCCCCAGGTGGCGAACTGCTCCATGGCGGCGACGTTGGCCTCGTCGGTCCAGGTGGCGCCCGCGTTGCCCATGCCGAGCTGCACGATCGTGTCGGGCTCCACGTAGTGGGCCTGCAGGGGGCCGAACACGTGCAGCGCGGGCCATTTCTCGATGTTGCCCAGCACCATCGGCTGCTCGCCGGCGGCCTTGGCCGCGTCGAGGAGGGCGAGGTAGTCCTCCCACGTCTCCGGGGCCTGGCCGCCGATGGCGTCGAGCTTTGCCTGCGAGTAGAACAGTCCGACGATCTCGCCGGTCTGCGGGAGGCCGTAGAGGTTGCCGTCACCGAAGGTCGTGGCGTCGGTGGAGTAGCGCACCTTGCCGAGCACGGAGGCGGGGAAGCGGTCCTCCCAGCCGTACTGGGTGGCGTAGGGGCTGAGGTCCAGCAGTTGTCCGGCCTTCACGAACTGGCCCATGTCGCCCCGCGCGTTGTTGACCTGCACGACGTCGGGGACGTCGTTGCCGCTGAGCGCGAGCGACACCTGGGCCTTGAGGTCGTCGAACGACTGGCTGGTGCGGGTGATCGTGATGTTGGGGTACTTCTCCTCGAACGCCGCGATCAGCGCGACGAGGGCGTCGTTCTGGCTGCCGCGAACCTCCTGGTCCCACACCACGAGCTCGACGTCGCCCAGCGCGGCGGGGTCGGTCTGCGCGGGAGCCGGTGCGCTCCCGGAGGCGGTGGTGGCGGGAGCGGGTGAGTCTCCCGGGGCGCACGCGGCCAGCACAGCGGCACTGGCAAGTCCGGCACCGTGGAGAAAGTGGCGGCGGTTGATCGGGCGAAGCGTCATGGTCCCTCCTCGGACATCTATATGCTCGATACTGCCACTAAAGACATGGTTGTGAACCCCGCATTGGCGAGTCTCCGGGCGGGAGGCCATGCGCGATCGGGAGGTCCACACCGTCATGAAACTCGTGATCCTGGGTGGCGGCGGCTTCCGCGTGCCGCTGATCTACGACGCCGTGGCCACCAACGCCCTGGCGGCCGCCGGTCGGCCCGCCGTCGACATCACGGAGGTGGTGCTCTACGACACGTCGGCCGCCCGGCTGGACGCCATCGGGCGCGTCGTCGCCGAACAGTCCCGGGGCCTGGTGGACCCGCCGCGCGTGCGCGTCACCACGGACCTGCGTGACGCCCTCGCCGGCGCCCACTTCGTGTTCGCCGCCATCCGGGTGGGCGGGGCGGAGGGGAGGATCAGCGACGAGCGCGTCGCGCTCGATCTCGGCCTGCTGGGGCAGGAGACGGTCGGACCCGGCGGCCTGGCGTACGCGCTGCGCACCGTCCCCGTGATGAGGCACGTGGCGGAGGTCATCGCGCAGGTCGCGCCGGAGGCGTGGACGATCAACTTCACCAACCCCGCGGGCATCGTCACCCAGGCCATGCGGGCGGTTCTCGGTGACCGGGTGGTCGGCATCTGCGACACGCCCATCGGGCTGGTGAAGCGGGTGTCGCGGCTGCTGGGGGTCTCCCTCGAGCACGACCGCGACCGTGTGGACTACGACTACGTGGGGCTCAACCACATGGGGTGGCTGCGGTCGGTGAGCGTCGACGGCGTGGACAGGCTTCCCGGGCTCCTGGCCTCGGACGAGGCGCTGGAAGGCGTCGAGGAGGCCCGGCTTCTCGGCAAGCCGTGGGTCCGGGCGATGGGCGCCCTGCCCAACGAGTACCTGTACTACTACTGGAAGACCGACGAGGCCATCCGCACCATCCGGGACTCCAGCCAGACCCGCGGCCAGTACCTGCACCGCCAGCAGGGCCGGTTCTACGACGAGGTGGCGTGCTGCGAGTCCCCCCTCGGCCTGTGGCGCGAGGCGCTCCGCGAGCGGGAGGCCTCCTACATGGCCGAGGCCCGCGATGCCGACGAGGCCCGGCGCGACGAGGACGTGGCCGGAGGCGGCTACCAGGAGGTGGCCCTGCGGCTCATGACGGCGCTGGCCACGGGGGAGCCCGAGCGGATGATTCTCGACGTGGCCAACCGCACCGACGGGGTCCGCACCGCGGCCGGCCTGCCTGACGACGTGGTCGTGGAGGTGGGGTGCGTCGTCGACGCGTCGGGCGTCCATCCCCTGCCCGTGGCCCCGCTCACCCTCCAGCAGCTCGGCCAGATGGGCACGCTGCGGGCATCCGAGCAGGCGATCGCCGAGGCTGCGCTGACCGGGAGCCCCGAGAAGGCGTGGGAAGGATTCTCCATCCACCCGCTGGTGGGGTCACCGCGGCTCGGGAGGGCGCTCCTCGAGGGCTACACCGCGGCGCACCCGTCGATCGCGGCCCTGCTGCAGGGCTGATCAGCCCGCGGAGAGACTCCCCAGGACCGGGCTCCATTCCTCGACGGAGCGCTCCGCGACGAGCCCCGCCGTCCAGAACGGATCGCGGTCCAGCAGCGCCTCGAGCTCGTCCGCCGACTCCGCCCTGAAGATCAGCAGCGCGCCGGGGAGGCTGCTGCCGACGTAGGGCCCGCTGGTCACCAGGGCCCCGTCGAGGAGCGTGGAGAGGTAGGCGCGGTGGCTCGGGCGCTCGGCGTCGAGGCCGGCGGTGTCGTCTGCGTAGGTGTACTGCACGGCGAAGTAGCTCATGGGCACAGCGTATCCACCAACGGAGACGGCGATGTTTGGCCTAGCGAGGGCGGCAGCGTAGAATGTCCGATTGGTACTGTCCGGCGCGCAGTGGGTGAGCCGGGGTAATGAAAGAGAGTACATGGCGAAGAAAGAAGGAGCCCTCGAGCTCGAGGGCACCGTGGTCGAGGCCCTGCCCAACGCGATGTTCCGCGTGGAGTTGGCCAATGGCCACAAGGTCCTGACGACCATCAGCGGCAAGATGCGCCAGCACTACATCCGCATTCTGCCCGCGGACCGCGTCGTCGTGGAGCTGTCCCCCTACGACCTGACGCGCGGTCGCATCGTCTACCGTCACAAGTGAGCGCTGCGGCCACGGCCGCACCCCACTGGGAAGGGCATCGCCGGTGACGGCGGCGCCCTTTTTTTCATGCCCGGGCCGCGCAGGCGGGGGAGACCGTCCCGGCACCACCCGTTTTGGCGAACCGTGACCCCGTCGCGTAGAGTGGTGCGTCGGTCGTCTATGCCCGGTCACGCACGCGTGCCCGGCTCTGCGGCCAAGCACATCCACCACAAGATTGGGCGCGTCCGCGCTCCCAGTCGCCGATTGAAAAGGTTGCTCGAATGAAGGTTCAGCCGAGCGTCAAGAAGATCTGCGACAAGTGCAAGGTCATCCGCCGGCACGGTCGTGTGATGGTGATCTGCGAGAACCCGCGCCACAAGCAGCGTCAGGGCTGACCCGGGGCCACCAGGCCCCTGGTACGCAGAACACCGCGGGACGGGTCGATCGCCCACTCCGCCGACAACTGAAATCAACGTGATTGCAAGGACCCTCCGGGGTCCCCACCCCTGGGCGAAGGCCAGGGCCCCGTCGGTGCACAGAGCACCACAGGCGGCGGGGACGCGTCACGCCACACACCTTCGCGGTCCGCGACCGGGCTCAGCAGTGAGTCAGGACCGAAACTTGAGAAAGGTAACCGCCTGATGGCACGCCTCGTCGGTGTTGATCTTCCGCGTGAAAAGCGCCTGGAAGTCGCACTCACCTACATCTTCGGTCTCGGTAAGACCCGGGCCGCTGAAACCCTCGCCGCCACTGGAGTCAGTGGCGACACCCGAGTCCACCAGCTGACGGAGGACCAACTCGTCGCCCTGCGCGACCACATCGAAGGCAACTACGAGATCGAGGGCGACCTCCGCCGTACGGTTGCCGCCGACATCCGCCGCAAGGTGGAGATCGGCAACTACCAGGGCCGTCGCCACCGCAGTGGTCTCCCGGTCCGTGGTCAGCGCACGCGTACCAACGCGCGCACTCGCAAGGGCAAGAAGAAGGCCGTCGCTGGCAAGAAGAAGGCGCGCTAACCGCGCCCCTCTGCAGGACTTAGGAGAGAGACTCAATGGCTACTGCAAGCCGCAAGGCGGCCGCCTCCAAAACAAAGGTGCGCCGCAAGGAAAAGAAGAATGTGCTGGCCGGACAGGCGCACATCAAGAGCACGTTCAACAACACCATCATCTCGATCACCGATCCCACCGGTGCCGTGATTTCGTGGGCCTCTGCCGGCACCGTCGGCTTCAAGGGTTCCCGCAAGTCCACGCCGTTCGCCGCGCAGATGGCCGCCGAGGCCGCTGGTCGTCGTGCCATGGAGCACGGCATGAAGCGCGTCGACGTGTTCGTCAAGGGCCCCGGCTCCGGTCGTGAGACCGCGATCCGCTCGCTCGGCTCCGTCGGCCTCGAGGTCGGCGCCATCTCTGACGTGACCCCGACGCCGCACAACGGCTGCCGCCCGCCCAAGCGCCGTCGCGTCTGATCGCCTGAGAGAGAAAAGGACACATAGATAATGGCTCGTTACACCGGCCCCATGACCAAGAAGTCCCGTCGTCTCGGGACTGACCTGGTCGGCAATGACAAGGCCTTCGAGCGCCGTCCGTACCCCCCGGGTGTGCACGGCCGCGGCCGAACCAAGGACTCCGAGTACTCGCTGCAGCTCAAGGAGAAGCAGAAGGCCCGGTTCGCCTACGGCGTCCTGGAGAAGCAGTTCCGCCGCTACTACGAGGAAGCCGACCGTTCCCCCGGCAAGACCGGTGACCGTCTGCTTCAGATCCTCGAGTCGCGTCTGGACAACGTGATCTACCGCGCCGGCTTCGCCTCCACGCGTCGGCAGGCCCGCCAGCTCGTCGTGCACGGTCACTTCCTGGTCAACGGCCAGCGCGTGAACATCCCGTCGTTCCGCGTCCGCGCGCACGACATCATCGATGTCGCCGAGAAGTCGCTGACCATGACGCCGCTCGTGATCGCACGTGAGACCCACAGCGACCGTTCGGTTCCCGCATGGCTGGAGGCGCGTCCCAACCGGATGCGCATCCTCGTGCACCAGCTCCCCGTCCGCGAGCAGATCGTGGTGGACGTCCAGGAGCAGATGATCGTCGAGCTGTACTCCAAGTAACGCACGGGGGCTTCGCCCCCGTGGGCCCCAACGTGCTCGCTCCGCTCGCGCGGCTAGCTGTTCCGGTGAACCAGGCGACTTCGTCGCGGTTCACCGGGCTCCGCGAGCGGAGCGGTCACAGGGGTGCCACTGTCGGAAACAAGTGAATACAGGCCGCGCTGCATGGTGCAGCGTGGGCGCACGGCGGCCGTAGCCCCCGTGCTTCGCACCCTCAAATTGCGGTCGGTGCGGGAAGGATTAACGAATATGCTCATTGCACAGCGCCCCACCCTCGCCGAGGAGGTCGTCTCCGAGTACCGGTCGCGGTTCATCATCGAACCGCTGGAGCCCGGATTCGGCTACACGCTCGGCAACTCGCTGCGACGCACCTTGCTCTCCTCCATCCCTGGCGCCGCGGTGACCAGCATCAAGATCGAGGGCAACCAGCACGAGTTCTCCACGTTGGCGGGCGTCGTCGAGGACGCCACCGAGATGATCCTCAACATCAAGAGCCTCGTGCTGTCCTCCGAGGAGGACGAGCCGGTGGTCATGTACCTGCGCAAGGCAGGTGCCGGCACCGTCACCGCCGGTGACATCCAGCCCCCGGCCGGTGTCGAGATCCACAACCCGGAGCTGCACATCGCCACGCTCAACGACAGCGGGAAGCTCGAGATGGAGCTGGTGGTCGAGCGCGGCCGCGGTTACGTCTCCAGCGTGCAGAACAAGAACCCCGACGCCGAGATCAGCCGCATCCCCGTGGACTCGATCTACTCGCCGGTGCTCAAGGTGACCTACAAGGTCGAGGCCACCCGTGTTGCGCAGCGCACGGACTTCGACCGGCTGATCATCGACGTCGAGACCAAGCCGTCGATCGCGCCCCGTGACGCCATGGCCTCCGCCGGCCGCACCCTCGTGGAGCTGTTCGGCCTGGCCCGCGAGCTCAACACGGACGCCGAGGGCATCGAGATCGGTCCGTCGCCCGTCGACGAGCAGATCGCGGAGTCGCTGAACCTCCCCGTCGAGGATCTCGAACTGTCGGTGCGCTCCTACAACTGCCTCAAGCGTGAGGGCATCCACACCGTGGGTGAGCTCGTGGCCCGCAGCGAAGAGGACCTGCTCGACATCCGCAACTTCGGCTCGAAGTCCATCGACGAGGTCAAGGAGACCCTGGCCGGACTCGGCCTCGCTCTGCGTGACTCGCACCCCGGTTTCGACCCGATGCAGGCCATCGAGCGGTACGACGAGGACAACGACGAGGACGTTGACTTCGCCGAGACCGAGCAGTACTGACCGCCCACACACCGCACACAACTGGAGATTGACTCATGCCCAAGCCAACCAAGGGCGCTCGTCTGGGCGGCAGCCCCACCCACGAGCGCATCATCCTGCGCAACCTCGCCACCCAGCTCTTCGAGCACGGCCGCATCACCACCACGGAGACGCGCGCCCGCCGCATGCAGCCGCTGGCCGAGAAGCTGCTGACCAAGGCCAAGCGCGGTGACCTCCACGCCCGCCGCCTGGTGCTCACGTCCATCACGGACAAGGACGTCGTGCGTCGGTTGTTCGACGAGATCGCGCCCACCCTTGAGGGACGTGAGGGTGGCTACACCCGCATCACCAAGATCGGCAACCGCAAGGGCGACAACGCGCCCCTCGCGGTGATCGAGATCATCACCGAGCCCGTCGTGGCGAAGCCGAAGGCCGCCAAGGCCGAGGCCAAGCCGGCAGCTGTGGCCGCCGAGCCCGAGGTCGCGGAGTCCGAGGACGCTGCTGTCGACGAGGCCGCCGAGGCCGAGGTCGAGGAGGCCGCTGCCGACGAGGTCGTGGTCGAGGATGCGGCGGACGAGGCTGAGGTCGCGGAGACCGACGCGAAGTAGTGGCTGAGCGTTGAAGGGGTCCCTCCGGGGGCCCCTTCAACGCTGTCCGGGGTCCGGCCAACCGGGCCCGGTTTCAGTCCCGTCGCTCCGCGCCGATAAGGTTGAGCGACCTGTCGAGAGGAGACGCGATGTTGCGACGTGCGGTAGCGGGTGCTGCCCTGGCCGGAGTGCTGCTGATGAGCGGGTGCGCCGTGGGCGCCACACCGGCCGTCACCGGCTCGGAGCCGGCGCCGTCGGTCTCCGGGAGCGCGGCGTCGGAGAAGCCGTCGGTGTCCATCGGGGCCGTGACCATCGTGTCGCACCCCTCCCTGGACCTCGTCTACGAGGGGATCCGGGAGGGACTCGCCCAGGCCGGCTACGTCGAGGGCGAGAACCTGACGCTGGACTTCCAGAACCCGCAGGGGGACCAGGCCACGCTCACCTCCATCGCCAACACGTTCGCCGCGTCGGACAAGGACCTGTTCGTGGCAATCGCGACGCCCCCGGCCCAGGCGCTGGCCCAGGTGATCCAGGACCGGCCCATCGTCTTCGCCTCCGTCACCGACCCGGTCGCCGCCGGCCTGGTCGAATCCTTGGAGGCGCCCGGAGGTAACGTCACCGGCACCAGCGACCAGCTTCCCACCGGCGAGCAGCTCGCCGTCATCCAGCGGATCCTGCCCGAGGTGCAGTCCGTGGGCATCGTGTACTCGTCGGCGGAGGTCAACGCGCAGGTGCAGGCCCAGGCCGCCATCGAGGCCGGGGCCGAGCTCGGCATCGAGGTGAAGACCGCCACCATCACCAACTCCTCCGAGGTGCAGCAGGCCGCGGAATCCCTCGATGTCGACGCGTACTTCGTGCTGGTGGACAACACGGTGGTCTCGGCGATGGAGTCCATGATCCAGGTGGCCGAGCAGCGCCAGCGCCTCCTCGTCACGTCGGACCCGGACTCCGTGGAGCGCGGTGCGGCCGCGGCGCTGGCCACCGACTACAAGGCCCAAGGGGTGCAGACCGCCGGCATCATCGCCCGCATTCTCGAGGGGGCCGATCCGGCGGAGACCCCCGTCGAGCTGCAGCAGACGCTTGAGCTCGTCGTCAATCCCGGGGCCGCGGAGCGGATGGGCATCACCCTCCCCGACGACGTGCTCGACGACGCCGCCACCACCTACTGACACGTGGACGGCGTCGGAGCGATCCGCGCCGGAAAACTACGCTTAGCCATCTGCGAACCCCCTCCAAGGAGAATCATGAAGCTCAAGGCCCTCGCGATGGGTGCCGTCGGCGCCCTCGCCCTCACCGCCTGTGGTGGCGCCTCCACCACGCCCACCTCGTCCTCTGACGGCTCACCCGCCGCATCGGCCGCCTCCAGCTCGGCCGCCGCGTCGACCCAGGCCGCGCCGGAGTCGATCAAGGTCGGCGTGGCCACCATCGTGGCGCACCCCGCGCTCGACGCCGCCCAGCAGGGCTTCATCGACGCGCTGGCCGAGGCCGGTTACGTCGAAGGTGAGAACGTGGAGTTCGACCTGCAGAACGCGCAGGGAGACCAGTCGACGCTCACCAGCATCGCCAACACCTTCGCGTCGTCGGACTACGACGGGTTCCTCGCCATCGCCACGCCCACCGCGCAGTCGTTGGCCAACGTGATCACCGACCGGCCCATCGTGTTCGCCGCAGTGACGGACCCGGTCGCGGCCGGCCTCGTCACCTCCTGGGAGGCACCTGACGCCAACATCACCGGCGTGTCGGACCTCAACCCCATGAAGGAGCAGCTCGAGCTGATCAAGGAGGCGCTGCCCGAGGTGGCGTCCGTCGGCATCGTGTACTCCTCCGGCGAGGTCAACTCCGAGGTGCAGGTCGCCGAGGCGGAGGAGGCGGCCGCGGAGATGGGAATCGAGATCATGACGGCCACCGTCACCAACTCCTCGGAGGTGCAGCAGGCCGCCGAGTCGCTCGACGTCGACGCGTACCTCATCCCCACCGACAACACGGTGGTCTCCGCTGCCGAGTCGCTCATCCAGGTGGCCGAGCAGAAGCAGAAGCCCGTCTTCGCCTCGGATGAGTCGACGATGGAGCGCGGCGCCGCCGCCGGGCTCTCGGTGAACTACACCCAGCAGGGCAAGGACGCCGCCGCGGTGTTCCTGCAGCTGCTCGAGGGCACCCCTGCCTCCGACATCCCGGTGGAGACCCAGAAGGAGTTCGACCTCTTCGTCAACGTGGATGCGGCCCTGAAGCAGGGCCTCACGCTGCCCGAGGCCATCGTCTCGCGCGCCACCAAGCAGTTCTGAGACGACCAGCACGATGATCATCGCGTCTGAGATCGGGCTCCTCTACGCCGTCATGGCGTTGGGGGTGTACCTCACCTACCGGGTCCTGGACTTCCCGGACCTCACGGTGGACGGCTCGTTCACGACGGGGGCGGCCACCTGCGCCATCCTCATCGTGAACGGGGCGCCGATCCCACTCGCGATGGTCGCGGGCGTGGTGGCCGGCATGATCGCCGGAGCCGTCACGGGCCTCCTGCACGTCTGGGGGAAGATCAACCCGCTGCTGGCGGGCATCCTCACGCAGATCGCTCTCTACTCCATCAACCTGCGGATCATGGGCAACAAGGCCAACGTGCCGCTGCTGCGCCAGGAGACCCTGTTCTCCGGGCTGCGGGCGGATCGGGTCCTCGGGACGTGGGTGTCCGTGGCGCTCTTCGCCGTCGTGGTCGTCGTCATCGGCGCGCTGGTCTACTGGTTCCTGGGCACCAGCTACGGCGTGGGCATGCGCGCCACCGGCGACAACGAGCTGATGGCACAGTCCCAGGGCATCAACACCGGCATGACCAAGATCGTGGGCCTCATGCTCTCCAATGGGCTGGTCGCGCTCTGCGGCACCCTCGTGGCGCAGTATCAGGGGTTCTCCGACATCTCGATGGGCATCGGCCTCATCGTCGCGGGCCTCGCCTCAGTCATCGTCGGTCAGGCCATCTTCGGCCTGACGGCCGTGTGGCAGGCCGTGATGGCGGCAGCGCTCGGCTCGCTGATCTACCGCGGGGTGATCCAGATCGCGCTCAACAACGGCTTCAACCCCAACGACATGAAGCTGGTCTCGGCTGTCCTCGTGGTGCTCGCGCTCGTGGTGCCCGCGTCCGGTCCGCTGCGGCGCTTCCGCTCTCAGCGTCGGCGCGGCAAGGCGCTGGCAGAGGGGGCGGTGGCCTGATGCTCAAGCTGGTAGGCGTCACCAAGCGGTTCTTCCCGGGCACCGTCAACGAGCGCGTGGCGCTCGACGATCTCACGCTCACGCTCCACGAGGGAGACTTCGTCACCGTCATCGGCTCCAACGGCGCCGGCAAGTCGACCATGCTCAACGTCGTCGCAGGACGCTACCTGGCAGAGGGCGGCCAGGTGGTCATCGACAACCGCGACGTCACGCGGATGCCGGAACACAGCCGGGCCCGCTGGGTGGCGCGCGTGTTCCAGGACCCGATGGCCGGAACCTCCCCGCATCTCACCATCGAGGAGAACCTGTCCATCGCGTTCGAGCGCGGCAAGCGCCGCGGCCTGGGCATGGCCGTCACCAAGCCCAAACGCGCGCTGTACCGCGAGGCTCTGGCGACGCTGGAGCTCGGCCTCGAGGACCGGTTGCAGATGCGCGTCGGCATGCTGTCCGGCGGGCAGCGGCAGGCGCTGAGCCTGCTCATGGCCACCTACGCCCAACCGTCGATCCTGCTGCTCGACGAGCACACGGCCGCACTGGACCCGTCCCGGGCGGAGCTGATCACCCGGCTGACCGGAGAGGCCGTGGCCCGGCATCGGCTGACCACTCTGATGGTCACCCACAACATGCACCAGGCCATCGAACTGGGCAACCGGCTGATCATGATGCACGAGGGCAAGGTGGTGCTGGAGGTGGACGAGGCGGAGAAGAAGCACATCACCGCCGATCACCTGCTCGCAGAGTTCTCCAAGATCAAGGGCGCGACGCTGGCTGACCGCACGTTGCTCGACTGAGGCACGACAAGGCGAGGAGGGGCCCCGGGGATCTCCCCGGGGCCCCTCCTCGCGTGCGACGGTTCGCGTCAGGCGAGTGCGGCCGAGGCCGCCTGCGCCTTCGTGAAGCGCTCGGTGACGTCGGCCCAGTTGACCACGTTCCACCAGGCGTTGACGTAATCGCCCTTGACGTTCTTGTACTGCAGGTAGAAGGCGTGCTCCCACATGTCCAGCTGCAGCAGCGGGATCTGGCCGGCCGGCAGGTTGCCCTGCTGGTCGAACAGCTGGTTGATGTTCATCCGCTGGCCGAGCGTGTCCCACACGAGCATCGACCAGCCGGAGCCCTGGATGCCGTTGGCCACCGCGTTGAAGTGCTTCTGGAAGGCGTCGAAGCCGCCGAAGTACTCGTCGATCGCGGACGCGAGCTCGCCGTCGGGGCGGCCGCCGCCGTCGGGCGACATGTTCTTCCAGAACACCGAGTGGTTGATGTGGCCGCCGAGGTGGAACGCGGCGTCCTTGCTCAGCTTGTTGACGGCGCCGAGGTCGCCCTTGTCGCGCGCGGCGGCAAGCTGCTCGAGCGCGTCGTTGATGCCTTTGACGTAGGCGGCATGGTGCTTGCTGTGGTGCAGCTCCATGATCTCGGGGGCGATGTGGGGCGCAAGCGCGCTGTAGTCGTAGTCGAGGTCCGGGAGGGTGTAGGTCATAGCTCGCTCCTTCAGCTGAAGACTCGCGCCCTGGGGCGCGCTGACAGAGCCATCCTATGCCGTAAAAATAGTTCGTGCTTCAACTATGCCGCGGACGGTCAGTCGAGGCAGAACTCGTTGCCCTCGGGATCCCGCATCACGATGAAGCCGTGGCTCATCGGCGGGTCCGGTTCGAAACGCTGGACCTGGGAGGCGCCCAGACCGACGAGCCGACTCGCCTCGGACTCGAGGACGGCCATGCGCTCGTCGCCGCGCAGGCCCTCGCCGGCGCGGACGTCGATGTGGAGGCGATTCTTGGCCGTCTTGGGCTCCGGCACCTTCTGGATGAAGATGCGGGGGCGGGCGCCGTCCGGGTCCACGAGGGCCATGGCGTCGTCCCAGCGCTCCTCGGGAAGCCCGGAGACGGCCAGGAAGTCCAGCCATGCCGCGACAGTCACGTCCGCCGGGCCGATGCTGCCTCCCGGCGGGGGGTCGACGGCGTATCCCAGGGCCTCCACCCAGAAGAGGCCGAGCCGCCTGGGCGAGGTGGCGTCGAACGTGAGTTGCAGCGCTGGCCGGTACATGAGTTGCTCCCTCCCCGCACCAGCCTGCCACGCCGGCGGCGGGCGGGAGGTCACTCGGGCGGAGAGGCGTGTGACACCTCGAGGATCCGGAAGCCCTTCGCCGAGGTGATCCGCTCCGTCGGGTACCCCTGGTCGATGAGCCAGCGCTGCAGCGAGTCCCCACCGAGGTTCTTGCTCACCACCAGCCGGGCCACACCGTCGGGCGTGAGGCGGGGAAGCCAGGTGAGCAGCAGCGCGTGCAGGGCCTCCTTGCCGATGCGGATCGGGGGGTTGGACCAGATCTGGGTGTAGCGGGCCTCCGGTGCGACGCCCTCAGGGACGGTGGCGCGTACCCGGTCCGCGACCCCTGACTGGGCCGCATTGGTGGTGGTGAGGTCGACGGCGAGCGCGTTGACGTCCACGGCGTCCACCGTGACGTCCGGCGACGCGACGGCAAGGGCCACCGCGATGGGCCCGAACCCGCATCCGAGGTCCAGGAGGTGGCCCGTCTCGGGCGGCTCGAACGCGCGCAGGAGCACGGCCGTGCCGGGGTCGAGCCGGGCGCCGGAGAACACCCCGCCTGCGGTGGTGAACGTGAGGGTGTGGTCCCAGATGGTCGCGGTGATCTGCCTCGTCGTGACCGGTCCGGTCGGCGTGTGGAAGTAATGGCTCACTCGTCCTCCAGGGTGCGCATGGCGCGGGACGCGAGAGCACGCGCCGCGAGATCCTGATCCGGCGGATAGCCGACCTCCTCCAGCGTGAGCCCGCGCGCGGGCATCACCAGCACCTCGCCGTGCCGGGCGCGCTGGGAGGCGACGCGGTGCAGCCAGGCGAGGTCGCGGCGGCCTCCGGCGACGGCGCTCAGCGCACCGACCAGGGACCGGACCATGGAGTGGCAGAACGCGTCGGCCAGGAGGTGTACCTCGATCAGCCCGTCGGCGTGCCGGACGGCGCTGAGCTGCTTGAGGTCGCGGATGGTGGTGGCGCCGGCCCGGGGTTTACAGAAGGGCGCGAAGTCCCGCAGCCCCAGGAGCGACGCGGCGGCGGTGTTGAACGCCTCCATGTCCACGGCGTGACGCAGGGCGACGACGTGCCCGCGGAGCAGCGGGTCCGGGGGCGTGGTGGCGTCCAGCATCCGGTAGCAGTAGCGCCGCCAGATCGCCGAGAAGCGGGCGTCGAATCCGGCCGGGGCGGGGGAGACGGATCGGAGGACGACATCGGCGGGGAGCGCGCGGCGGAGGCGTCGGAGGAGCTCGTCGTAGAAGCGGTCTGGCGCCTCCCCGGGGAGCGCGCGCACGTCGGTGCGCCTGCGCCGCGCGGGGAGCCCGGTCTCGATGACTGCGGCTGGGAGATCCACGTGGCACACCTGGCCGCGGGCGTGGACGCCGGCGTCGGTGCGCCCCGCCGCCATCACCAGGGGCGGCGCGGGGAGGCGCAGCACCTGCCCGATCCACTCCTCCACCACGCCCTGCACGGTCCGGAGGCCGGGCTGCGTGGCCCAGCCGTGGAAGTGCGTGCCGTCGTAGGCGACGTCCAGCCTAAGCCGCATCGATCCTCCGATAGGTGAGGTCGTACACCCGGCGGCCGGCCGCGAGTCCGCGGGCCTCGTACTTCGTGAGGGGTCGCTCGGCCAGCCGCGGGGCCCAGCCGTCGTGGACGTTGGCGAGACCGGGCGCGGCGTCGAGGTGGTCCCGCATCCAGAGGGCGTAGTCCTCCCAGTCCGTCGCCAGCCGCCACAGCCCACCGGGAGCCAGCTTGGCCGCGACCACGTCGGCGAAGTCCGGGCCCACGAGCCGCCGCTTGTGGTGGCGCTTCTTGTGCCAGGGGTCTGCGAAGAAGGTCCACAACTCGCCCACGGAGCCGTCGGCGAACAACTGCCGCAGGCCCTGGGCTCCGTCAGCGACGACGATCCGCACGTTGCTGACGTCGTCGCGGGCGA
Organism: Tessaracoccus pujii; assembly: GCF_055326215.1. NCBI lineage: Bacteria > Bacillati > Actinomycetota > Actinomycetes > Propionibacteriales > Propionibacteriaceae > Tessaracoccus > Tessaracoccus pujii. Next base: position 6,605 of record NZ_JBUZNP010000004.1, on the reverse strand, counting down.
GGCGGCCCAGGGTGGAGGCGACCGCCGGTTCGAACACCTCGAAGGCCACCACGTCCGAACCCGGGTGCCGCGCAGCCATGGCTGTGAGCGACTCACCGGCGCCGGAACCGATCTCCACGATCAACGGCGCCTCGCGCCCGAACTCGGCCGCCCAGTCGACGGTGGCGCCGTCGGCGAGGGAGGTGGACAGGTGGCCGCGGGGCACCTCGATGACGTAGTGCCCGCGGTGTCGTTCCCAGGACTTCGCCTGCGACTCGTTCATCCGGGCGCTCCGGCGGACGAAGCTGACCACGTCACGGCGCAGGCGAGGGGGCAACGGATCCACCGGACCAGCCTAGTGGTCGTCTCCCACTACCCGCCGCGGGGTGCTCCGGGCAGCGCCTACCCTTGTGGTGTCACCGTCCACGCAGCAGGAGAAGGATCATGCGCACACTGCTCAACATCATCTGGGTCGTCCTCGGAGGGTTCTGGCTCGCGCTGGGCTACTTCCTCGCGGGCGTCATCGCCTGCATCTTCATCATCACCATCCCCGTGGGCGTGGCGTCCTTCCGGATGGCCCGCTACGTGTTGTGGCCGTTCGGCAAGAGCGTCGTCCCCAAGCCAGGGTCCGGCGCCGGCTCCGCCATCATGAACGTGATCTGGTTCCTCATCGCCGGATGGTGGCTCGCGTTGGCCCACGTGGCCGCGGCGCTGGCGCAGGCGCTGACCATCGTCGGCATCGCCAACGCCTACGTGAGCCTCAAGATGATCCCCGTGACCTGCTTCCCGTTCGGCAAGCGCATCGTGGACAACGGCGGCATCTTCTGAGCGGACCCGGACCGGGCCGCCCTGGGCGCGGCTAGACAACCCGACTCAGCGCCCCGCCCTTCTCAGAGGCGCGGCTGGTTCCACCGGCCGGGACGCGTCAGCGTGTCCGTCGAGACCGTGACCCCGTCCCCGTCCACCGAGGCGACGGCCACCAGCAGGCTGAGCGTGGGGTATCCGTGGGGACGGTTGTCGCGGATGATGGCGCGGTCGTCGCCGGCGTCGAGCCGGGCGCTGTCCTCCAGCACCGCCATCCATCCGGACCACCATGGGCCGGCGGGGGCGTCGACGGTGGGCGTGGCGGCGAAGGCCCCCAGCCAGGCGGCGATGCGCGCCGTGGCGGGATCGTCGACGTCGTCGTGGGCCACCATGTGTGTGCCCGGCACCAGGTCCGTCACCCGGGGCTCCCCGCCCTCCCACGAGGTGACCCGTGCGCCTGCGGCGTTCGCCTCCACGAGGTTGAACCCCAGCGTGGTGAGCGGACGGGGGAGGGGGCGTCCTGCCAGGGAGTCCAGCACCAGTGAACCGCGGGAGGTGGGCCGCTCCACGTCCGTGCCGCCGGCGCGGTTGAGGAGGACGGCGAGCCGGTGGTCATCAGCGGCCAGCCAGGCGCCGCCGGCCAGCTCGTCCATCACCCCGCGTACCTGCGGCCGGCCCGGCCACCAGGCGCCGAGGGGGCGCCACGGCCGGAGCGGGTCCTCGTCGCGGACCGCCAGTACCCGGACCGGGCCGACTCCTGGCTCCGGGACCCTGATCACCACCGTGCACATGCCGCGAAGCGTACCGGGGGTTAGACGAGACCCACGGTACGGGCGTCGAACCTGAGAGAATCGGCGCATGGTCATCGTCGTGGGAGTCACGGGCGGCATTGCCGCCTACAAATCGGTCCACCTGGTGCGGCTGTTCGTCCTCGACGGTCACGAGGTGCACGTCGTCCCCACCGAGGATGCCCTGCGTTTCGTCGGCCTGCCCACCTGGGAGGCCATCTCGCGCAACCGGGTCACCACGTCGGTGCACGACGACGTTCCGGAGGTGCGGCACGTGGCGCTCGGGCAGCGCGCCGACCTGGTGGTGGTGGCTCCCGCGACCGCCAACACCATCGCATCCATGGCTGCGGGCCTGGCCTCGGACCTCCTGGGCACCACCCTGCTGGCAACGCGCGCGCCGGTGCTCGTCGCGCCGGCCATGCACACCGAGATGTGGCAGCACCCGGCGACGGTCGCCAACATGGCGACGCTGGCCTCCAGGGGCGTGCACGTGGTGGGGCCGGCCGTGGGTCCGCTCACGGGCGGTGACTCCGGACCGGGCCGGATGAGCGAGCCGGAGGAGATCCACGACCTGGCTAACGCGCTGCTGGCGTCCGGCCAGGACCTGGCCGGCATGACCGTCGCAGTGTCCGCCGGCGGGACCCGGGAGCCCATCGATCCGGTGCGGTTCCTGGGCAATCGGTCGAGTGGACGCCAGGGCGTGGCGCTTGCCGCCGCGGCCGCCGCCCGCGGGGCCAGAGTGCTGCTGGCGGCCTGCAACATCGAAGGCGAGGTGTTGCGCGAGGCGCGCCGACCGGGGATCGAGATCGCGACGGCGGGGTCCGCGGCCGAGCTGTCCGCCGTGATGACGGGGGCGTCGACGGACGCCGACGTGGTGATCATGGCCGCCGCGGTGGCCGACTACCGGGTAGCGGAGGTATCGGAGGGGAAGCTGACCAAGGAGGCGGGCAGCGCCCCCGTCCTGACGCTGGTGGAGAACGAGGACATCGTCGCAGGGCTGGCGGCCCGACGCCGTCCGGGGCAGGTCGTGGTGGCCTTCGCGGCGGAGACGGCCACGGGCGGGGAACTGCTGGCGCGGGCCGTGCGGAAGCGCCGTCGCAAGGACGTGGACCTGCTCGCGGTCAACGAGGTGGGGTGGGAGAAGGGCTTCGAGGCGGCCGACAATCGGCTGATCATCCTCGACAGCGACGACCGTGTCGTGGCTGAGACGGCGGGCAGCAAGCGTGAGGTCGCCGACGCGCTGCTCGACGCCGTCGCGGTGGCGTTGTCCCGGCGACGCTGAGGCGGGTGCCGCGTCCGGCTCGACGAGGGGTGACCCCAGCGTCGAGCCGGACCAGCGTCACTGTTTCGGCCAGAGCTCCTGAGGCATCAACTCGTAGCCGTGGAACTCGCGGGTGAAGCTGCCCGTGCCCTGAGCGACGCCACGCAGGTCGATCGGGTAGGTCACCAGCTCGCTCTGCGGAACCAGCGCCTCGATGGTGGCGTGGCCGTGCCCGTCGAGGTCGCTGCCCTGCACCTGGGCCCTGCGGCCGGCGAGATCCGTGAGCACCGAGCCCATGAACGAGTCGCCCGTGGTGACCCGCACGCGGTCGATGGGCTCCAGCAGGCCCACCTTCCCGGGACCGGCCGCGTCCCGGAGGGCGAGTTGGCCGGCCACCTGGAACGCCATGTCGGAGGAGTCCACCGAGTGCGACTTGCCGTCGTGGAGGGTCACCCGCACGTCCACCATCGGCATCCCGAAGGTGGTGCCGTGCGCCAGTTGCTGCTCAAGGCCCTTCTGGACGGAGCCGATGTAGGCGCGCGGCACCGAGCCACCGACCACCTTGTCCACGAACTCGAAGCCGCCGCCGCGGGGGAGCGGCTCCACCTCGACGTCGCAGACCGCGAACTGCCCGTGCCCGCCGGACTGCTTGACGTGGCGGCCCTTACCCCTCGACGGCGCCACGAACGTCTCCCGCAGCGCCACCCGTACCGGCTCCTCCTTGAAGCCCACCTGGTAGCGGTCCCGGAGCCGCGCCAACAGCAGTTCCTTGTGTGCCTGGCCCATCACCCACAACAACTGCTGCTCGGTGCCCGCGTTGCGCTCCAGATGGACCGTGGGGTCTTCCAGCGCGAGGCGGTGCAGCGCGGAGGCGAGCTTGTCCTCGTCGCCGCGGCTGGCCGCATGGATGGCGACAGGCAGCTGGGGCGTGGGCAGCGACCAGGGCGGCAGCAGTGCGGGGCGGGCGGGATCTGACAGCGTGTCCCCGGTCTCCGCCTTCGAGAGCCGGGTCACCGCGACGATCTCGCCCGCGACAGCCACGGGCTTGGCGAGAATCTCGCCGCCCAGGGTGATGCTCATCGGGCCGATGCGCTCGTCGTCGTCGTGGTCGGGATGCATCGGGTCGGCGTCCGCGCCGAACAGCTCGCGGTGCCCCGAGACGTGGACGACATCGTCGACCCGCAGCGACCCGCTGAAGATCCGGACCAGGCTGGTGCGGCCGGCGAAGTTGTCCGACGTGGTGCGGATGACCTGGGCGATCAACGGGCCCTGGGGATCGCCGGTGGCAGCGGGCAGGGTGGCGCCGTTGGGGGTGGTGATCTGGGGAATGTGGTGCGACGCGGGGGCCGGGAACCCGCGCTCGATCCAGCGCAGCAGCTCCTCGGTTCCCTTGTCGGAGGTGGTGTGCGCGGGGAGGACGGGGAAGAAGCGCCCCGACTCGACGGCGGCCAGCAGGGCGGCGTGCACCTCCTCGGCGGCCAGCTCCTCGCCCTCGAGGTAGCGCTCCATCAGGTCTTCATCCTGGACCTCGGTGATGATGGCCTCCAGAAGGGGGGCGCGGCGCTCGTCGATGAGTGCCAGCTCCTCCTCGGTGGCGTCCCGCGACGTCCTGGTGCCCGACGAGTAGTCGTGGGCGCGCTTGTTGAGCAGCGACAGGTTGCCGACGTTCTCCCCGCCCACCTCGAGGGGGATGAGGGCGGGGATGATGTTCACGCCGAAGGTGTCCTGGACGATCGAGACCATGTGGTCGAAGTCCGCACGCCCCTGATCCAGCTTGGTGATGGCGATGATCCGGGGCATCTCGACGCTCTGGCACTCGTGCCACAGCGCGACGGTGCTGGCGTCGATGTCCTCGCCGGCCGCGACGACGAAGATCGCCGCGTCCGCGGCCCGGAGGCCGGCGCGCAACTCACCGATGTATTCCGCGTGCCCGGGCGCGTCGAGCAGATTGATCTGCACGTCGTTGGTGGGGATGGCGGCCAAGGTCAGCGATGCCCCCCTCTCCGGTGTCTCCTTCTCCCCGCGGTAGCCCTCGATGCGGGCGCGCAGAAGATGTTCGAACAGGGTTGTCTTGCCCGAGCCACTGGCTCCCACGAGGACGACGTTACGGACGTCGCTGGGTGCCGTGATGGCGATCTGGGGACTCGTCTTTGAGGCCATGGCCAATACGTTAGACCCCCTGTGGTGTCCCGTTGGGCGGACCCCCTCAAATCCACCGTCCTCAAGGCGTAGTCAGGCGCTAGGGTTGGGATGGACGGGGCCGACGCAGGCGCCCGGGGGCCTCGCGTGACCCGGCCCGTGCGCAAGGCGCCGGGCGCGCCTTCGCCTGATCGTGGTGCCTCACTGTCAAGTCCCCGGATAGTGGGGGGCCGTGCCTCACATAGTTTTCCCCGTGTAACGGGTTAGCTGGCTCGGGTCTTGAGGACACCGGGGGTGGGTGCTTTCCAGGTGATCTGGTCTTGGAGTCGCCGTGTTTTCCCGGCGGCGAGTCGGGTGAGTTCGTGTTGGATCTCGGTGATGGCGCGGGCGATCGCGGCGGGTTGCAGGGTGGCTTTGTAGGCGGCGAGTTCGGCTTCTTGGGCGGAGCTGAGGACGCCGGCGGCCAGCAGCCGCTGATACGGGGAGCGGGGCTGGTCGTAGAGCCTCTTGCGTCGCCCGATGGTGTCGGTGGACCAGCCGACGGGTTTCTTGGTCGGGGTGAAGAAGTTGAGTCGGTCGTTGACCAGGGTCCAGAGCTGGTTGAGCAGCGTCAGCTCGGTAGGGGTGTCGTAGCGGTGGTAGAAGCCGTAGCGGCGCACGAGGTGGTTGTTCTTCGACTCGATGGTGGCCTGGTCGTTCTTCTTGTAGGGCCTTGAGCGGGTGAAGAACACGTCGCGTTGGCCGGCCCAGTCGATGAGTTGGTGGTTGATGAACTCAGAGCCGTTGTCGCTGTCGATGCCGGTCACGGCGAACGGTACCTGGTCGATGAGCAGGTCGAACGCGCTCCGGATGTGGATGTGGGCGTTGTTGCGGATCGCGTGGGTGAAGGTCCAGCCGGTGTGCATGTCGGTGAAGTTGACGCTGCGGGCGAACTCTCCTTGCAGGGTGGGGCCGCAGTGGGCGACGGTGTCGACCTCGAAGAACCCGGGTTCGGCTTCGACCTCGTCACCGGCTTTGCGGATCTGGATCGAGTTGCGAAGCAGGCTTCCCTGCCTCGTGGCGGACTTCCCGCGGAGTGGGTCTGTGGCTCGGGCAGGGGCCAGGTAGCGGTCGATCGTGGCCGGCGACATCGACTCGAGTTCGGCTCTGACCTCAGCGCTGTACCGATCCTGGCCGGAGACCAGGGAGCCTTCGGTTTCCATTGCGTCGAGCCAGTCGGTCATCGCAACAGCGAGGTACTTGCCGCAGCTGCCCCCGGCAGTGGCCCAGACCAGTTGAAGGACCTTGATCGCATCGTAGGAGTACTTCCGCGGTTTGGTCTTGCGGCGGTCGATCACTGCGACGGTGGCAACCGCCCGACCGGGGGCCTGTTTCAGCCGGGCGACCAGCTGTTGACGGGCGTGATCACGGTTCCAGCCGGTGACCTCGACCACGTGGTCCAGGATCACGCTCTTGCCCTTCCTCGGGGCCGCGGCGTAGGCCTGGGCGTACTTCTTCGTGACTTCGAACCGGGCTGCCATCGACAGCTTCTCCTCAACCTCCACACCCCATCGTGGCCAGCCTCCACGTTCGCGGGGAAAAGTGTGTGAGGCACGGCCCCTACGTACGCGGGGACTATGTGTGAGTCTCGTCGC